>ONLQ01000002.1 GCA_900318665.1 uncultured Bacteroidales bacterium | reverse complement strand
GTTCGGGGTCGTCAACGAGGTCGCACTTGTTCATGAAAACAACCAACTGGGGAACACCAACCTGACGGGCGAGAAGGATGTGCTCGCGGGTCTGGGGCATAGGACCGTCGGTAGCAGCGACGACGAGGATAGCACCGTCCATCTGTGCAGCACCGGTAACCATGTTCTTCACATAGTCGGCGTGGCCGGGGCAGTCAACGTGAGCATAGTGACGTTTTGCGGTCTGATACTCAACGTGAGCGGTGTTAATAGTAATACCGCGCTCTTTCTCTTCGGGAGCGGAGTCGATAGAGTCGAAGGACTTAATCTCAGCGAGAGCGGGGTCCATCTCAGCCAGCACCTTGGTGATGGCGGCGGTCAGAGTGGTCTTGCCGTGGTCAACGTGGCCAATGGTACCGATGTTGACGTGCGGTTTAGAACGATCAAATTTTTCTTTTGCCATTTTAATACGTATTAAATGTTAACAAATAGTGTCATTTTTTTTCACATCTCAAAAGGGCGAAGCATCTTCGTCCTTTTGAAAATTTGTATTAAAAAGAGCTACAGACCGGATTTGAACCGGTGACCTCATCCTTACCAAGGATGCGCTCTACCAGCTGAGCTACTGCAGCTTGTTACTCGGAAGCGCTGGGGCTTGAAGTTCGTCCCGTTGTCCCGCTTTTTGCTGAGCGGAAGACGGGGCTCGAACCCGCCACCTATAGCTTGGAAGGCTATCGCTCTACCAAATGAGCTACTTCCGCTTCTTTGTAGGTTTTGTGGGGGAGATTGGACTCGAACCAATGAACTCCGAAGAGGACAGATTTACAGTCTGTTGCAATTGCCGCTATGCGACTCCCCCGAAATCTATAACCAATGTTACCCTGGTTAAAGAATCCGAGCCGATGAAGGGACTCGAACCCCCGACAGGCTGATTACAAATCAGCTACTCTACCAACTGAGTTACATCGGCTTGTAAGTCAATATTTCAAACAACTCTTTTCTCGTTTTGAGGTTGCAAAGATACAACTTTTCATAATACCGACAAAACTTTTTTTGTTTTATTTGCTGTGCGTATAATCTAAAACGCTAATATACAGTGACTATATTTTCAAAAAAAACATCAAATTGTTTGGTTTTTCACTTCGCGCTCTTCCTTCTGTTGCACTCCCTGCACAGCATTTGGCAGTTTTCCGCCGTTGTTCTGCCGCCCTTTGCCCACGGGGTTATGTGGTCGGCTTCCATCTCTTCGAGTTCGAAATGCCGGCCGCACAGGGGGCAGATGCCGTTCTGGTGCTCGTAGGCCTCGCGGCGGGTGTTGCCATCGAAGGTGCGCAGGTCGAGGTGGTGCTCGTCGCCGTCGAGCACATACCAGTAGATGCCGCCCTTGTTGCGGATGTCGCTGTCGCGCATAAGGTCCTTGACGCGCTGGCGCAGGTCGCTCTCTTTGAAGGGGTCGTCGCGGTGCAGGTTGTACATCTCGCCCCACTGCACGCCTTTCATCTCCTTGCGCCGCTCGGTGAAGTGCGTCTGTACCCAGTGCATCACGTCCTGGAAATACTGCCACAGTTCGTCGCTGTCGTTGTCGTGCTGGTGCAGCGCCATATAGCGGTCTATCTCGCCGTGCGAAATCCACCGCAGCACTGTCTCGAGATACGCCTGCCTTATGGGGCTGCCGCTCATATAGTCGCCGCCAATCTGCGACGCCACGCATCCCGTCTTTGAAAAGCGCCGCTTTGCGCTCGTCAGCCACGGGCCGCTATAGATAGCGTTGCGCAGTTCCTGCTCCGTAAGCCGCTCGCCGGCAATGTTGATGATGCGGAACCAGTCCAACTGCTCTTCCGCCGTACCCTCGCAGATGTAGATTTGCAGAGGGTAGTCCATTATGCGGCGCTGCTGTTCGGGCGTGAGGTTGTCGAAGCCCACGAGGTTGCCGCCGAAGTTCATCAGATACTCGCCCGAGATATATTGGCAGATAGAGATAGTGCGTTGCTGTCCGTCCAGCAGTTCAAAATCATTGCCATTTCTCACCCAGTACATCACGTTCAGCGGGAATCCCTTCCACACCGTATCCATCACAGCGTTGCGATGCTTGACGTCATAGACAAACTCGCGCTGATATTTAGGTCTGATGTTCAGCCGTCCGCCGTAGCCCACAATACCCTCTTCCGTGCTGCTGTTATCGAGATAGCCTTCTGCCAACTCGCCAATCGTAACCTGTGTCAATTCAATTTTCATAATTCCATTTTTTATAGTTTTTCATTCAATTCACATCACCCCAAATTCAACCTTTTGCCAAACCCAAACACCCCTAATCTTTGAAGGATTCCCGAAAAAAATCCGAAGGAAACCTGGGCAGAACCACACAAAACACTATATATCATCACATTATATCAAATTTTCAAATTTCACAACCAACCAATTGCCAAAAACAAATCACTTTCGATGACGGATAAGAATACGCTCATATATTCGCTTACCATTTATATACGGAGCACCCTTTGGCATCGCAACCGTACTTGTATCAATAATCTCAAACTGCTCTGGATTATACTTATCCATAAACGTTATCGGCACACCCATAACGCCGTCATAATCGCAAGGAATATTAGCCGTCTTATCAACATTTATTGCATCATAATTATCATATTTTGGATATTCTTCTGGAGTATATTTCTTCCATAAATCCAATTCCTCGTGTCGCTTTGAGATATCAAGATTTGTAAACCAACATACATTCCCCAAACTACGCCATTTTTGACCATTATCATCCTGCCAATATCGAGTTGCACGAGGTTCAAAGTAATCTGGAACTTGAAAACTCATGTCACCAAATTTATAACCAATCCATACTCTATTATTCTTTATCAAATTGAAAATATCCTTGTAATGAATTGCATTTTGATTCCCAATAATCAGAATCCTCTTCCCATACTTCATCAACTGCGCCACATACTCCCGAAACAGCGAGAACGGCGGATTAGTAACCACAACATCCGCTTGTTTCAAAAGTTCAACACACTCCGCACTGCGAAAATCCCCATTGCCCCTCAACCTCGACAACACATTTTTGTCGTTCTGGATTAGATAGCGCACATCGGACAGGTCGATAGCCCCATCGCCATTGCAGTCCGTCACCTCGCTAATCTCCACCTTATAGGCAATCTTCGTCGGTTCGGAGTCCCAATCGTCGAAATGCAGCAACAGCTCATTGCCCTGCACCGGCGAGCCATCGTAGCACGTCGCAATCAGTTTCTTCAGTCCCAGCGAATTGAAATTCAACGCAAAATACTTGAAGAAATTACTCTCGTAAGGGTCATCGCAGTTGCAAAACACCACCTTGCCGCGAAAATGCTGACGGTAATGCTTCAACTCCGCCGCAATGTCATCCATCTGCGTGTAAAACTCATCTTGTTTGGCCTTCAAAGCCGCATTAAGACTTTTATTTCCTGCCATTGATTGTTGATAGCGTTTGTGCATTGCTATCAATCGGCGCGATAAAAAAAGGAGCTTCTTATCGCGGACCCAGGCAACCCTGCAAGGAGACCTGTATAATCCAAGAAGCTCACTTAAAGCGAGCATTCTATTATGATTATACAGATTCCCCATATAGGAACCTCACTATTATTTTCTTGTGTTTATCTCCGTCTAAAACTTTGCAGGGTTTTCGGTCACGCGAAATAATAGTAATGCTGTTAAATTGTCGGCACAAACCTCTCTGTGCCATTATCGAGTGCAAAAGTACAAAAGTTTTTTGGAAACAGCAAAAACAGCGAGTGCGGACATCTATGCCCGCACTCCAAATCAAATATTAGAAGCAACGCACTTGTGCCGCAAAGGGACTACCCCAGCACGGCGGTCATCTCAGCGTCGCTGTCGTACATCATGCGACGGAAGGGGTTGGCATCGTCCTTGCCACGTGTGGCGCTGACCTGCTCCGCCACATAGCGGCAGGCGGCATCGTAGCGAGCCAAAGCCCGTTGCCACAACTCGGGCGTGACGGTCTTGGTGCCACACATACGGCAGAGCAGCCTATAGGCGTGCTCACGCTTACGGGCGTGGTAGTCGCTCCATAGCGAATCGAGCCGCTCGTTGACCTCCTGCCACGAGGCAACACTCCCCTGCTCTATCTCCTTTATCATTGCATCGAGGTCGCTCTGCGCCACCAATTGTCCGCCAAGGTTAGCCCACGCCATCTCGCGAGTGCCGGCAAGCGTGTCGGACGGCAAGTCGCGGCTCTTGGCGGCAAGCACACTGCCTATATAGTAGTAGAGCATATCCTCGTAGGCCTGATAGGCTTTGGCAGCCTTGAGAACCACCACCTTACGCTTTCCGTGTTCCATGGCGTTGGCGGTAACCTCGATGTGGGCGGCGTCGCGGTTAGAGACATTGGCAATATAGGCCTGCTCCGTCCAGTGGCGTAGCAACTCGCGTGCACACATTATCTCCTCGGCAGTGTCGGGCGCCAGCGGCGAGAACTCTATATGCTGCGCAGCAACACGGCGACGGTCGCGGTTGGCAAATTTCTTCTCGTTGCGATGCAGCGCATACATATTGTACAGCCACCAATAGGCGGGCATCACCTCCAACTGATTCTTGGCCGCATTGTTATTGATGAGTGCAAACGGCAGCGTGATGTTCAGTTCGTTGGGGTAGTCGCCTTTGGCAGCGAGGCAGTAGGATGCGAAATAAGAGGGATGTTTGAAACTGGAGCAAAGCCCCGGCCAGAAGCCACGCCCGGCACGCAGTTCGCCATCGGCGGTGCGGCCGTTGTGGTTGGAACCTATGGTGGCACCTGCGGCGAGGTTGCTCTGCCCCATGACGCAGGCGGCTATGAGGAACGAATTGTTGTGGTGCTGCTCGTGGGCAGGGAAGATGATGCTGTTGCCCACCTCGCAGCGTGCTATGGTGCTGTTGTCGCCCACCACGCAGTCGTTGATGCGGGCGCAGTCCTCAATATGCACGTTCTCGCCCAGCAGGGTGTTGCGCAGCACGGGTCCACGCTCCACATGGCAGCCGAACCCTATGACGCTGCTGTCGATGGCGGTGGCGCCGTCGATGACCGTCGGGGCCTCGGCACTGCTGACAACCCACGAGTTGCGCAGGCACTGGCAGTGCATGATTTGTGCCGCAGCGCCCACATAGCGATGCTGTGGCATGGCACTGGCGAACTCGTCGAGGCGCTGCATCAGTCTGTTGCGTCCACGATATTTGGCCCACAGGTAGGCGTCGGCCACTGTCATGCCGGGGAAGAGGCGCACGGCACGGCAGCCGTTCTCGTTCATCACCTCTGCCGTCGGGAACGGGGCGTCGGACGAGGCCGAGAGTTCGCCGATGTCGAAGAGTGTGGCGCCAGCGCCAACACCGCAGCCCGAAAGCAGGCGCACCTGATGGATGGCGCAATGGTCGGCAATGGCGCAGTCGCGCAGCCAACTGTGGGTGATGCCCTCGGGAAGGGCCAGCGAGGAGTGGGTAATGCTGCTGTCGAAAACACCTAACACCACCTTGCCGTCAAAACGGTTGTGGCGCAAGGCATCGGGACAGAAAGGGTCGGAGACGAAGACGCCGCTCCAGTCGGAGGCAACGTTGCCGTTGGCTTCGAGGGCGCGAATCTCGTCGGCAATGAGTGGGCGAGGCATAGGGAAACTATTAGTCGGTAACTATAGGACGGCCTGCCTTCTGCCAGCCGAGGATTCCTTCGTTGAGGTCGATGACCTTGTAGCCGAGAGCCACAAGACGGTTGGCGGCCATCTTGCTGCGCTTGCCACTGCGGCAATAGACAGCCATGACCTTGTCCTTAGGCAGATTGGCATTCTTGACCTCGGCATCGAAAGTCTGCCCCCACACCACGTTGACGGCGCCGTCAATGTGGCCCGTGGCAAACTCTTTCTGGGTGCGGACATCGACAACCATAACGCTGTCGTACTTGATGTTATCGACAAACTGCTGCACCGTGAGCGATGGGAATTTGGGCTGCTGTGCGGGCTGGTCGTTCTGTGCGCAGGCGAAGAACGTGAGGCATATCAATGCTACGAGGAATGTGATTTGTTTCATTTTGTGTGGGTTTTTGAAATGCAAAAATAAGAAATTAATTTTGATTTAACCCCCACACTGCGTGCGGGGGTATTGAGAGTTGCTCTATTCGAGAGCGTTTTGCTCTGAACTCAATGCTATGACTAATTTTATCTTTGTTATCACTTATAGTATCTTTGCTTTCACTAATAGTGACTTTGCTCTAACAAAAAAAGGCGGGGCTTTTGGCTCCGCCTTTTTCTCGTTTTTTAGTATTTACTATTTGTAGCGTTCTTTGTATTTGTCAATCTGTACGCGCATGGCGTCCACGCAGTCGGACACAGCCTGTTCGAAAGTGCCAGCCTGCTGACTGTTGAAGAGGGTCTGGCCGGGGAGGGCCAACGAGATTTCGGCCACCTTGTTGTTGACGCTTTCGGGGCGTTCCACTTTGAGGGTAACCTCGCAACGGGTGGCGTTGTCCACGATGCGGTCCAGTTTCGCGACCTTTTCGTTGATGAATTTCTCCAGTTCTGCCGAGGCATTGAACTTGGCGGCATTGATGATAGTGTTCATAGGTTCCTCCTTTTTTTATTGGTTTAAGGTGAAATTTGTTGCTATTTTTCGAGAGCACGGGGGTGCGCCTGGCGGTAGGTCTGACGCAGATGCTCGCGGGTTACGTGGGTGTAGATTTCGGTGGCGTCGAGGCTGCTGTGGCCGAGCAGATGCTTGATGGCGTCGATATTGCCCCCCTCGTTGAGGATATGTGTGGCGAAGGAGTGGCGAAAGACATGGGGGCTGACGCGGTCGGCGTTGGAGAGTGCCGACATATAGCGCCGCACGATGGTGTATATCTGGCTGTCAGACACCGGCTTGCCGTTTTCGGACACCAGCAGGTGGTCGTCCTGGCAGGCTATCGAGGAGCGTGCCTCGACAAAGTCGCTGACGGCCTTCAGCAGTTCGTCGTTGACGGGAATGTAGCGTTCCTTGCTGCGTTTGCCCAGCACCTTGATGGTGCGCGCGGAGAAGTCGATGGCCGAGAGTCGCAGCCCCGCAGCCTCGCTACGGCGTATGCCTGTCTCGTAGAGTAGGCGCAGGAGCAGACGGTCGCGGCGGCCGTTGAAGGTGTCGGGGAAGATGTCGATGTCGTAGATGCGTTCCACCTCGCGTTCCTTGAAAAAGACGGGCTGGGTCTGCGGCACCTTGGGCGACGACACTTTGGCCATAAAGTCGTTCTTGATTATGCCGCAACGGCGCAGATATTTCTGCCAGCCCCGCAGGGCGCTGAGCATACGCAACACCGAGCGCGGAGCAGAGCCGTCCTGCATGAGCGACGCCTGCCACTGGCGAGGCTCGCGGGTGGTGATGTCCTCCACGTTGTCGATGCCCATGCTATGCAGGTACTGGGCGAAGCGTTCCAGTTCCTCGCGGTAGGCCTTGAGCGTCAGTTGCGACATGCGTCGCTGGGTGGCGGCATACTGCAGATATAGCGTTATGGCATCGTTGGTTTTCATCACCGCAAAGATACAAAAAATAATGATAGCCTGCAAAAGTTTTTTTTGCAGGCTATCATTTAGAATGATGAGATTTTTTAGCGGAAACGCACCACGTCGATGAGGCGCACGCCGTCAAGCCACACGGCAATGCAGCCCACGACGCCTTTGGCATCGTCCCACGACTCAATGGGTTGCAGGGTGGTGTCGTTGACAATCTCGAAATACTCTGGCTCGAACTTCAGTCCGTCGGGCTGGGGGTTGACCTCGTGGTAGGAGGCGAGGGTGCCGAGCACCCATTCCACCACGTCCTCAACATCTTCGTATTCACTCATCTCAACGGCATGCTGGAGAGTGTCGTAGATGGCGGGGGCCATGGCACGGGCGGCGGGGCTGAGGCGCATATTGCGGCTGGAGAGCGCCAGGCCGTCGTCGGCACGAACGATGGGACACGGCACCATCTCGATGGGATATTTTATCTGCTCGAGCAGGTTGCGGATTATGGCTACCTGCTGGAAGTCCTTTTCACCGAAATAGGCACGCTGGGGTTCCACGATGTCGAACAGACGGCGCACCACGACGGCGACGCCGGAGAAATGGCCAGGACGGCGAGGCCCTTCCATGACCTCTTCGATGGCGCCGAAATGGTAGGTCTCCTTGACGGGTTCGGGGTACATCTCCTCGACCGAAGGCACAAGCACCAAGATGGTTTTGTCGGTCTTGATTTCGCTAATCTTCTTCAGGTCGTCGTCAACTGTGCGAGGATATTTCTGCAGGTCCTCTTGGTTGTTGAACTGAATGGGATTGACGAAGATGCTCACCACGGTGACGTCGTTTTCGGCCACCGAGCGAATAATGAGCGACAGATGGCCCTCGTGGAGCGCGCCCATGGTAGGCACGAGGCCCAGCGATTGGCCTTTGTGTTTTGCAAGTTCCTCACGGAGCGAGGCAATAGTGTTAAAAGACTGCATTTTGTGATGTATGTTTTAGTTCTTTGAATATTCGCTAATTCTCATCATCCTTCACTTCCTCGTATTCGGCATATTCCTCGCCGTTGTCAACATGGTCCTGGACTTGTGGCGCGCCGCCGTTGTCGTTAAAAGGCGGACGGCGCATGATGCGGTTGGGGATTTCGAGCAGGTAGTTGATAAGCGTCAGCAGCACGCTGAAGAGCAACGCATTGACGAAGCCGCCAGTGGTAAAGCCGTCCACAAGGGCGTCGGCAAGCAAGATGATGACGGTGTTGATGATGAACAGAAACAGCCCCAGCGACAAAATCATGAAGGGCAGGGTGAGCACTATGAGGATAGGGCGTATAAAGTTGTTGAGCAGAGCGATGAGCACTGCGGTGATGATTGCCGCGCCGATGCTGGAGAAACCCACGGAGGGGATAATCCACGCCGCCAGAAGGCAGGCAAGGGTCATGACGATGACCTGGGCGAGGAAACCCCACGGGCCAGCATAGAACGACGGACGATTGTTGATGGTTAACTTCATTGGTAAGAGAGTGGTAAAAATGATGCTACAATGCTATCTCGCCCTTGCCTTGGCGGACAATCTCGAGATTGCCACCAGAGCAGTCCACCACCGTGGAAGGCTCGGCGTCGCCGATGCCGCCATCCACCACCATAAAGACGCGGTTGCCCAGAAGGTCGTGGATTAGTTCGGGGTCGGTGAGATACTCTTTCTCCTGCTCCTCGTTGATGAGGCGCACCGAGGTGGAGATGAGCGGGGTGCCGACGGCGTCGATGATGGCGCGAAGAATGTTGTTGTCGGGCACACGCAGGCCGATGGTCTTGTTCTGGTTCTGATAGTTGCGCGGCACGTTGTTGTTGGCGTCCATGATGAAGGTGAACGGACCGGGCAGCGAGTTTTTGAGGAGTGAGAAAAGATTGCGGTCCATGGGTCGGACATACTCGCTGAGTTGGCTCAACGAAGAGCAGAGCAGCGAATATTTGGCCTGCTTGAGCGAGAACCCTTTGACGCGCGCGATGGCCTCGGCGGCCTGCTTGTGGTTGATGCCGCAGACGAAGGCATAGAGCGTGTCGGTAGGCACGATGATGACGCCTCCGGCATCGATGGCCTGCGCCGCACGGCGAACCTCGCGGTCGTTGGGATTGTCGTTGTATATCTTTATCAGCATATAGGACAGTTTGTTTCGTGGATTGGGAGCGGCGGATTTTTCTATTCTTCGAGATGCCAGAGATTATGTAGTGGTGGAAGGCTTGTCTTTTTTGAGGCGTGCAAAAATACAAATAATTTGGGAGACCGCAAGAGCGTGATGAAGATTATCAGCAATTTGTGGATAAAAAAACATATCTTTGCAACACTATAAATGGTGCCCGTGGGATTGCCGTGGGCACACAATGACATATAATGCAGTGCCTTATGAAAAGAATTGCCTTTTTATATATATTCATATTATGTAGCGGAATGGTGTTTGCCCAGGGTGTGCCCAGCAATGTGCCTACCCGCGGACTGATGGCCTACTATGGCTTTGACGGCAACGCCAACGACCTGAGCGGCAACAACAATAACGGCACTCTGGGCTGCGATGCCGGCGGCAACAACCCTGCGCCAGCCACCGACCGATTTGGCAACAGCAACAAGGCATACGAATTTGGCGGCGTGGACAATAGGAACTGGATTAAGGTGAACAACAGCAACTCGTTGCGCCTCGACACCGCTTTCTCTATCTCCTTCTGGATGCTGCAGAACTCGGCTCGCGGCGAAGTGATACCCGCGGGCACCACGACAGCCACGGTGGTGAACACCAACGCTAACTTCACCATTTTTGCCAAGGGCGGCGTTGGAATACCCGACGCTGTGACGCCTGCAGTGAGCGCCGGTTTCCGCTTGCAAAGCAATTTCACGGCTAACAACACACAGGAATTCCAATTTGCCAACGCAAACACTACCTATACCTCGTCTGACGTGGTGGCCGCCACCACCTTCAACTGCTACTCCACAGGCCAGTGGATTCATGTGGTCTATACCCTCTCGCCAAGATACAGCCGCTACTACATAAACGGCGTGCTCTATCAAGAGGACGCGCTTACCAACTCGTTCAGTTTCAACGTTGCGAACACCAAGCCCCTCTATTTCGGGCGCTTGGACGGCGGCGACATGACCTATTTCCCCTACAGCGGCGCATTGGACGACATAGCCCTCTACAACCGCGAACTGACGCAGGCCGAGGTGTTGGGACTCTACGACAACTATCAAGACCCTCAAGGTGTGGCGAACCGCATTATTATGGACAGCGTCACGGTGATTAACCCCTGCGGCGCCAACGAAGGCCGCGTGTCGCTCTACCCTCATGCCGAAGACGGCGTCACCTACAATTATGCGCTGAACCGCCCCACCTCGCCACAGAGCAGCAACACGCTGACAGCCCCTCCGGGAACCTACCACTTCTATGTTGTGTCGGCCTGCGCCTTGTGGGACACCACGATAACGCTCACCTGCGACTGCACCGACGACCCGACGCTGACCTACTACGACTCCATCTGCCCCGGCGAGAGCGGACAGCGTGGCGGCATTGAGACCGTGGTGGACTATCAGTTTAACGCCGACGACGGGTGGACTCTCGGCGGCAACTGGGAACGCAACAACATCAACAGCAACTACTCCTCTACGCCCGACGGCTGGGGCTGGTATCTCGACTCGCCCACACACCGCGGATATAGCGGCTACTCGGCTATGTGTCCCACCTACTTCTACGGCGTAGGCTATTCGGAGACCCACACGCTGACCTCGCCAGCCATCAACATCCCTTGCGACCCCTCGCGCGCAACGCTGACATTCTACTATCTGAACGAGGATATTCTCGACGATATGTCGGGCTACGGCTCCAGCACGCTCTATCTTGAATGGGCACCATCGTCAAGCGGACCGTGGAACAGCATTGGCGGCGCGATGGGAAATGCAAGCACATGGAAACAGAAAACCGTATCGCTGGCAGCCCTCGGCTCGTCGGGCACCTACTATTTCCGCATTCGCGACGTGGGCAACGGCTATGTGGCAGGCATTGACAACTTCAAGATTACCTGCGACACCCGCTGGACCATACCGTCAGAGGTGTCGTCGGCAGCAGGCGGCACGACGGTGCGCATAGAAAACGAACTGGAGAACACCGGCCTCTGCCCCATAACCGAGACCACGCTGTGGTTCATCAAGCCCACCACCGAAGGACACCTGCACATTACCGACCCCGTGGGCTACACCTGGAACGGCAATACCTACACCGAGAGCGGCGTTTACTCGTGGAACAACGGCGGACGGCTGAAAAACCACTACGGCTGCGACAGCACCTCATATCTGCACTTGAGCGTTGACGTCAACAACCGCGAAGATATCTACGAGTCGGCCTGCGACAGTTATACATGGGCCGACAAAGGCACCAGATACACCCGTAGCACCACCGACTCGATAACGGGACTGACCAATCAATGGGGTGGCGACAGCGTGGTGACGCTGCATCTAACCATCTATCGCTCCAGCAGTCACGACACCACAGTGCACTCCTGCACGCCTTACTACTGGCAAGGCACGTCATACGACGAAAGCACCTCGCAGACCGTGACACTGCAAAGCGTGGGAGGCTGCGACAGCGTGCTGACGCTGCAGTTCTTCCGCCATCACAAAGACACTACCGAGATAGAGGACTCTATATGCTCCGGCACGGTGTATCCCTTTGACGGCCGCAGCCTTATTGACGAAGGCAAATATACGGCGCATCTGATGAACATTGCAGGCTGCGACAGCACCATAAACCTCACCCTCCAAGTGATACAGCGTCCTGACATCTATACTGATTTCTCGTTCGACTGCGCCACCGGACGTTATGTGGTGTGGGGCGCAACCCGTTCCGACTGCAATCATGTGTGGCGTAGCGACCCCGAGGACCCCGACCTTGAGGGGCACGAGGGCGACGACACGATAATCCTGAAACCCACAACCAACCATATTTACACCTACTTTGCCGACCGCACGTCAGGCCGCAGTTGTCCGTCGAGCATTGACCTGACCCTGCCCGCAATATCGGAAGTGAAAGCCGTGATGAGCCTGCACCCGACATATCTCTCGCTCGACAACCTAACACTTACCGCCACCGACGACAGCGACAACCAATATGAAGGCGGCAGCAGAGAATGGTATGTTGATGGTGTGTTGCAGCCCACCTCGAGCCGCCATATGCGATACAGCGCGCTGCCCACCGACGATTCGCTAACCATAATGCTGGCAATAACCAACGGCTTGTGTAGCGACACCACATGGGCGTCGATACCCATCATCCGCACATCTATCTATCTGCCCAGCGTGTTCACGCCGACCCTGCCCGCCTCATCTAACACCATGCACGAGGGCAACAACCGTTTCCGCGCCATAGGCACTGGCATAACCCATTTCGAGATACATATCTTCAACCGCTCCGGTATGCTGGTATTCCATAGTACCGACATCAACGAAGCGTGGTACGGAATGTATCGCGGCGAACTCTGCCCGCAAGGCATATATACATATATAGTAAAGTATAAAGACCGTATAACCCCAGGCAACTGGCAATATACCACCGGCACAGTGCTTCTGCTGCACTAAACGGCAGAGGCGCAATTCTACATAGAATTAGGGAGAGCCCACAAACATATAAAAGCCTACAGATTGTTGTAGGCTTTTATTATTTCCTCTATCTGAGCGGATTGGGGCTGTGTGGCGTCGAGCCAATAGATTGAGGTGCCGCCGCGTTCCATGTGCCTAAACCACGTCATCTGGCGTTTAGAGAAACGGCGTATCTCCGTAAACAGACGCTCATACATCTCGTCGTAGGTGCATTGGCCTTGGAGATAAAGCGTTATATTCTTGTATTCGAGGCCGTAGCGCAGCAGGCGATGGATTGGCACGCCGCTGTCGATGAGGCGCTGAACCTCCTCGACCATGCCGTTCTCGAGACGCTGACGCAGGCGTGCGCCGATACGGCTCACCACCACCTCGCGCGGAAGCGACAGCCCCACAACGAGATGTTTCATGGGTGGCATGGGCTGGTAGGCTTCGGGGTGCTGGCGCTGGAATTCCTGTATTTCGAGGGCACGCACCAGACGGTCGCGGGTCTCGGTGTCGGTGTGGTTGTGCAGTTTGACCATTGAGGCAAGGCGCGCCGCAAGTTGCTCGTCGGTATAGGGCTCGAGCGAGCGGCGATATTTCTCGTCAATAGGAGCGTCGGCGAGACGATAGCCACGCACCACAGACTCGATATACATGCCTGTGCCGCCGCAAAGAATAGGCGTATGGCCTGCGGCTAAAATGGCCTCATAGGCGGCAAGGAAATCGCCTTGAAACTGATAGACGCTGTATTCCTCGCCAGCATCGCGAATGTCGATAAGATGGTATGGTATCTGGCGCCCGTCAACGGTGTATTCGTCGAGGTCTTTGCCGGTGCCTATGTCCATGCCACGGAACACCTGCCGCGAGTCGGCACTAATAATCTCGCCGTTCAGACGAAGAGCCATCTGAACGGCGAGAGAGGTTTTGCCGCAAGCAGTAGGACCAGTTATGGTTAGCAGTTTTTTAATCTTGATTTTTGAGTTTTGGAAGTGATCTGCACACTGTGATCAGTGATGAGAGAGAGTCTGTCACAGTTCACTTATTTTGGTTTTCTGATACAGGTCTCTGGTTACAGATTACAGATCTCTGGTCACTGATGTCCTAATCTATGAAATAGAGTTTGCCACGCTGTTTGTCGAACTCATATTCGCCGAAACGGGTGAGGCCGGAGCGACTGACGGTGAACTTATAGTTGACACCTTTGACAATAACCACTTCGACGTTGCGAGCCTTCTTGGAACCAATCTGGAGTTCCTTGATGATGACGGTGGACTTGTCGAGGATATTGCCTTCGGGGTCGAAAGCGTTGTCGCGGTCGGGGAAGTCCTCTTTGTTGATACGGCGCTGGTAGAGATAACTCATAGCCTCTTCCCAAGCCATAGAGAACGGTTCGGTGTTGCGCTCGTCGATGCGGAGGGTGGTCTGTGAGCCGTTGACGATGCAGAGCACTTCGCCTTCCGACGAGTTAATCATAGTGACCGACACAACATCTTCGTGGTGCACAATCTCGGGGTCGGTTTCAACCTCGTCGAGGGGCTTGTTGATGAGGTCTATGACTTTGCCATCCTCTGTCTGCTTGGCGATAGGCGTGTCGGAAGCCATATTGTCGATGAGGCGGCGCGACACATAGTCGGTGCGCAACACGCGGAACTCGATACGGCGGTTGAGCAGGTGGGCAGCCTCCTGGTAGTCGCCATCGGGCAGATGGGAGATATAGTCGCAGTCCATCTCGGTGCCCTCGGAGAAGGTGTAGGACTTGCCACCGATGGTGACCACGGCGTCGTGCTGCAGCACGCGGGGCTCGCGCTCGGCATAGCCTTTAGCCACAAGACGTTCGCGCTCGATGCCGCGCGACACGAGATAATCGACCACCGACTGAGCGCGACGCTGCGAAAGCGTGTCGTTGGTGAGTCCGAGGAATGGACGGCAGTCGGTGTGGGCGCGGATTTCGACAACCACGCCGGGGTTGTTAGCCATTATGAGGTAGAGGTCCATGAGCGAGTCCATGAACTCCTCTTTGAGGTCCCACTTGGAGAGGTCGTAGCGGATTTCGGGCAGAACCACGGGCTGATGAGGCACGGGCTCGATGCGGAAATCGTGGACTATGTCCTTATCGACATTGTAGCCCTTGGTGCTTTCGGAACCTTCGGTGGTGAAATAATCGACCTTGGAGACGATGAGTTTATAGACCACGTTGCGACGCACAATGTCGGTGCCGAAGCGGTAGAAGCCGCGGCGGTCGGTGTAGGTGTCGTTTTCAGAGCCGTCGGAGCCCACGAGTTTGACCTTGGCGTTGTTGACCAACTGCATAGATTTCTCGTCGCGGACAATGCCCTCGATAGAATACTGCAGAGGTGCGAGGGTGAAATAGAACAGGTCGTCGTTGATGTTCTCAATCTTCTTGCCCTTGGTCTGGACATTCTTGTTGTGCGGGTCGTCGAACGGGCGGTTTGACGAGAAATAGCCACGTTCCTCGACGGCGCTATGCTCATCGACGGGGAAGAAGAGGATGCTCATCTCGTCGTAACTGGAGTTGATAGGCACGCCAAGGTTTTCGGGCTCGGATGTGCGAGTGCCCTGAATCTCGGTGCGGAAGATGTCGTAGCCGCCAATGCCGGGGAGGCCGTTGGAGGAGAAGTACATCACCGTGTCGTCGCGCAGCACAGGGAAAGCCTCGCGGCCTGGGGAGTTGATGGTGGAGCCGAGGTTGACAGGCTTGCCAAACTCCTCGCTTGTGGAGGAACGGCGAGCAACCCAAAGGTCGTAGTCGCCTTGTCCGCCAGGCATATCGGAGGAGAAATAGAGCGTGAGACCGTCGGCGGAGACAGCAGGATAGAGGTAGTTGTAGGCGGTGTCGCCGAGATATATGCGCATAGGCTCGCTCCATTCTTCAACGGTAGTCTCGCCTTTCTTTTTCTTCTTGGGTTTGGCTTTTTTCTTGCCTTTTGCATCGGTAGCGCCATCGTCGGGGCTCTCGGGCTCGCCATAGGTGGAGGTGTAGATATAGCAGCCTTGGGTCTGATTCTTACGAGCGTCGCAGCGGGTGAAGAAGATGGTACGGCCATCGGGCAGGAAGCAGGGCTCACCCTCGTTGACGGGGGAATTGATGCGACCCTTGGTGTCGAAGAGTTCGGGATCGGTGGTCCAGACGCCACGACGGTCCATATAGACCTGGTAGAGGTCGGAGAACGCCTGGCCGGTCCAAGCATCGACGCCATTGTCCTCGGTGGCGCCGAAGCGCGATGAGGTGAAAATCAGTTTTGTAGTATCGTTGCCAAAGAAGCGCGGAGCCCACTCGTTATATTCGGTATTCCAATTGTCAACACGCTTAATCTGATGGCGTGTGCGGTTGTTGATGAGTTGGCGCACATAGAGCAGCGACTCTTTGCGGCTACGGGCAAACTGGTCGTCGGGAGCAATCTTGAGATACTCATCGTAGTTCTCCTCGGCAGCCTCAAACTTACCCTCAAAGCGGTACATCTCAGCCAAATAGTAGTAAACCTTAGGCTCGGTGGTGTAGTATTTGCTGCTGATAAGACGACGATAGTGGCTTTCGGCCTCCATGTAGTCGTTCATAAGTCTGTGGCACTCCGCCATCTGGAAATAGATGCGGTTTTTCTCCGTCTTGTTGGACCCCACCTTGCGGTAAGCCTCTTCGTATTTTTCGAGAGCGGCTATATACTGGCGCTGAGCAAAAAGTTGGTCGGCTTTTTGCGCCACGCCGTTTTTCTGTGCAAAAACGGTGCCGGCACAAACGACGAAAAGAAAGAACAGCAATAAACCTCTTTGGGCAGTTTTCATATATGCAAAAAACTTTATTATTAACTATATGTGTATATTTCAAATACTTAAAACGTGCTATGCGAAAACCTCATGGCACGAAATAATTTGCTAAAATACTAATTTTTTTTGATTAATCAAGTTTTGATTGTGCTATCTGTTTCGTTATCACTATTTCAGAGCCCTTTTGCATAGATGGCAGGTCGAACATATAATCGAGCATCAGACGTTCCATAATGCCACGCAGACCGCGAGCGCCGAGGTGGCTTTCTATGGCCTTATCGACCACAAGTCCGAGGGCATCGGGCTCGAACGAAAGAGTGACGCCGTCAATACGGAACAACTCTTGATACTGTTTGACCAGGGCGTTGCGAGGCTCGGTGAGAATCCGCACGAGGGCGTCGCGTGTGAGCGGATGGAGGAAGGTGAGCATCGGGAAGCGTCCCACGAGTTCGGGGATAAGTCCGAAATGCTTAAGGTCCATAGGCTCAATATATTGAAGCATGTTGTGCTTGTCGATGGCCTCGCGGGTCTTGGAGCCGCCATAGCCCACCACGTTGCTCTTGAGGCGAGAGGCGATGTTGCGCTCTATGCCGTCGAAAGCGCCGCCCGACAAAAACAAGATGTTGCGAGTATCGACCGGTATCATCTTCTGTTCCGGGTGTTTGCGGCCGCCGTTGGGTGGGACATCGACCACGGCGCCCTCGAGCAGTTTGAGCAGAGCCTGCTGCACGCCCTCGCCCGACACGTCGCGCGTGATAGAGGGGTTGTCGCTCTTGCGGGCTATCTTGTCAATCTCATCGATAAAGACAATGCCCCGCTCGGCGGCCTGGACATTGTAGTCGGCAGCCTGCAGCAGTCGCACGAGGACATTCTCCACGTCGTCGCCCACATAGCCAGCCTCGGTGAGGGTGGTGGCGTCGGCAATGGCAAAGGGGACCTTGAGCATACGCGCAATGGTGCGAGCCATAAGGGTTTTGCCGGTACCTGTCTCGCCAACGATGATGATGTTCGACTTGTCGATTTCTACGGCGGGAGCCTCGTCAACTTTTTTCTTGTCAGACTTGCGCGCCTTGTCGTCTTGATGGGTGGCATCGTAATAGCGGATACGCTTATAGTGGTTATATACCGCCACGGAGAGCACGCGCTTGGCCTCGTCCTGCCCAATGACATACTGGTCGAGGTAATCCTTTATGGCCTGCGGCGTAGGCAGGTCGTCGTCAAACTGTACTTTTTGAGGATTATGCGATTCTCTGTTTATCTCTGCGAATAGTTCGCCAACCCTTCTGGAACATTCGTTGCAAATCAAGCCATTGATACCCTGAACCAGCGGGCCGGTAGAGGACTCGGACATTCCGCAGAAAGAGCAGCACCTATCGTTGTGTTTAGGCATAAGTATTGGAGATTAAGTGTGTTACTATAAAAGCGATGTATGGCTGGCGTCCATGCGTATAAAGATGAACAGCAGGATAGTGAACGACAAGAGTGACGTGCCGCCATAACTGAGAAATGGCAACGGGATGCCTATGCAAGGCATCAGTCCGAGCACCATTGAGACATTGATAAAGATGTGGAAGAAGAATATTGCCGCCACAGAATAGCCATAGAACCGGGCAAACGCAGAGGCCTGCCGCTCGGCCATCATGATGATGTGCATCAGCAGCCAGAGGTAGGCAAGCAGCAGTCCGGCGGCACCAATAAAGCCGTATTCCTCGCCCACGGTGCAGAAGATGAAGTCGGTTTCCTGTTCCGGGACAAAATGTGCATTGGTGACGGTTCCGTGGAGAGGGCCTTTGCCAGCAAAGCCGCCAGAGCCTATGGCAATCTTCGACTGATGGACATTGTAGCCCTCGTCGCTGAGTCTGTAGTTTGGGTCGAAAAGGACCTTGAAGCGGTCGCGCTGGTGGGCGTCAAGTTTGGAGAAAAGGAAGTCGCCCGCAAAAATATAGCCCACGCAAAGGGAGAAAGCCAATAGGGTGACAAGATAGTGCTTGCGCTTAGGCTTTCCAATATAGATGAAAAGATAGAACAGGCAGCACAGCAGCACTATTCCGGAGATGATGTAGTTGTCATACTTCTGTCCAAACCACCCCGACTGCGGGAGAATGAAAAGTATCACCGCAGCGAAGCCGATACGGATAAAGGCACGGTGAAAACCAAACCGATAAAACGGAATGACAAAACAGATGAACACCAATGCGGAGCCCATGTCGTGCTGCAGTATGATAAGTCCCATCGGGATAAGGAGAATGACAAAGACAGGGACCCATGCCCGCCACTGCCGCAGGTCAACGTCCTGTCCGCTGATGTATTTGGCCATTGCCAAAGCGGTGCACATCTTGGCAATCTCCGACGGCTGAAAGGCGATAGTGTTAGTGATATAGAGCCACGACCGAGCGCCATTGACAACACGGCCCGCAAAAAGTGTCGCTATAAGCAACAGCAACGAGAGCACATAGAAGATATACGCGCCGTTGGAGAAGAAACGCGGCTCGAAGCAGAGGATTATGGCGGCGGTGACAAAGGCTATGGCCATCCATATCAACTGGCGGCCATAGGGCATGGCGAAGTCAAACACCTCGCTACGAATGGCCGAGAAGATGTTAAGCCAGCCAAAAATGACTATGAGCCCATAAAGAATTACGGGCAGATAGTCTATTTTCTTGTATTCTCCGCTGCTTCTCATGACAAACTACTTTTCTGCTGTCTGTGCCGTCTGTGCGGGTTTCTTTGGCACATAGACCGCCTGGCATGGCGCGGCCTCCATATAGGTGCGTTCAAACTCGGGGCGTTCCACCTTGCCTTTCAGGTATTTCTCTATGAGGAGACCCGAGATAGGGGCAGCCCACGAGCCACCGCCACCAGCGGCGTTCTCGACATAGACCGCGAGAGCAATCTTGGGGTTGTCGCGTGGCGCAAAAGAGATGAACACCGAGTGGTCGGCACGCTTGATGTGGTGGCCGACATAGTTCTCGGCCGTACCCGTCTTGCCGCAGACATCGATGCCCGGCACATCGGCCTTATGGCCCGTGCCGCCAGCACCGTGAACCACGTCGAACATACCTTGCACCGCGATATCAAACCATTTGCGCTCGATGCCCGTCTCGTGCTTGACATAGTATTTCTCTATGCGTTTTTTGACGGTGTCGTTGCCAAGATAGCGCACCACATGAGGCGTGATATAATAGCCTCTGTTGGCAACGATGCTTGCCAGGTTTGCCATCTGCAGAGGCACCACAAGCACCTCGCCCTGGCCTATGCTGTTGGAATAGATGGTGGTATAGGCCCATGTGTGTCCACGGTAGCGCTTGTTGTAGAAATGAGTGTCGGGAATAAAGCCCGAATTGACGTTGGGCAGGTCGATATCAAGACGCTGGCCGAAGCCGAGGCGGTGCATATAGTCGTTCCACACCATAAGGCCATACTGGCTGTCCTCGTAGGGGCTCTTGTATTTGCCCTGCTGGATGATGCGGTTATAGACGCAGCAGAAATATGGGTTGCACGACATCTTGATAGCGTCTTTGACGCAGGTGGCGGAAGGATGGTTGTGGCAGTTGGCCGGACGCTTGGTGCAGGGGAAACCCGTGCCAGGCTGGATTACGCCAAGTTGCAGTCCCGTCATGGCCTGCGCCACCTTGAAGATAGAGCCCGGAGGATAGGAGCCGAGAAGCGCGCGGTTGTAGAGCGGCTTACGAATGTCGTTGCTTAAAACAGGGTAGTTGTCCTTACGCACACGTCCCACAAGAAGATTGGGGTCGTAGGTAGGGGCCGAGACGAGCGCCAGCACCTCGCCGGTGGCGGGCTCGATGGCCACGACACAGCCGCGCTTGTTGGCCATCAGTTTCTCGGCATATTCCTGCAACTCGATGTCGATAGAGGTGTAGAGATTGCTGCCTTCCACGGGACGGGTATCGTTTTTGCCGTCAAGGTAGTGGCAAATCTCGCGACCATGAACATCGACCTGCATGACCGTTTTGCCCTTGATGCCTCGCAACTCTTTCTCGTACGATTTTTCGAGACCGCTCTGGCCAATGTAATCGCCCTGACGATAGTAGTTGTCGGCATTGATATCGTTGTCGTTCACCTCGCCAATATATCCCAGCACATGGGCGCCAACCTTGTGGGTGTAACTGCGCAGAGTGCGGCGCTGGACATAGAAACCGCTGAACTTGCGCAAATCCTTCTCCCATGCCGCCAGTTCTTCCTTGCTAATCTGCTTCATGAAGATAGACGGAGCAACCGGAGAATAGAGAAACGCCTTGGTGATAAGGTCGTTATACTGCTCGTTGGTGATGCCGAGTTTGCGACACAGCAGAGCCGTATCGTTGACCTGTTCCATCTTATCGAGACGCACCTTGCGGACATGGGTCTTTTTGTTATCTTCGATAATAACCTTCTTGACCGTCTTGGCAGGCTCGACCATCAGGTCGAACACCGCCTCATTGTAAACCAAAAGTTCACCATTGCGGTCGTAGATATAGCCGCGCGACGGGAATTGCACAACCTCGCGCAACGACTGCTCGTCGGCCACCTTGCCGTAGTCCTTTCGGTCAATCATCTGGATGTACAACAGCCGACCTATAAGAACAACAAAAATCAGGATAAAGAAAAAACGAATGTACAGACTGGTATTCTTGTTAAGATCAGCCATGGTGCTTACGATGTATTTGTTAATTAATTGCTTACTATTCGATGCGGGTCGAATACGATTGCAAAAATAGTATTTTTTTTCAACAAATTATTAACAGGATATTAAAAATTTTCAAAAAAAATAAAACGTCCATCGGCAGTAATAACCAACAGAGTATAAATCAAACAAATAAACCTATAGATTGCCTTATATTGGCGGCCTCGCTGCCGACTAACGCAAAGGAGGCTGGCAACGCAGGTCGGCAAGCACCTCGCGGCGAGGCTCAATAATGTATTTCAGCAGAGCCTGGTTGGACGGCGAAAGTGTTGAGAAATAGGCCAATTCGGAAGGCAGAGAGGCGAGCAGATGAGACTGCAATGCCATGGCACGCGATGTCACATCGGACCACAGCGCATGGTCACCCTGCCGAGAGGCAGCCTCGGCACAAAGCAGAAGTATGTCGTATTGCAGGCGCGTGTCGTGGAGTTTCTCTGGTGGCACCTCGTTGAAAGCGTGGAGCAAAAAGTCGTGAGTCCCGCTCACGCTATCGGCGCCAAGCATAGCCCGTGTCACGACGCATACATCCTTCCAATAGCGGGCAAAAAAACGTTCCGAAACTTCGTCTAACTGTTCTGCGGGTGGCATCTGCCAATGGCATGAGCGCAAAGCCTGTGGCGACTCGGACAGCGAGACAGTATCGGCCACCGAATGCGGCATAAGCCTGTAGAGCATGCCCACCTGCTGCCAGTGCGACGTATAGAGCGACGCCATAGCATCGTGAGCATAATGGGTGAACACCACGGGGACACCATTTGACATTGCGCTATCGACAAGCGCCACAAAACGGCCGTAGCCCATGAGATTGACATTGCGCGTTTGCACATCGGGGCGCAAACCCTCAACCTGCTGCACATACCATAGCGGAAAGGTATCGTTGTCGCCATAGGTGATAAGCACCGCGTCGGGCGGACAGCAGGCATAGATATTACTCGCCAGATTGTGAGCCACATAGTGCCCACTGCGACTGTGCGACGGCCAATTCTGACACGCCATAAGCAGCGGCACGCCGAGCATCAGCAGGGCCGCCACCGACGACAGCGACGCCATTCGCTTTCCGCACCACCGTGCAAGCGTCTCCGCCCCGAAGGCTATCCAGAGGCAGAAAGCATAGAACGAGAGAATGTAGGCATAGTCGCGTTCACGCGGCTCATAGGCAGGATGGTTGAGGTAGATATTGAGCAGCGGTCCGCCAAAGAGGAACAATAACGCCACGCACCACAGCAATAGGCGGCGGCGCACAGGCGGACAAAGAAGCCCTATGAGTCCAAGAAGGAAAGGCAGCAGATAATAGACCTGGCGGCCATTCACGGGCAGCGTGGATGGCGGCGTATGCGATGTGCCAACCAAAAGGCGGTCGATAGGCGGAACACCCGTGATGAACTGACCATTCTGCAGCGAGCCGTAGCCCTGCAGAGAGCTGTAGCGGCCAGAGAAATTCCACATCAGATAGCGCAGGTACATATAGCCTAACTGATAGGAAACATAGTAGGTTACGTTGCCCAACAGGTCGCTACGTCCGCCGCTCCATGAATCGGCATACTGGCGCGAGGCGAGGTCGTGCCGCCACATACGAGGATATAGAGGGGCGTGGGCATATTGGTCGCGATTCACATAGCCAGAGAAAGACCTGAACGAAGAGGGATTGCCGCAGTTGATGGGCGGATTGGCGGCAGCACGTATAGGCACAATGAGATAGACCGAAAGCCCGACGCAAAACATGGCGCCGCAAAGCAACGCCACCGCAGCCTGACGCCGACTCGCGCCACGAACCACGGCTTTCAGCACAGAGGCTTGACGCGATGCCACATCGGAAGCCACGACAAGCAGCAATGCCGCAGGCAGAGCCAGCAGGCAGAGCAGATGCACCCCTACGGAGAGCCCAGCCAGCAACGACAGCAGCACCAGCCAGCGCGAAGAGCGGGCACGATAGTAGCGCAATGCGGCATAGACTATCAATGCCGACATAAGCATGGCGAAGGCATAAACCTCGCTCTCGACGGCAGAAAACCACGCCGTCGAGCAGAAAAGATAGCAGAGAGAGCCCACCACGGCACAAAGCCGCGCCACAAAGCCGTCGGAGCCCTGCATAAGACGAAGGGACAGATAGAGCACGCCCACCGTTATGGCGGCAGAAAACGCCGAGAAGGCGTTACTGAACAATGCCACATACTGCGGCGAAGGGGCCAGAAGTGTGAAGAGATGCGCCATCAACTGATAGAACGGCGCTCCCGGCGGATGGCCCACCTGCAGTCCCTGCGACGTGGCTATGAACTCGCCACAATCCCAAAAGGAAACCGTCGGCGCAAGCGTTAGAAGATAGACCACTGCCGCCACGACACAAAGCAGAGCGGCCACAAGGCGGTCAATCGTTTTAGAGAAATCTGTAACCTGCGGACCGACCATTTTCAATTACCAATTGACAACGGTCTTATTGAAAATGTCGTCAACCAATTCCTCGACAATCTGTTCCACCAGCGACGACTCTACCGACGAGAAATCGCGCGAGGCATCGTACTCCTTGTAGCGCGACAGCGACTGCTCGAAATCGGCGTCGGGGTCGAGCAAGTTGACAAACTTGACCTTGATGGTTATGGTGAGGCGGTTGGTAGCCACATTGTCGTTTGCCGAGAGGGCGGAGGCCTCGGTGGTGTAGGCAGTTATCTCGCCCGACACCTGCAGGTCGCCATCGGCAGAGGTGACGCTCAACGGAGTCTGTGACTCGTACATAGAGCGCAGTTTCTCGTAGATTTGCTGGCTGAGCAGGGGGTTGACGCTGGCGGCATAGTTAGGAAACTGCTTCAACGACAAGGTCTTGGCATTAGGCGGGATAGAGGCGCCCGTGAAACTGTAGCCTCCCGAGCAGCCGCCCATAAGAGCCGCCGCCACAAACAATACGGCACAGAAAGCCGTTTTTATAATTCGAGAGCAACGCATATCAATAGTCGCGCGAGTCGTCGTCAATACGTTTTTCCTCTTCCAGTTGCCAGAGCATAAACGATGACTGCTGCTCCATATAGTTGAGTATCTCTATCTTACGAATTAGGTCGGTAACGGTGTTTATCTCGTCAACCAAAGCGTCGATTTTGATTTTGAAATTGTTGTCCATATTAGAAATATGATTATTGAAGAGGTTGCAAAATTACAAATATTTTTTCGGTGACGGGCTATGATTGTTTTTCTATTATCACCGGAGCGTCGCCACTGATGGTTACGAGAACGTAGGAGCGTAGTTCTCTGCACAGCCAGCGTGTGCGCCGTTTCTCGATGCAGACAAAGACCCGCTGCGGGCGGTTGGCCAGTCGGAACACCGAGCCCGCCGAGAGGTCGTTGAGCAATGTGGGTTTTGCCTCGACAGGCGCGCCGAGGTTTTGCAGCAGTCGGTCGAGGCTTTTGCCCGTGGGACCGTGGAGAGGTATGCGCCGAGTGTAGCGGTCTATGAGAGGCTGCGCCTCGAGGGGGAAGCAGTCGCGATAGTCCAGCAGAAGGTCTCTATACTGCCGCTGCCACTCGTGGCCATGGGGCTGCACTGAGCGATAAAAAAGCACATAGGTTTCGAGGTGTGCCAATTCGTGGAGCATGACCAGCAAGAAAAACTCCGGCGTCAGATTGCCATTAACACTGATGGCGTGGTAGGGATGCGACGGCGCCGGACAGCGATAGTCGCCGTACTTGCTGCTGCGATGCGAGGTTATGCGGATATGTATGCCCCGCCGCACAATGTGGTCGGAAAGCCGAGCGATAGCACTGGTCGGAGCGTATTTCGATAGTGTCTCGTTGAGCCGAGCGATACTTTCATTATCTGCTGCCATAGCACAACACTATAAGACATACACCGACTGGGGTTGCTCCGCCACGTTCATCGAGAACGTAGGACAGTCGCAATGGGTGCGTTTGCGATGCTTGGGCATACGCACACCCTTGCTGCTGCAAGCCCCCAGCATTAAGCCGCACAACACTATTGCAACTATTGTCGCTTTTTTCATAGACACTATGGATAAAAACGAGCGAATAAACTTAATAATTACCGCTTTATAAACGGCCAAAGGGGCTAAAATATTATCTATTTGCTTTTTTTCGTGTATCTTTGCACGTTTTTAGAACCAACTTATATGCAAAGCACACGACAAAACAAAATATCGCGCCTCATACAGCAGGACATGGGCGAAATCTTCCTCAAAGAGATGAAGCCCGTTCTCGGCCAGTCACTCATCACCGTAACCGGTGTCCGCATCACGCCCGACCTCTCGATTGCTCGCATCCATGTCAGCATCTTCCCCATTGGCGGCGTTAGCAAAGAGCAGGTAATGGCGCTGATACAGGAAAACAATGCCGACCTGCGCCGACGTCTCGGAATACGCGAGGGCAAGCAACTGCGCATCATTCCCCAACTGGAGTTCTATATCGACGACTCGCTCGACTATATTGAGAACATCGAAAAACTGCTGAAACAGTAAGCCCTCGATGAACCTCTCGCTCCTCATAGCACGACGCTATCTCTTCTCACGCAAACAGAAGAGCGTCATCAACGTCATCTCCTGGATTTCACTCATAGGAATTGCCGTCAGCACTATGGCCTTGATAGTGGTGCTGAGCGTCTATAACGGCATCGGCAACCTCACACAAGGACTCTTCAACCTTTTCGACCCCGAACTGAAAGTGGAGACTGCCGAAGGCAAGAGTTTCACCCTCGAACCCGACACCTACGATGCCCTGCGAAGTGTGGGCGGCGTTGGCAGCGTGGCGCAGATTGTAGAGGAGAACGCATGGATAACCCACGGCAGTCACGACGCCATAGTTAGCCTGCGCGGCGTGGACAGCATCTACGGTCCCGCCATAGGCATCGACACTCAACTCTATCAAGGTGCCTACCAACTGCACGGCACCATGATGATGACCGACCCCGAAACGGGAATAGCCGAACCCCTCGACGCCAACTATCTTGTGATGGGCGGCGAAGTGCATTTCCGCCTCGGACTGCACACCACCGACAACACCCCCATAGCCATCCACATTCCACGGCGCGGCACAGCTCTCGGCACCACCATGGAAGAGGCTTTCAATAGCGGCTACGCCCTCTGCGGCGGCATCTTCTTCATCCAGCAAGAGATAGACGCCCGCTATGTGCTGGCCGACATCGGCTTTGTGCGTTCTCTACTCGACTACAACGACCGTCAGTGCACCGCCCTCTCGCTGCAGATAGACGGCTCGCGCCCCATGCCACAGGTCAAGGCCGAGGTGCAGACTCTGCTCGGCCCGCAGTTCAAAGTCAAAGACCGCTTCGACCAACAGCCACTCTACTACAAGATATTCCGTAGCGAGCGCTTCGGCATCATTCTCATTCTGGCACTGATAGTCCTTATCTCTACGCTCAACCTCGTGGCGTCGCTCTCTCTGCTCATTCTCGACAAGCGTCACGACGTCGGCATCATGCGCAGCATGGGTATGCCCACCACCACCATACGGCGCGCCTTCTTTGCCGAAGGCGTACTAATCAGCGGCGTGGGTATCGTGACAGGACTGGCAATAGGATTCGTGGTTTGCTTCCTACAGCAGGAGTTCGGAATCGTGAAAATGGGCGACAACTTCATTGTCAACGCCTTCCCTGTGGATATGCACGCCACCGACTTCGTGCTGACACTCCTGCTGGTGGGCGCCATAAGCACCCTTGCTGTGTTCCTCACCACCCGACGCTTCAAAGACCGATAGCCCCACTATCCCCTCAGCAAGAATATCAACAAAACACACCAAACAATATGCGACAAATCATTGTATTAATAGTTGCAGTGCTGATGCTTGTAGCCTGCAAAAGCCCAGTTAGCAACACCCCTGCCACATCCGAAAACAGCAATATCCCCTACCAGAGCGGCGACCTCCTGTTCGTATCGCTACCACTCAATTTCGGGCTTTCGCTCAGCCCCGACAGCGTATCACTCATCATGTCGCAGATTGACGCACCAACGCAGTGTATCCACGTAGCCATCATAGAACGAGAAGGCGACAGCGTCTTTATCATCGATGCCACCATCAAGCACGGCGTGGCACGCTACCCGCTCGACGAGTTCCTTGCCGACTTCACCCTTTCCAACGGCGGCCTGCCAATACTGCAACTCATGCGCCTTGCCGACAGTAGCAATGGCAGCCTCTATGTTGCCAACGCAAAAAAATATATCGGACAGCCCTACGACGTTGATTTCACTCTCGGCAACGACGCACAATACTGCAGCGAACTGGTGCGCAACGCCTATGTAACCCCTTCGGGCGACACACTCTTCCCCACCCTTCCAATCGACTTTACCGAGGGCCACGGCACACTCTCGCGCTACTGGAACGACATCTTCAGCCTCCTGAAATGCGACTCGCCACAAGGCAAACCAGGACTGCTGCCCATAGACATCAAGAACGACAGCCGCCTGCACACCGTAAGCATGATTACGTCAGCAGAATAAGCAATCCGCTCACGCCAATATACACATAGACCATATAGCGTAGCAGTTTGGCAGAAATGAACCTGTAAACATAACTGCCAATGATGGTGCCAACCACCACGCCACCAATACCATAGAGATAATCCACCCACACTATCGGAGTGAAAAAGCCTGCATGCCAGCGCACCAGCGACATCAGTATGTTGCCTATGGTGAAATAGGCCTGGCACATAGCCATATAGTGTTCCTTGCTGGGTTCCGACGAAACAAAATACAGTGCCGCCGGAGCACCATGCATGCCAAAGAAACCGCCCATAAAGCCACTCACTATGCCAGCGCCCACCTGTGCGCCATAGCCCGTAGATAGTTTTATGCGGCGGCTGAAAACCATGAAATAAAGGCTGATTATCACAAGCGTAATGCCCAAAATTATTTCCAGCGTTTTGTCGGCAATATCGGAAAGAAGATAGATGGCTACCGTTGAGGTTATCGTAAAAGCAATCAGAATGCCCCACATACGACGCCACACCACAAACCTCCGCATCCTGTAGGCAATCACTATCGACATAGACAAAGATAGAAGCCCCGAAAGCGCCGTGGCCTCACCGTATGAAGGCATCAGCGTTGGCAGCATCGTCATCATAAAGATGCCGAAACCAAAGCCCGTGGTGCGCTGAATAAAAGCACCCACAACGCTTAAAATAAACAATGCCAATACGATACTCATTCTACGTCCAAATATAAACGCTCTACAAAATTACACACATTTTGCATTATTCGTGCATTGCTATTGGCTAATTGCCAATTCAGCAAGCAATAAGCACATTCTATGGCCCTTTTTCCCTCCAACAAATTTTCCCTATAAAAATGATAATTTGCTGATTATTTGTATATTTGTATGTGATTGTAGGCGTATCATCACCGCCTGCAATCACATACTATATTCATAATCAATCACATACACCTGTAATTCATATCCCATCAGAGAACATATAATCATAAAAAATCCATAACAAACAGTCATCACATTCAATTAGATATCATCTGATTAAATTATCCCATAAAAAAATCACATTCTATATATCCAATAATAATTTTACATCATGTCAAACATTTTACATCGGTTTTGCGCAGTGCTTGCACTGCTAATCCTAACCTTTGTTGGCCTGCAGGCGCGCGCCAACGACTATTTGGAGAAGGAAAAACACTTCTCGGTCTATACGGCCAGCGCTGACGCCATACATTTCAAGATTCCAGTGTGGGCCTATGGCAAAGCCTACGACTATTATGCCAACAACGCCTACGCCTGCTATCAGATTAACGGCACAGGCAGCAAGATTAAGATATTCGAATACAACTCCGAGCGTTATGGAGAGAATGAAAACAAAGACAACAAATGCGGCACCGTCGAAGTGAAAGTACTTCCAGGCATGGGTACGCTAGTCATCACCTCCATGTACGATGGTTCACGCCGCGTGCTGACCGAAGAAAGCGGCAAGACATTCCTGAATGTCAAGCAGATTGAAGACGACGACTGTCCCTGGGCCACCATTCTGGAATGCGACTGGTACCCTCCGGCAACACTCACGGAAGACATGTCGTTCACCATCAACCTCGCTGGCGACATCTACCGCTGTTATACAGGCAATCAGGCCTACACTTTCGACTTTCATTTCAACGGCCCATTCAACGGCTCGCGCAATCTGCAGACACCACAATTGTTCGACCCCTACCTCAACGCTGCATCAACAGATATGGCCCCAGGTCTGGCAGGTGTCTCTTTCGTCACCCATCAGGCCCCCCATTGGTACAAGACCTCCATCAATCCAAACGACCAAATCACAATTAGCGACCGCTCCGGCATCATCTATGTGCCAACCTCCGACAGAGTGAACAACAACTTCTACGTCGATTTCAACGTGGACCGCACCGATGCCGACAGAGTCATCCTGCGCTCACAGACAATACAGATTCCAGCCTACCACCAAATACGAGATTTCAGCGTCAGCGAGGAAATGGATAGCACCGGCACATACACCGGCAACAATATCCTGCGATGGCACGTCAATTATCCTTCGGAACGCGACATCGCCACTACCGACTATTTCGAAGTGCAACGCGCTTTCAGAAGCGACTACAGCGATGCCAAAACCATTGGCCTAGTGCCTTATGGCGACACCTCCGGCATCTACATCTTTACCGACAACAGCCGCGACACCTGGACTGGAAATCTTGACCAGCAGATGGACACGATTGATGGCTATGTTAAAAAGTCCTGGGATGATTACGTATTGAAAGATGAACAAGGCAATCCATTATACAAGTACGACTTGGTACTCTACTGCAACAGTCTCCTGGCACCGAGTGTCCCAATCTACTACCGCGTGCGACGCATCACTGCCGCCGCCTACGGATGGACACACAACTACGCTAGTTCCTACGCAATGAACAAGCACAACTACCTGGCACCTTTGGCCGCAACACAGCAAGACTACTCACTTGACAACGACTTTGCTTCCAATCGCACAGTCCACTTCAACATCAAGTTAGAAAACAAAACCACAGCACAAATTATACCGGACAAAAGCCAGTTCACCCTTCAAGCAACTCCCACCGCCTCACTTCGTGTGTCTCCAGAAGGAAAAGCTTATTCAATAATTACTATTAGATCACATTCAGCCTACAATATCGACAACCTCTATACCTATATCAAGCCCGATGGAACGCAAGTCACGACCCGTCTAAACGATACCGAACGCATATCTGTTCGCACAGGCTCCAAAATAATAATACGGGCCTCGGACGACTATGAGTGTAGTTATTACCCCAAAGAACGAGAATACATCATCAACCACGACGCTTATCTAACTCTCCGCTCACAACGCATGGCGGGATTCTACGAACTAATTACAGACCTTGTAGCAGTCGAATACCCGGAAGTAAGCAGGCGTTTCGATGAAGTGAGGGATACAATTATAGATAAGATGTATAGCGAGATTGATAATTTCGTTAATACAGAAATAGGAAAGAGCATGTGGGACCACACCGCACGCCTGATACTTATACGCGAGTTGGTCGAGAATGGCGAGCGACGCGAGTTCCCCATCCCTGCCGACAGCATACGACGCGGCGCCGACGGCAACTGGTATGCACACATGACCGATGTGGCTTCAGCCGTCTGCACACATTACAAATACTATGTCCGCATCGACCAGAGCAGATGCGACCTGCGCCTGGCCGACTCCGCCAGCCTGCTCCCCGTGCCCATCAACGGCCCCGACCTCTATAGGAACTCGGCAGCATCCATCGGCTCCTTCCACGCCACTCAAGGCACCGAGAAACGCGGTGTCCTGCTCAGTTGGGTCCCCACCGAAGGCGACATCGACAACTACATTCTCGAGCGTCAAGACGGTTCCGAATACACACTGCTACAATCCGGATTGCAAGAAAGTTACTGGCACACCGATGCCGAACCCAACGAGCACTACCTGTACCGCATTACCGTGACCTACACCTGCAACGGCGTCACCACCAATGAGACAGCCACCACCACAGGCTGGCGCTCGCCCTACGGCAGCATCGCCGGCCGCGTCCGCTACGAGGACGGCACCGGCTGCGCCAACGTCGCCGTGTCGCTCACCTCCGGCAGTACGACCATCGCAACCCTCACCACCGATGCCAACGGCGCCTACTTCTTCGACAGCATCCTCTACGGCACTGGCACCGAATACGTTGTTACACCCACGTCGCAGACGGCAGAGTTCCGCTTCAACAACACCTCCTCCGGCTCCGCCACAGTGCGCCTCACCAAAAACAACTGCGAGGTCTCAGACATTTCCTTCGACAATATCTCGGCTGTACGTTTCTCGGGCCGCGTGCTGTATAAGAATTCCTCCATTCCCGTGCGCGATGCCAACCTCCTGCTCAACGGCGTTCCCGTCCACATGGCAGGCGGCGTGGTCAACACCGACGTGTCGGGCAACTTCTCCATCTTCGTGCCTCGCAACAGCGCTTTCACCCTGCGTGCTGTCAAAGAAGGCCACACCTTCGAGGGCGACGGCTATGTGCGCATCGATGGCGACACCCTGCTGACACTTTCCAGCCCGCTCGATGGCGTGCGCCTGTGGGACATCACCAAAGTGCGCCTAGCTGGCCGCATCACCGGCGGATTGGACCAAGCCAGCCTACCACTCGGATTCGGCCTGTCGCGCAACAACCTTGGCGACCGCATTATGATGGTGCTCGAACTTGAAGGCGACAACACCTCCTACATAGTGCGTGTGCCAGAAGACCTCCTCAAGGACACTCTGGAATTCACCGTTCCCCACGTGGTCTATAACAGCAACGGCACCACCGACACCGTTGGCACCACCAAGGTACACTATCAGCACAAACGCATCGTTATAGAGCCTGACCCGCAAACGGGCGAATACTGCGCCGACCTCTACCCCGTCAAATACAAGGTAACGCAGGCAAACGCCACAGGCTATGCCACCCTCTTCACAGGCTACGGCACCAGCGAGGTGGTCGATATGTCGGCTTCCGCTCGCAACGTCGATACCGTGCGCCTCGACGACAAATATATCACCTACAACAACCATTTCAACATCACCTATCGCACCCCGATAGAGGTAACCATCAAGCAACTGAAATACGGCCTCGAAATGCCTTACTATGGCGAACAGACTTGGATGTCTAAATCGCTAGTGGGCAACGACGTCAGCGTGCCGCTGGCCACACTGGACCAATACGGCGAATATAAATATCTGTTTGGCGCCCCCGTCTTCTTTGCCGGCGAATATACCTTCAACATCACAGCCCACGAGGACTACTATTACAACAACGAGCGCATGTCCGACCCCGATGTGGTTTACATCAAGAACGGCACCCTCAAAATGCACAACGGCATGCGCGAAACCACAACGATGGAGAGTTTCCCTCTCGATGAGAATGGCTCTGCCACCGTCACAGCGCTCATAGACCATGTAACCTATCTGCAAACGGGCGACAACGCCCTGCACTCGCTCGACTTCTCTGTTGAGCATCAGAACAACTACGTTAGCGCCACCTCCATCCGCGGCTATGTGCTAGGCGCCAGGGTGCGCTCACGCGACTTCCTGACCGGAGCCCTCGACACAGTGAGTACCTCCGTCAACGTGCTCGATGTTCTGCGCGACCCCCCAGGAGCCCACTCCTACGCCTACCTCAAAAAAGGCACCACCTACAAGCAGAAAATGCACACCACCTATAACTACCAGTTTGGTGTCAAACTGACCTTCAAGATTGGTAACAACACCAAGTATTTCATCGGTACATGGACCGGCACCGGCGGCGGCGCCACAGGTGGCGTGCTTGACGTGATGCAGCAAACCAAAGACTTAGTACTCCCCATTTACGTTCAGTTCCACGGCGAATCAGAATACGAATACGAGTTCAAGACCACCGAGCGCATACAGACCAGCAGCGACGTGCGTCACACTGGTGCCGATGCCGACGTCTATATTGGTACCACCTCTGGTATGTATGTCGATAAGGCCGACGCCTTCCGCATCGTTGACTCGGCCAGTTACGAACTGCTCCGCGGCCAGATAGAGAGCGGCACAGTGCTTGTGGTAAACGAGGCTCGCGACACCAACGGCAAGCCGTGGTATCTGATGCGCACCGAGGACAACGTGCTGAGCAACACCATCGTTTCCTCCTTCGCCTACACCCAGCAGCACATCATCAACACCATCATTCCCGACGCATTGCAATATCGCAACAGCCTGTTGCTCACAGGCTCTCGCGAAGACGCACAGGCCGTGGCCGACCGCACGGGCAAATATGTGTTCTGGAGCAGCGTTGCGCCCGACGACGAGAATTTTGGCGAATGGGGCTACTACTACGCCATCACTCCCGAAGGCTACACCGCCCCCGTCATCGACAAGGTGGCAGCGGCCAACAAGACCATCGACCAATGGTTCAAAGCCCTGGGCACCAACGAGGAAGAGAAAATTAGCGCCTACAACGACACCCCGGTCAAAACCATCTCTATCAGCGGCGGCGTAGAGCAAGCCTACGAAGAGTCCTACAACTACCACAATTTCCACAGCAGTTATGTAGGCTATCCATTTGTGAGCAAGCAGCCCGGCCCTCTGAGCGACGGCGCCGATGGTTTCGCCATTGCTGGTGCTAAAGAAATCTACCGCCTCTGGAATCCCAACGTGGCCGACCAACTCTTTAAACACATGCTTAAAACCTCAAGCACCTATGGCGGCTCCGACAACCCCGAAAGTTACATCCGTATCGAGGCAGGCTCCTCCAAGTTTGATTTCGACTACGAAGCCATCCTTGACTTCGGTTCTAACCTGATACCCCAAAACGGACTCACCGAGGACACCTCCAAGACCATTGGCTATGTGCTTAACCTCGACGACTACGAGCATCTGAACATCAACGTCTATAAAGCCCGTGTGGACACCTTCAACACCAGCGCACAAGAAACTCGACAAACGGCTTCAGATTTTGACGCTGACCGTGCCAACAGTTACCTCTTCGGCTCTTTAATCTATCGTGTGATGGGCGGTGCCACCCGCTGCCCGTGGGAAGGCCCCGACTCGTCGACGTTCTACAATTCTGGCACCCCCATGAACTATGGCACCATGAAGATCGAGAACCCGCAGATTGTTCTCGACCGCCACGAGGTCAACAACATTGGCAAAGACCAGAGCGCCTATTTCAATATCTCGCTATGGAACGAGATAGAGGCCAACAACGGCTGGGCTGCAAGCGACCTTAACGACGCCATTGAACTTGTACTGAAACTCGACCATGCCAGCAACCCCAACGGCGCAAAAGTGTTTGTTGACGGTATGCCGCTGGCCGACAGCCGCAAAATATCCTTCTACCGCTCCAACATCGTCAACAAGACCGTAGAGGTGCATGCAGGTGCAGGCTACGACTACGACAACATCTGTCTCGTTTTAGCCTCCGATTGTACCCCACGCGACATCTACAACAAGGCTTGCTTCTCCGTCCACTACATGCCCGTGAGTTGCCCCGTCAACATCGTCACGCCCCACAGCAACTGGATTCTCAACACCCTGTCGCCCAAAGACTCTATGGGCTACTATCTGCCCGTCAGCATCGATGGCTTCGACATCAACTACACCGGCTTCGACCACATTGAACTGCAGTACAAACTCTCCACCCAGAGCGACGAGGCCTATGTGAACCTCTGCTCGTTCTATGCCGACGACTCGCTCTACAATGCCGCCAGCGGCACCAAGGCCATGATTACCGGCGGACGCATCGAAAATATCCGCTTCTACGGCGAGCGCGACCCCATAGAACAGAAATACGACCTGCGTGCCGTCTCGTTCTGCCGCCACGGCAACGGCTTCATCACCAAGTCCTCCACCGTCATCAGTGGCACCAAGGACACCCGTCCGCCTCGCGTTTTCGGCGAGCCCGAACCCGCCAATGCCATCCTCAGCGTGGGCGAAAACCTTAAACTGCGTTTCAACGAGTCCATTGCAGGTAACTATCTGGACGAAGACAACAACTTCCAACTGATGGGCTTCACCAACGAGACCGGCATCACCAGCAACACCTCTCTGGGCTTCGACGGCAGCAACGAATCCTATGCCGCCAGCCAGGTGCAACGCAACCTCTCCAACCGTTCATTCTCTATCGACCTGATTGTCAAACCCGCATCGCCCAACGAGGACGCCGTATTCTTCTGCCACGGCACAGAGAACAGCGCCTTCTCTTTCGGCAAGACCGCCGACAATCGTCTCTATGCCAAATTTGGCGACAGCATCACCCTCTATTCGAAAACGCTTGCCGAGCCCATGACCGCCTTCACACGCGTCATCATGACCTACAACGTTATGACGAACACTGCGCATTTCTATGCCGGCACACAGGACTTCACCGACACACTGGCATCGGCCCTGCCCAACGACTTTGCTTACACCTCCAAGGCCGAACTGGTGTTTGGCAAAGGATTGCGTGGCAATATGCTAGAGGCCCGTATATGGACCAAGGCCCTGACCATGGCCGAGATTAGCGCAACGAACATGAAATACCTGACGGGCTACGAAAAGGAACTGGTGGCCTACTACCGTATGAACGAGGGACGTGGTGTCGACATCACCGACTACGCCAAAAGTGCCACACTATACACCAATGGCATCAGTTGGACTCTGCCCAAAGGCGTTTCGCTGAAACTCGACAACACGCAACGCGTGGCTCTCAACGGCAACCTTATGTCGCGCAATGCCGCTCAGGACGAAACCATGATGCTGTGGTTCCGCAACAAGACCAACCAAGGCACCATCTACTCCGCAGGTTATGACACCAAGGTGAAACATCTAACATTCACACACGACACCGTCACCGACTCCATCGTCGATATTCCCTACGAGGTTGGCACACGCATCTTCATCGAGAACGGCAAACTGATGATTACCAACGACGGAACAACCCACGAAGTGCGCCACGGTGTGCAAACCGCCAACACTCGTGAGATATGCGACGTCACCGCCAATGATTGGCACCACTTTGTGTTAGTCATCAACCGTACATACAACACCGTTTCCATCTACCTCGATGGCAGTCTGAAACAGTCCTATGCTGCCACCTCGCTGTCGGCCTTGAGTGGCGATATGTATCTTGGCGGCAACGGCTTTGAGGGCAACCTCGACGAGTTCATCATTTTCGAACAGGCTCTCCCAAAAAGCATCTTGGAACAATATTACAACATCACCCCTGCAGGCGACGAAATGGGCTTGATGGCCTATCTGCCTTTCGAGGAGCAACGCAAGAACAGCAACGGCATCATGGAACTCGTTTTCTCGCCCAACGACCAACGCGAGTTCCGCCTCTCCAACGGCACGGTAATCAACAAAGTGATACCGCTCATTACAGGCATCACCGACTTTGCTCCCTACACCGACAAGCAGATCTACGCCCCTGTGCGTAACTATGGCCATCTTACCAAGTTGAATTTCGACTGGTCGTTCAACGGCGACGAACTCCTCATCAACCTCAAAATGCAGGATCGCGAAATCAACAAGCAAAGCATCTACGTGACGGTGCGCGACGTGGAAGACCTGAACGGCAACCCCATGCAGTCGCCCGTAATGTGGACGGCCTATGTGGACCACAACGCCCTCAAATGGGACTACCGCCAAGCCATTGTTAGCACCAATAATAATAACATCTTTACAAACAAAGATGGCTATATAGATGTTACTTTCACCAACCACAGCGGCAAACGCCACCAGTACACCCTCGAATCTATACCCGAATGGCTGTCCGCCGACGTAGAGTATGGCTCCGTCAATCCTACGGCTTTCGCCACAGTGCGTCTCTACTTCAGCCCCGACCTGCCGGTGGGTGTCTATTCCGACGTTATCTACCTGACCGACGAAGACGGCCTGAGCGACCCGCTCATTGTCGAATACACAGTCAAAGCCGTCTGCCCATGGGATGAGATTGACAGAAACAAATATCCCAGCAGTATGTCGGTATGCGGAAGAGTGAAGATTGGCGACGAATACGATACCGACCCAAACGACCGTGTGGCCGCATTCTACCGCAACGAATGTGTTGGCTTGGCCAATGTCTCTTTCGACAACACTACTGGACGCTCCGAGGTGTACATCACTATCTATGGCAACGCCGAGATGATGGGCAGACCTCTCACATTCAAACTCTGGCGTGCCTCTACCGGCAAGGTGCTGCAACTCACGACCAACACCAATGGCCTGGTTTATGTTGATGGCAGCATGATAGGCTGCAGCACCAACAATCCTATGATTCTCTCCACCAGTGGCAGTGAGACTCAGCAGATTGATCTCACACCAGGTTGGAATTGGATATCCTTCAACCTCCTCTTGGACAACGTCGACATCAACAGTTCGATATATGCTACCGATCCATGGAATGATGGCGACCTGATCAAGAGCCCAAATTCAAGCATATTCTCCTCTTTCTCCGAACATCAGGAAGCATTCTCCGGCAAACTGAAAACTTTCGACACTCGCCATGTCTATATGGTCTATTGTGGAGCCGGCAACACCATAGGAGTTACCGCTAAGGTACTAGACGATTCACTGCGCTACATCAACCTACGAGGCAACGGAGCATGGAATGAATTCCCCTGCCTGATGAACGAGACAACAAACATTTCCTATGCTATGTCCGACTACTATGAAAACGCTACGCCTGGCGACCTGCTGAAAAGTCACGACCAGTTCGCCTATTTCTCTGAAGAGAGGGATTGGGTCGGCAACCTTACCGCCATACGTCCAGGACAGGGCTACCTCATGGTTCGTCTGGGCAGAGGCACTGTCCCATTGCATTTCTACAACCATACCCATTCCAAGTTCACCAAAAAAGGCTCAGCAACCGAGGACTGCGATAACGATTGTGTGGAGTTCCACAACCCCAACGCCGCTAGCAACATGACCCTCATTGCCGCGCTGGACACCTCGGCATCGCAGCCCGACGAGGTAAAGGATGCCATAGAGAACCTCGACCCCGCAAACACCCGTGTGCTGGCCTACGTCGGTCAGGAACTGGCAGGCGTGGCACGTCCGCAGGTGGTGGATGGCAAGACTCTCTTCTTCATCACCGTCAGCAGCGACAAGGCGGCACAGGTAACGTTCCGTCTGGAACAGAACGATGCTCATGTAGCAACCACACGTCCAATGTTCTCCTACAGAGCCAACGACCACCACGGTACACCGCGCGAGCCCGTTCTGCTTGATTTCTCCGAGAAATCTTCCAAGACAATATATCCCGCCGATGTGCGTATCTACTCTACTATAGGCCGCCTCATTGGCGAGATTAAAGATGCCCAGAGCGAACAGCAGGTACAGGAATATATCAACCGTCTCAACATTGCCACCGGCGTGTATATTGCTGTTCCCGACAAACAAAAACAGGCAGAACCGCTGAAACTCATTAAACGATAACACTAATTCGGATTGTAGAGGCATTGCCAACGCTTTGCCTCTACACCGATTTATTCAAAAATAAAGATAATCATGAAAAAAAATATCTTTCTAATTGCCACATTGTGCGCCGTGCTTATTTTTGCAGGCTGTCGCAAAGAGTCCAAAAACAATAGACCTTTGGGGACCGTAGAACGTCCATCATGGAGCATCAGCGATGACTACGACTACTCGTCAAGCATGACAGCCATAGTCAGAGTCGATATTTACAATCCAGGTATAGCCTACAGCGATGCCAAAATGTTCTCCGACAACGACCTTCTTGCCGCTTTTTGCAATAATGTTTGCATTGGCGTTGCCGAGCCAGAAGACGACCTATTCTATCTTTACATCATTCCGCCCGAAGGCGAGGCTACAAGCAAAATGATTACTCTCCGCTACTACAGCGATGCTCTTCAATGCATCTTCGAAGCCAAAGACGTGTTCGAATATATGTCCGATGCTCGCTACGGCACTGTGAGCGAGCCCTTTAATCCTCTTTTTACCCTCGTCTCGGCAAAGTGAGCCACCGTACGCTTCCAATCTCATTAAACTCCAATAACATCTTTCATCAATGAAAAAAATATTCTTATTGCTATTTACGGCAGTGCTTCTCCTCTCCTGTTCGGGAGGCAAGCAGAAGACCATCGAATTGCAAAGCGAGGCCGACCTTGCTGGCCTGCGCGTAGGCGTTTCGACGGGCGGTTTCCACGACATCCACCTCACTCCCCGCACCGACATTGAACTGCACCGCTTCATGACCCCCTCCGACGACCTGCAAGCCCTACTGACCGACAAGGTTGACGTCATGCTGGAAGACGAGATTATATTCAGTGCCGTAATCCGCAAAGAGCAGTGCCTCAAGATTGCACTCAAAGAGCCTTTCCTCTTCCCCACCGCTCTAGTCTTCAACAAGAACAACGAGGAACTGACACAAGCCTGCAACGAAGTCCAGAAAGAAATGGAACAGGACGGACGCATGGCGCAAATCAAAGACCTCTGGATTAATGAGAAATACACCTCCATAAAGAGTTACCCCGAAGTGCCGCCACAGCCACAAGGCAAGCCCCTGAAGGTTGTTACCTCAACCTCCATAGCGCCGCTATCCTTCATGGTGGGCAACGAGTGGTATGGCATCGAGGTGGACATAGCCCGTGCTCTGGGTGCCAAACTCAATAGACCTCTGGAAATCAAGTATATCGATTTCTCATCGGCCATCATAGCCCTCAACACTGGTGCTGCCGACATCATGATTGGCGGCATCTTCGTCACCGATGAGCGCAAGCAGATGTTCCTTTTCGCCGACCCCTACCACGAGTTCACCGGCGCCTACTATGTTATAGACAAGGAGGCAAAACATAAGAACTCTGGCTTCCTGCCCTGGCTCAAAAAGAGTTTCGAGCGCAACCTGCTGGTAGAGAAACGCTGGCTCTTCATAGTCCAAGGTCTATGGGAGACTGTCAAAATCAGCATCTTCGCCATCCTCTTCGGCTCGCTGCTGGGCATAGGTCTGTTCCTAATGATGCGCAGCCGCCGCAAATGGCTGGTCAAGATAGCGGCAGGCTACAACTGGGTTGTGGCAGGCATACCTCAACTGGTGCTGCTGCTCATCCTATTCTATGTTTTCTTCTCCAACAGCGGCCTATCGCCCTCAATAGTGGCCATCATCGCCTTTGCCATGACTTTCGCATCGTCGGCTGCCGACATCTACGGCACCTCGCTTGACGCCATACCTCATGGGCAGACCGAAGCCGGTCTGGCACTGGGCTTCACCCGTATGCAGACCTTCACCAACATTGTTCTGCCGCAGGCCATTCGCCGCGGGCTTCCGCTCTTCAAAGGGCAGTGCATCAATCTACTGAAAGGGACCTCCATCGTGGGCTACATCGCCATACAGGACATCACACGTGCAGGCGACATCATACGCAGCCGTACCTTCGACGCTTTCGTGCCACTGCTTATTGTCACCATTCTCTACTTCCTGCTGGCATGGTTGCTCGGCAAACTAATCGAATTAGCTCTCCCTAAAAACAAAGTGTTATGATTACTATTTCTCATCTCAGCAAAACATATTACGATCCCGATGGCACCACCTTTCAGGTGCTAAAAGATGTCAACTGTGAAATCAAGCCCGGCGAGGTCATCTGCATCATAGGCCCCTCCGGAACGGGCAAAAGCACCTTCCTGCGTGCCATCAACCTCTTAGACCCTCCCACCGGCGGCAGCATCATAGTTGACGGCGAGAACATCCTTGCCAAAGGCTATCCTGTCCACAAACTCCGTCGCAAGATGGGCATGGTGTTCCAAAACTTCAACCTCTTCGACCACATGACGGTACTCGAAAACGTGATGTATGCGCCATGCAAAATCCTCAAAGAGGACATCGAAAAGGCCCGCGAAGAAGGCCTTGCTCTGCTGCGCAAAGTTGGCATGGTAGAGAAAGCCGACGTCTATCCCTCAAGCCTCTCAGGCGGTCAGAAACAGCGTGTGGCTATAGCCCGTGCGCTCGCCATGCACCCAGAGGCCATACTTTTCGACGAACCCACCTCGGCACTCGACCCCACTATGGTGGGCGAGGTGCTCAGCGTCATTCGCCAACTAGCCAAAGAAGGCATGACTATGCTCATCGTCACCCACGAGATGAAGTTTGCACGCGACGTCAGCACGCGCATCTTCTTTATGTACGAGGGCGTTATCCACGAAGACGGCACACCGCAGCAAATCTTCGAGAACCCCCACCGCAGCGCCACCAAGGCCTTTGTGCAGCGCATACGCAAACAGGTATTCGAGGTTGACGGTCCCGATTTCGACTTCCTCGGCATGTACACCGCCATCAACCTCTTCTGCATCAAATACAACATCTCCGACAAGTACAAGCGTGCAGAGACATTGGTCAAACTGATGATGGACGACATCATGGCAGCCTACCGCCCCATGACAGTGCGCATCACCCAGAGCGAACTGTCGTCGGACACCCATCTCGACTTCATGGTACAGGGCATGGAGAACACCCCGCTCAACGATGCTCAACGCGGACAACTTGCACCTCTTTGCCAACAAATCATCGAAGAACCAACCACCCGAGGATTCCGCATAAAACTATTAGTATAATCTCCAATGCACAAAACAATAAAAAAATGGATTGCTATCGTCTGCATCACGCTTCTGATAGGCATGATGCAGACAGCCAACGCACAGAGCGACACCATCGTGTTCACACCCCAATGGACGGCACAAGCACAATTTGCCGGCTACTATGTGGCCGAGGCCAAGGGTTTTTACCGTAAGGCTGGCGTGAATGTGCGCATCGAGCATCCATCACCCACACAGCCCGCCATGTTGCGTATGCGCCAAAACAAGTGCCAGGCCACCACACTGCAACTCTGTCAGGCTATGGAGATTGTGGGCGACGGCATACCGCTGGTCAACATCCTACAAACCTCCATGAACAACGCCATGGTCATAGTCTCAGCCAACGGCAAAGACCCTCTGACACAGAAAGGCGCACGAGTCGGCATTTGGAGCGTAGGCTTCGGCCAATTGGCCATCTGCATGAGCAACAAAGACAATCTCAACTATCAATGGGTGCACTTCGCACAGAACATCAACCTTTTTATCGCTGGAGCACTTGACGCCACACTGGCCATGAGTTACAACGAGTACTACCAGTTGGTACAGGCGGGTGTCAAGATTACGGACAAGAATGTCTATCGCTTCTGCGACCACGGCTACAACGTGCAGGAGGACGGCGTCTATATGTCGCGCGAATACTACGAAACCCACAAAGAAGAGGCACACCGCTTCGCCCAGGCCAGCCGCAAAGGCTGGGAGTGGGCCGCCCAGCACCCCGAAGAGGCGTTGGAAATAGTGATGCAGTACATAGACCATGAGCATATAGCCACCAACTGCGTCATTCAGCGCCTTATGCTCAAAGAGGTGCTACGCCTGCAGGTGGACCGCGAGTCCAAGAAACGCGAGTTCCGCCTGCGTCCCGACATGGTGCAACTGGCCAACCAACTGATGATAGAAAACAAAATGCTCAAACGCGAAGTTCCCTATGAGGAATTAATCCCGCAGAAGTAAAGAAGCCCCTCTATTATGAAGAAAATCATCGCTTATATCCGCCGCAAACTCTCTGTCAGGGTCAGCCTGTGGGTGGTCCTGTTTGCCGCTGCCATCTTCCTCGCAACCCTCGGCTTCATCTCCATCGAATCGCGCGACGCAGTGCAACAGGAGGCCATAAACCGTGCAACGCAGATTCTCAACAATACCTCTCTGCGTGTCGAAGGCATCTTGAACCGCGTCGAGGGAGCCAGCAATATGGCCATGTGGCTCGTGCAGCGCCACCACCAGAACGCCGACTCCATGTTTGTTTACAGCCGCAGCATATTGGAGAATAATCCTGAATTATTCAACTGCTCCATAGGCTTCGAGCCATACCATTACAAAGAGTACGGGCGCTATTTCTCGGCCTACTCCAAGCACGACGGCAACTCCATCCGCACCATACAGGACGGCAGCGACAACAATCAGTATTTCTTCATGGACTGGTACCTCATGCCAACGCTGCTCGACAAGCCCTGTTGGACAGAGCCTTACATGGACTACGACGAGAATACCAACACCTCCGAGATGGTGACAAGTTACTGCCAAGCCCTCAAGGACGAAACAGGCAAGATGATAGGCGTTGTCAGCACCAGCCTCTCGCTCAACTGGCTGTCGCAGACAGTCTCTGCCGTCAAGCCCTACCCCAATTCATACAGCATCATGATTGGCCGTGGCGGCACCTATTTCGTCCACCCCGACAGCACCAAAATCAGCCGCCAGACCATCTTCACACAGACCATCGAGAATCCCGACACAGCCCTCTCTGCTCTTGGCTACGCCATGCAGCGCGGCGAGGAAGGCATGAAGCACATGAACGTGGACGGCGAAGACTGCTACGTATTCTATAAACCTCTCGGACAAACGGGCTACAGTATGGCCATCGTATGCCACGAAAAAGACATTTTCAGCAGCCTCAATCGTTTGAGTCGCAACGTCATGACCATCTTCCTCCTCGGTCTGCTGCTGATGCTCTATTTCTTCATCAACATCATTACCCACGAACTGCGCCCACTGCGCCAACTGGCCGACGAAGCCGAGAACATAGCCTCCGGTCAATTCAAGACCGAACTGCCCGATTTCCAACGTATCGACGAGATTGGCCAACTCAGCCACTCCTTCGGCAATATGCAGCAGTCGCTTGTACGCTACATCGAGAAACTAAAAGAGACCACCTCGCAGAAAGCCTCCATCGAGCGCGACCTACAGGTGGCCAGCGGCATACAGAAAGGCATGCTGCCCAAGAACTTCCCCTCATATCCCGACCGCGACGACGTGCAGATTTACGCCTCGCTGACCCCCGCCAAGCAGGTTGGTGGCGACCTCTTCGACTTCTATTTCCGCGACGGCAGACTCTTCTTCTGCATCGGCGACGTCTCGGGCAAAGGCATACCCTCATCGCTCTTCATGGCTGTCACACGCTCGGTGTTCCGAAGTGTGTCAGCCCACGAGACTATGCCCGACCGCATCATGACCGGCATAAACAACAGCCTGGCCGAGATGAACGAGTCCTTCCTTTTCGTCACCCTCCTCGTCGGCGTGCTCGACCTCTCCACTGGCCATCTGCACTATTGCAACGCTGGCCACGACGCGCCACTGCTCGTGGGTCCCGACGTCAGCATGCTGCCTTGCGACGCCAACATCCCAGTGGGTTTCGACCCCTCATGGAAATACACGCTGCAAGAGACGCAAATTTCCACCGGCACCACCATCTTCCTCTTCACCGACGGTCTCACCGAAGCCGAGGACTCCAACCACGCACAGTTCCAAATGGAGCGCATCAACGATGTGGCAGCCAAGGCACTTGCCAAGCAGCAGCACGAGCCACGCCAACTCATCGCCCTCATGAAAGACTCCGTCAGCCACTTCGTAGCCAACGCCGAACAAAGCGACGATCTAACCATGATGGCCATCCAGTACATCCGCACCAACAATCAAACAGTATAGGATAAACCAAAATGGATTAATAGTATGGAATAGAAATAATCGGGGAAAATAGTTGCTCCATTGAAAGGAAATAAAATCAGAAAGATGGCGTTTAATTGGAAATATAACAATCAAAGCAAAAAACAATGACAGTAACGGTAACCGAAGAAGAACTTCAAAAAATAGTGGCTCGAGCTGTGAGAATGGCGCTCAAAGAGGTTAAAGATATCGAAGAGCAACCAAACGAGACAAAAATAGAGGAGGTTGTTGACAAAAAATTAGCCACAAGTTTTAAACCCTTATCCCCAAAGGAGATTGACGAGGCCATGAACCTTATGGCCTCCAACCGTGGCAAAGACAACGAACCTAAAGTAGGCATCTTCTGGTACAACCCGAGCGATAACGAACTTTTCGGTGTCCGTTCGCATCGTGTAACCGACTATGTTAAACCCAACTCGCGCACCGAGTTTGGCAGCGTCTCCTGCTCCGAGATGCACGAGGACGTATGGAAGAAAGAGTTCCACCGTCAGAAGTACAAGAACGGCGGCATCGGACCCTATGTAGGAGCCTATGAGATGAAGCCACGAGGCCGTATCTTCTACAATCCAGAGACCGAGGTTTTTACCATCGCCGTCGGCTCATGGATAGAGCAATATCCGCAAGCCGTCGAACTGATTGTGGAAGAATTCAACCTCAAGGACACCACCTACGAGGTAAGAACCGCCCACCACTGGGACATTGGACAAAAGTGGAACTGATAAGGCGTTACTATAGGAAAATTGATTTTAAACATTTAACAATATGAATAAATTATTACTTAGCGCGATTGTGTGCACCCTCGGAATAATGACAGCTTGTACATCTGATGATGATGACGATTTTTCTGAACTCATCGTAGGAAAATGGTTATTTGAATATGCATATTCCGTGAATTTGGAGACAGGTGAAACCGTCAACCTCAACTATCAAAATAAAACTTCTACGATTGTGAGAGAAGACGGAACAGTTGACACAATAGTTTATTATTTTAGTGAAACAGTACTGGAATTTAAGGCAGACGGCACATATAAAAAATATAGCGGAAGTGGTTGGACAGATGGTAGGACATATTCATATAGCATTAACGGACATCTTATTGTCACTCATTTTGTTGGTGAATACGATAACACAGTAACCGACATATACACAAAATTTTATATTCAAACGCTTAACCAAAGCACCTTGCATTTTTATCAAAACAGAGAAGTGATACATGTTGACAATCCAGAAGGTGATGCACAAAAATTGCAATATCATATGGTGTACAAGAGAATTTAAAAAGGCCTGAATAACGACTGATGAATTTTTAACTTTAACAAAGAATAATTAGGCAAAAAATAGTACGTTTTTCTCAAACTGATTTAAAAAAGAGTGTAAACACACAATGTTTGCGGTGAAGCAACATTATTAGTGCAGAGATTGAAATGTTTAATCTGTGATGTACCGCATAGAACTGACTCCGAAAGCAAAAGGCGTGTTCTAGTACGCATAAAACAATGAGGGCGGCACCTGTGGGTGCCGCCCTCTCTTTGTTGAAGATCCTTTTTAGATTAGATGATGCCCTGGGCAATCATGGCGTTAGCAACGCGCATGAAACCGGCGATGTTAGCACCCTTCACATAGTTGATCTTACCATCGGCCTGCTTGCCATATTTCACGCAGAGGTCATAGATGTCGTTCATAATCTTGTGAAGTTTCTGGTCAACCTCTTCGGCAGTCCAGTTGATGTGACCAGCGTTCTGGCAGATTTCGAGACCAGAGGTAGCAACGCCACCAGCGTTGACGGCCTTGCCAGGTCCGAAAGGAATACCAGCGGCCTGGAAGGCTGCGATAGCGCCAGGCTGGCAACCCATGTTGGAGACCTCAGCAGCATACTTCACGCCATTGGCGATAAGCATCTTGGCATCTTCCTCGGCGAGTTCGTTCTGGAAGGCGCAAGGCATAGCGATGTCGCACTTCACAACCCAAGCCTTCTTGCCAGCGGTGAACTTGGCCTTGGCGGGGAATTTCTGAGCCATTTCCTCAACCTTGTTGTGGTTGGAGGCACGCATTTCGAGCATGTAGTCGAACATCTCCTGGTTCATGCCGCCGCTGATTTCGCAAACGCCGTCGGGACCAGAGATAGCCACGATTTCAGCACCGAGTTCGGTAGCCTTCTGAGCAGCACCCCAAGCCACGTTGCCGAAGCCGGAGAGGGCGATTTTCTTACCCTTGAGGGTGTCGCCGTTCTGTTTCACCATGCGGTCAACATAATAGACTGCGCCGAAACCGGTAGCCTCGGGACGCATGAGGGAACCACCCCAGCCGTAGCTCTTGCCGGTGAGGGCACCAGTGCTGTGCTCGCGGGCGATTTTCTTGTAAGCACCATAGAGGTAGCCAATCTCGCGGCCGCCAACTCCGACGTCGCCGGCAGGGCTGTCCTGATCGGCACCAATGTTGCGCCACAACTCATACATGAAGGCCTGGCAGAAACGCATGATTTCGGCATCGCTCTTTCCAACGGGGTCGAAATCGGAACCACCCTTACCACCGCCGAGAGGCAGGTTGGTGAGGCTGTTCTTGAAAATCTGCTCGAAACCGAGGAATTTCAGCATAGACTCGTTCACCTTGGGGTGGAAGCGCAGACCGCCTTTGTATGCACCAAGAGCGGCGTTGAACTGCACACGGTAGCCGAGGTTGACCTGGGTCTGACCCTTATCGTCAACCCACACAACGCGGAATTTGAAGATGCGGTCGGGCTCAACAATGCGCTCAACGATCTTTGCAGCCTCGAACTCGGGGTGTTTGTTGTACTCTTCCTCGATGGTTTCGAGAACTTCGCGTACTGCCTGCAAATACTCATTTTCACCAGGATGTTTGGCCTCCAGGTTGGCCATAATTTCGTTTACTTTCATGGTATTAAATTGATTTGTGAGTTATGTTTTGTTAAAAATGTTCGACAAAGGTACAACAAAAAAACATTATTGCAAAATAAAAAAACTTTGCAACCTATTCTGCCACCACAAAATCCACGTAACCATCTAATTAGACACCCATTAGCATTTCTCCTACAAAGATTACTATCCCTATCCATGTCAGACAATATGGTAGGATAAAATACGCTACAATAAAGCAATTGGAAAAATAGTTTTCGGGACCTTGTAGAAACAAAAGATACTACAAATCTTACCCCAGATTCAAACTTTTAACATGAACTAAACGAAAAAAGAGGGCATAAAACCCTCTTTTTTGTGTCCATAGCTAAAACGGCTTATTAGCGTGGCTGGTCGAGGTTGTCCATATAGCAGAAGTCGATAAACGACTGTAGCCAACGTGTAATGATATTGGGAGCCTCAAGATGGGCCATGTGCGCCACATTGTCGAGCAGCAGCAGTTGCGAATGTTGAGGCAGAGAGGCCATTGTCAGACCCCATTCGAGCGGGATTCGATTGTCCTCCTTACCATAAACAAACATCACCGGACGTTCATACCGGCAGAGGAACGGCACCGAGGAACTGCGACGCATCATGCCTCGCTCGGCAGCCACAAGAGCCTTAGGATTAATACCAAGGCAGTTCTCCTTGAGGGTGTTTATCTTTTTTGAGAGATTAACCGATTGCTTTTTACCAAAAAGGCTTGGTATGAACCGCAAGATAAAGTTGGGGCAATTGTCGAGGATTTCTTCACAATCTTTTTCGCGACGTTTGATGGTATCGTCGTTGTCGGGAAGCGCATGAGAATGCAGCAAGCCTATCCCCTTGACACTCTGCGGATATTTCTGCGCATAAGCAAGAGCCACATAGCCGCCCCACGAATGGCCGACGATAACAAAATCGCGCACACCGGCGTTGAGAACAACCTCCTTGATGCACTCCGAGATAAACTCCATCGTGAGCACATCGTCGCTATACATGCTTGTAAAACCATGCCCTGGGAGGTCGATGCTGATGACACGATATGAATGGAGCATTTTCAGTGTAATCTCACTCCAAACCGTAAGATTTTGAGCCAGACCATGCAAAAGGATTACGGTCTTTGTGCAATTGCGACCCTCATCCCTATAATGGATTTTTCCTCCTTGAAAATCTATTGTCTTGTGCTCCTGTGGCATAATGCTTGAATGTTGGGGTTACTTATTTCAAATTTGGAAACGCCAAAATGATGCCACATCGTTTATGGCAAAAAGGCATACAAATTTGTGGCAAAGATACACTTTTTTAGGAACTTTTGCACAAAAGATGAAAAAAAATTTATTCGTATCTCTTTCGTTATGCTCAAAAAAGAGCATTTTTTAGGGTTTGTCAATCTTGATTGCGACCAGCAAAAACTACTCGGAAAAACGCACCCATACCTCGGTGCCGCTATCCCGCTCGCTGTAGTCGGTAGCCACATTGCCAATACCCGACACATCTATGCGCGATATTTCCACTCCGTTGCTGCTGATATAGCGCCGAAGCGTCTGCGCCCGTTCAAGCGAGAGGTCGAAACTCTCTTTCTTGCTCTTGCCCTTGCAGGCAACTATTATTTCGACACGCAGGCGCGGATTATCAACGAGGTAGGACGACAGATTGTCTATTTCCACCATCGAAATGCCTTTAGGCTGCACCGTCTGCCCCTCAAAAAACACCGTGGACAGCGGCAACGGTTTTTTGAGCAACAGCAACTGCGACTTGAGATAGCCTCGCAGCGCTATTGTGTCGCGAATACTGGCATTGATGGTGAGCGGCGGCACATAGTAGCCGACGGCCTTGCCATAGACTATGTAACGTTTGCCGCCATAGACATGGAGCGGCAGTGGGCGCGATGCATCGGGGTACGACATCTCGCACGTCATGGCCTGCAATGCCACGTCGGCCATGCTGAGTTGCGTGAGCGATGCGCCAAAACGCCGCGCGTCAATAGACACGATACGTGCCGTGTTGCTCTTGTCGTGGGTGCACCCGACAAGCAACGCCTCGTGGCGACCGCCACGCTGATTGCTGCCAAGCACAAGGTGTTCCTCTCTCGGAGCAAAGGTAATGCTGGCCTCGCTGAGGCAACTGTTGACATCGCGACCCATGTTGACAGGCGCGCTCCACTGCGACCAATCGTCAACATTGGTACGAGTTGACACCATTATATCGCCATAGCCGAAGCCCGCGCGACCATCGGAGATGAAATAGAGAGTGCGCTGGTTGCGGCTGAGCAGCGGCGCGCGCTCGCAGTAGGTGGAGTTGATATTAGGACCGAGATTGATGGGATTGCCCCAGCCACTCAACGTGCGGGGGACAAAATAGATGTCCGAAGCAAGGGCCGTGTCGCCATGGAAATTAGAACCCGAAGCCTGCAGATTGAATCCACCTGGGCGGTCGGAAGCCAGCAGCATGCCCGTTCCGTCGGGCAGCATATAGGCATCGGTCTCCACATAGTCGGTATTAACGGGATATGGCGGTATTTCGACTATACGCCATTGGTGGCTCTCCTCGTCGTAGCGAGCAATCCATATATCGCCATCGCTGCCGAGGAGCATCTGACGTCCATCGTCAAAGAAGTTGAAAAGCGTGAGATTGTCACCCGATGAGTTCGCAAACTCTACGTCAACAGCCTTAGTCCATGTGCCTGGACGCGAGGCACGCTGCACCATCTGCACTCGCGAGCCTTCGGCGCTACGCAGCGTATAAAACAGTCGTTGCCCATCGGGATGCATCACGGGGTGCATCACATCGTGGCCATTGCCGAAGAGCGGCGTGGCAGTGGCCGACGTCGAGGGGGAGGTAAGCATGGCTCGCAACTGCTGAAATTCAACGTTAGTGACGTCCTCGAACGAGAGCATGACAGAGCCCATACGGTCGGAGGCTCCTTTCCAGTCGCGGTGGGCACACAAGGGCTGCAGCATGCGTTGCAGAGCCACGAAGGCAATGCGCTTGCCCGTATGCTGGCGTATGAACGCCACATAATCGGCCTTGCGGCTCTCGACAAAAGGCCGCATGAGGTTGAACGAGTCGATACGCGCCGCCTCGGCAAGGTCGGCCTGAAGCGCGGTACGGAAAGGATATTCCTTATAGGTGTTGGCAAACGACTGGATTGGCTGCAAGTTGCCCTCGGCGGCATGCCAGTCGTAGTAGAGACGGAAAATGTCGTTGTAGTTCTGGTCGAGAGGGAACTTGGCGAGATAGGCCTTGGCGGCCTCCACATTCTTGTCTTTCTTTATGATGCGACAAAGACGAGCCATGGCTCGCTCAGCCAGTTCGTCGTCGCCATTCTGCTCAATGAAAGATATGTAGTCCTGCGCGGTCTTGAGGGCGTCAAACTCCACCTTGCGCAACGACTCCATCTCGTCGAGGGCCTGCAGATATTCGTCGCTCGAAGGATGAGCCGACAAGAAAGCCTTATAGCCCTCCACGGTGTGTTTCATACGCGCCGTGGCGTATGCCAGGCGGCTTTTGTGCCGCTGTGCCTGACGCTGCACCGACTCGCTTTTCTCATAGCGACTGGCAATAGCGTCAGTCTCTGCCTCACTTTCCACGCGGTCGAAGAGCGCCGATGCCATTCCAGCAATGAAAGCCTCGGCAGAATCGGCCTCGGCAGTACCCCAGTAGGCCTGCTCAAACTCGTAGTATGCATCAATGGTGCCGATGCGCTTGGCCTCGATGAAGGCGCCATCGACACGCTGCATTCGCACCGCACGCCCTATGGCTACATCGCCCTTGAATATTTCGGCATAGCGCGCTATCTCGCTTTCGCCAAGTTGCACGTCGGCCGACACGACCATACGCGCCAACTTGATGATATTGTTCTTTTTCTCGCGCAATGAACGCAGGTTTATCTGCTTTTTGAGCAGACGTTTCATCTCGCTGTAAGAGTTGTTCGCATTTGCCATGGCACTATAGAGTTCCTCGGCATGGGAGATATACTCCATGGCAAGCGGCAGGTCGCAAGCAGGATTGAGCGTGTCGGCATAGAAATCGCTGAGCCCCACAAGCACTGCCACATCGTCGGGATTCTTGCGGTAGTCGCGGCTCAACGTGGCAAACTGGGCCTTATAATCGACCTTGTTTTCCACACGAGTCGCAACAGGGGTGGCATCAGACGCCGACGGTTGCTCCTCGACGGCTATCTGCGCCCCGGCAACACACGGGACAACAGCAAAACACAAAACGTATATTACCCTACGCAGCACCGTCATTTGGTTCGGATGGTTTTCATTACATCTTCAAATTCCTTGGCCATCTCATCGTAGGTGTCGAGCGTGGTCTCCATGCGTATCTCTACAACATTGTTGCCGTCCCTGAAATAAATCATACGGAACTGATAGTCTTTGCCGTCGCTGGTGCCGGTATAGGCGCCTATATAGCCTATGCCGTCCTTGCCTGGCAGACCCTCCATATACTCCTCAAGCGACTGGAAAGGCTGCTGCACCGAACGCTCGTAAGCCAGTTCAAAAGGACTGTCGGAGTAGTTCTGCTTCACATATATACGCATGAACGGAGTGACTTCCTCGCCCGACTTATCGACAACTACGCGTGCGGAATAGGAATAGAGATAGACCGTCGTGTTCTTGGCGGGATTCATTGTCTTGAGGTATTTCCAGCCTCCGTTGGGGAACTGAAACGACACGGTGGTACCAGGAATACGAATCTGCGACATGGCAGAGAATCCAAGCCCAAACAAAAGGGCCAGCATAATGATATGGCGTACTTTATTCATAATGTATATGTATTGATTTGCTAATTGATTTTATTCTTCAAAACGAGCATAGAACTGTAGCAGGCGATCTGTCAGCGAATGCAACTCATAGTTGCGGCATATCATGTCGTAGGCGTTGCGCCCTATCTGCCTGCAAAATTCGGGGTCATAGACACAACGCTTCACCTGCTGCGCAAACTGCTCGGGAGTGTCGGCAATGAGTATGTTCTCTCCATCCACATAGTCGATGCCTGCAGCACCTACCGATGTAGAAATCACCGTCTTGGCTGCCGACATAGCCTCTATTATCTTCACCCGTATGCCACTGCCGCTACGCAACGGCACTATGTTTATCTGCTTGCTTGCTATAAAATACATTGCGTCGGGCACCTCACCAACAATCTGCACGCCATCCATCTTAACCTGCTGCAGATGCTGGGGCATGTGGCGGCCAGCAAGATAGAGGCGCGCCTGGGGGGCCACGGAATGAATACTGGGCCACACCTTGTCGAGCAGCCATTCCACACCGTCGATGTTCGGCATCCAGTCCATAGAGCCTATATGGAACAGCGAGAACGGCTCTTCGTCGATATGGTCAATAGGCTCTGGCTGCACGGCAAACGGCACCACGGCCATAGGCTTGCGGCAACCGCAACTGCGGAAGAAATCGGCATCAGCCTGCGTGATACACACCACACCGTCATATTCGCCAATATGCTCTCGCTCGTAGGCACCGAGCGTCAGCGCGGCATTCTTCAGATAGGCACGGCGGAATGGGTTGCGACAATTGCGAGCCATCTGTCGCCAGATATTATGCTCCACATTGTGGGCCCGCAATATCACGGGGGCTTTGCTGTGGCGACGGATTGTCGGCACATACGGCGTCAAAAATATGCTCTCCACATGGATAATGTCGAACTCCTCGGCATCAAGCACCTCGATGAGTTTGTCCTGGAACTGGGCAGAGATATAGCGCTTCACGTGATACGACTCGCCGCAAAGCACCGCCACGCCGGCATCGAGCGGATGGAGGGCAAGGTCGATGTGCACGTCCTCAAAACGAGTGGCACTAAGATACTCCTCGTCAAGGAGGCTACGACGCACCGGGTGTTTGTCGCTCGACACAGCCAGCACCTTCACCTCGCACCCTGCCGCAAGCAAGCCCTGTGTGACACTATTCATGGCAAGGCTGCCGCCATCTACAGGCGGATAGGGGGGCTTGTTGCAGAGTTGGAGGACTTTCATGGTAGGACTGTTTTTCTATTCTTCAGGCAATGCCTTGAATCCAAGACCCATAATCTCGGCACTATCAATAACGTTGATAAAGGCCAGCGGGTCAATATGGCGGATATTCGACTTGAGCTTCACAAGGTCGGTACGGTCCAGAGTGACGTAAACCATGCGGCGCTCGGCACCCTGATAGAGACCCGTTCCCGAAAAGCAGGTACCGCCACGATGCAGGTCGTTGATGATATAATCGCGTATTTCCTCAATACGGTCGGTAACAATAAAAGCCGTCTTGTAACTCTTCGTACCCTCAACCACGAGGTCGATAATCTTGCTCTCGATGTAGATTATTATGATAGAATAGATCGGCAACTTGATGTCCTTAAAGGCAACCAGAGTTGTCAACGTGATGCAACTATCGACAATGAGGACCAGCGTGCCGAGCGAAATCTTGGTGTATTTGTGCAGAATCATCGAGATGATATCGCTGCCACCGCTCGTAGCACCCGAACGGAATATCAAGCCAATAGCCACACCATAGATGATGCCAGCCACCACTGTGTTAAGAAAATAGTCGGGAACAAAGAAGCCGCCATTGTTCACGATAGGAACCATCGAATCGGCATCTTGGGTTGCAAAAATGCCACCGTTGATTACTGGATTGTAACCCCAGGTGGCCTCAAGAATAAAAGTGAAAAGAAATATCAAAATGGTGGAAACGATTGTCTTGACTCCGAAGCGTGGACCGAGAATGATAGTGCCGATGATAAGGAGTGGCACATCCATGCAGATGGCGTAGAGCGAAATCTTCCATGGCCACAAGGTGTTGAGCACGTTGCTCAAACCATAGGTGCCGCCAGGAGCCATAAGGTAGGGGTTGACAAACATCACATCGCCAATGGCGAACAGCGCGCTACCAATGGTAAGAAGCAGGTAGGCAATAATTTCCTTTTTTAGGTTTTGGGCGTTCATAAAGAAAACCAGTGTTTGGTAGGGGGTTAGTTATTAGTTGTTTGAAACTTGTGTCAGTTATATATTTCCTTCTCGATTAAGATGCGGCAACCGCTACGACAGAATAATGCAATTCGGTAATTCACATTATGTTAATCACAACACATAGCAATATGCCAAATAACAAAAATACATTTTTTTATTCAAACACGCCCACGCTATGCAATAATCTTCGTAAACGAGAGTTATTTAATACGAGTTTTATGCGACAGTAGCTCAGTTGGCAGAGCGGCGGCTTCCCAAGCCGCAGGTCGCGGGTTCGAACCCCGTCTGTCGCTCTTTCAAAAACGCCACCCATAAAGGTGGCGTTTTTTTTGTGCAAATGATGGTTCCCATTTCAACGCAAGGCTAAAAATACAGATGTCTGCCTTGTTTTTGTCCCGTTTCCCCTATAACATCGGAGTTTTCTTTCCATTTTATGCGATTGCCCGGCTTTTAATGGATTCGATATGTTATTAACCGAAAAAAAATTATCTTTGTTGCATGGTGTATTGTGCAGAAAACAAATACATCTATTTGAATTGTAGGCATATAGGGCATACATGCGAAAGCATCGTATGTTGTATGTGTATTTAATATTGTCGAAAAAATAACTTCAAATTTATGAAGAAAATAATATTTGTTGTAGTTGTCGCATTATTTGTCTTTTGTGGGAAAGCAATGGCTCAACACTATACCCCTCAACAATGCAATACTACCCCAATAACCACATTTCCATGGACGGAAACATTTGACAGTGCAACAAACTGCTGGAATATCTGTGATGAAGACGACGACAACGGTATAACAGGCGAATATTGCGAATGGAAATTCACTACAACCCATAATCATACAAGTGTGGCAGGCAGTGGAGCGTACATATCATATTCCTATTATGAGGATATAAATAATACTACTCCAGAAGCATTTGACAACATCTCTAACTGGCTGATAAGTCCTGCAATTGCTCTTCCATGCCAGTTTACAAATGCAACCTTAACAATTATTTCAAAGGAACTTGAGTAGGGACGAGAGGATTACATAACCATAATGATTTCTACGACTGGCAATAGCATTGAAGACTTCCAACAATGGCCAGGACAGAATTCAACAATTAACTATGAGGGAAACGCAACATGGAGAATAGATAATTTTACCATACCATCAACTCTTGCGGGGCAGACTATTCATTTTGCCATTCACCATAATAGCCCAGGACAATCAGCTGTTATTGTTGATGACATTTCTATTACCGTTGACGGAGCGGTTTATACTGACACGGTGAACATCGATACCTCAGGTTGCAATACGTTAGTGTGGCAGACCGTACAATTCACACATGACACTACTTTTATACAGACAATTGAAAGCAATGGCAACGGCTGTGATACTGTGCAGAACGTTAATATCCATGTCAATCCATCTTATGAGTGGAGGGACACTGTTGATTTGTATGGCGTTACGTCGTTCACTCTTAATGGTATTGATGCTGACGTCACTTTTAATACTGAATGGGAAGCCAGAAATAGTACCATAGCGGGGTGTGACAGTAATTTCTATATCGTGCTTCGCCAGCAGAGTAGTACAGCGATAGACACGATATCGTGTACGGGAAGTATTACTATAGGAGGCGGTACATATAGCACCGATGGCATGGCCTATGACACCGTACAGCATATTGAAAACGGGATGCTCTTTTTTGATGCCATAAGGGCTTATAATATGCAGATTTCAAATGGTACGACTAATGAAACCCCAGTAGCAGAAAGCAGTTATATTCACGACGGACAAACTTATTGTCGTACCCGCACTTTTGTGGACCCCAACAATACGTGCGACAGTATTAGATATGTTATCCAAAATCCGCAGAGTGATATTCGGGTGTATGATGATAGTACTGTATGCGGCATTGGCGAGAGTGTGCGAGAAGATTCTGTCATTAGGCGCTACGATATAGGTTGCTACGACAGCATCCATGTGGTTAGAATACATTATCGTCCTTCCTACGAATTTTTTGAAGTTAATAGCGAGCAAAGCCCCTACCAATGGCATGGCCGTTCTTTGAGTAATTCTGCCACATATTACGACAGTCTGACTACAATTGATGGTTGCGACAGCATTTTTACACTTAATTTGACTATAACAGGCCAGGCTCCTGTGGTAAACGATACATTCAACGCTCCAGTGATGCCGCTTGCACTTTGCGACACTTTTGCATGGCATGGACGCGTGTATCGTGCAACACGTGACACAGCTTATGACACCATAGTCTATGAACTCACCAACCATGCGCCACACGACACCTTATATACCTACAACATACACTTCAACGTCTCGGTCAAACAATATGACACTGTAACCTATACTTCTCCATACTTCTATCACGGACATAGTTATACCACACCAGGTAATCATACTGTTTATCCTCTCAACTGCGACACAACCTTCTACCTCAATCTTACCATTGTTGATGCGCTGCCGTGCGACACAACCTATGGTCCTACCCAGCACCCAGAAGGCTGTGACGCTGTGGTATGGGGTGGCGTAACCTATCGTCGCGAGACACGCCTCTACGACACTTTGGTCAATGCTGTGGGATGCGACAGCATCCGCCAAGTGCATATCATTGTACATCAAAGTTTCAAGGATAGCAACTTTTTCCGCCCTGCTGCCGGCAGCACCTACACCTGGCGTGGACATCAATATACCTCTAATGGCACCTACTACGACTCGCTGACCAACCAATATGGCTGCGACAGTATATATGCCATTAGCCTGCGCTGGCGTCCAGAACACTGCGTGACCGTTTACGGCGAGGTAGATACCAGCGACTGTGGCGAGGTGAGGTGGAACCGTCAAACCTATACCGCCTCGACAACCCTCATAGATACTCTTGTAAGCATAGACGAATGTGACAGTATCCGCACGGTGAATATCACCGTGAAACGCGTCAGCCGACGCATTATCGACACCTCTGGCTGCGAATTTTTGTGGTATAAAGGTGTTCTCTTCCGCGAGAGTTTCGACAGCGTCACCATACTTGGAACCCTCAGCAACGGTTGCGATAGCAGCGAATACATAAACATAACCATCAACCACAATACCAATTATATTGATACCTTCGTAGCCTGCGAGCGCTTCCGTTTCGGGAATACCGTGTTCACCAGCACCCAGGACTATGTTGGCAATCCAGGGGCCAACAGCCAAGGCTGCGACAGCAATATCAATCTGCACATCATTATTCTGCACAACATCTCACTTGACACCCAGGCTACCGTTTGCGACAGCATGTTGTGGCATGGCCGCTATTATACCGCAACTGGGTCATACACCCATACCGACAGCGCCGCCAACGGCTGCGACAGCACCACCACTCTGCGCCTCACTGTGAACCATAGCACCCACGTCGATACATCTATCACCGCCTGCGATTTCTACACATGGTATGGCGAGAACTATACGCGCAGCGGCGATTACAACAATGTGCAGCCCGCCGACGCCTATGGGTGTGCACATCACGAAGCCTTGCACCTCACCATTAAGCACAGCACCAGTGTCCGCATCGACACCTCGGTGTGTGATTTCCTGGCATGGCATGCCAACTACTTCCGCACCGACACCACGGCGACCTTCGTGACCACCAATCGCGACCATTGCGACAGTGTGCAGTACCTCACATTGCGCATACTCCACAGCAGCAACACCCAGCGTAGCGTTACGGCCTGCGACTCCTATATGTGGCACGACAGCCTGTTCAGCGCCACCACCGACTACACCCACCACGGCATAAACCACATAGGCTGCGACAGCGCCACAACGCTGCACCTCACCATAGTACATTCCGACACGCTGGACACCACTATCACAGCCTGCAACAGTCTGCGCTGGCACGACAGCACTTACACCACCTCCACCGTTGACACCTTCCGTGTGGACGATGGCAACTGCCGTGGCGCCGAGATATTGCATCTAACCCTTGGTCGTAGCAGTACCAACCGTTTGCAGCAGAACGTGTGCGACAGTCTGCGTTGGCACGACAGCCTCTACACCGTCTCCACCACCGACATGCACACCTTCACCAGTGCCGAAGGCTGCGACAGTATAGTGACGCTGGCTCTCTTTGTGCGCTACTCCTCGCATGCCACGGTCAATGCCGCCGAGTGCAACCAATACACATGGCATGGAGTGACCTACACCGAATCGACCGACACGGCATCATTTCGACGCTACAACCATGCCGGCTGCGACAGCATTGTGCACCTGCATCTCACCATACGCCACGATGCCAATGTGATAGATACGATTCATGCCTGCGAGCGTTATGTCTATAACAATCGTGTCTATACCGAGGACGGTATTATCGGCACCACGCAAGCACTCACCATCTATGGCTGCGACAGCCTCACCACACTCTATCTCTCTATCTACCAGAATGGCGATTCGCTCATCGAGAGCAAGACGGTATGCAACACATACGTCTGGGAAGATGGCCAGCGCTATAATAACGACACCGTGGTAAGACGCACAGTAGAAAACTCTGGCTGCTCCAATATACACGTCCTGTATCTGACAGTAAACCACGACCTGACGCTCCACGACACTATCGTGGCGTGCAACGAATATGTATGGTCGGGTCGCCTCTACACCTATTCTACCACCGAGACGCTGACCGGCACCACACGCGAGGGCTGCACGCAACGCAACGTGATGCACCTCACCATAAACAAAGACCAGACCCTTGTGATAGACACCTCCGTATGCACCAGTCTCGACCTGGGTAACGGAATCACCTACGACGCCAACGTCAGCAACCTTCGCCGCAGTATGGGTAGCACCGTGAGCGGATGCGACAGCACACTATTGCTCACCTTGCGAATAAACGGCCGATATGTAGATACTAACATAATGGCCTGCAACTCCGTTGAATGGAACGGCAACACCTATCTGCAGTCGAAAAACATAATCGACACCATACGCCTTGACAACGGATGCGACAGCATACACGCCGTCAATATCACCGTGGCCTATCCTTCCACGAGTATCGACGTGCTGCACGCCTGCGACAGCATGACTTGGCGCAACGGAACAACTTACTACGAAAACACTCTGCTCGTTGACACGATACACGTCATTGACGAATGTGACAGCATTATCTACCTCAGCCTCAAATTAGACAGCAGCATACACGAAGAGAACTACCAGGCCACCAACACCGCTTTTATCTGGGACGAAAAGACATACAACATCAGCGGCGACTACACCCACACCTACACCGCAGCCAACGGATGCGACAGCAGCGTCACCGTCCATCTTGTGGTGACAAACATTCCCAACCCGATGATACTTAACCACGACCAGCGCCTGCTAATGATAAACCACTATCCATTTGGCGAAAGAGGAAACCGTGTTGACTACTACGGCTATCGCTGGTACTGCAACGGCACGCCTATCGAGGGTGCCAACTACGACACCTACTCCCTCATCAATGGCGACTTGCTGAACGGATGTTTCTATGTCGAGGCCGCCGTCGATGAAGAACTCAACGCATGGCTCTCTTCCAACCTGATTTGTCTCGGAAACTATGGCATCCACGACGTTGAGGCTGCCAACGTGTCGTTCACGGCCTACCCCAATCCCGCAAAGGCTGGCAGCCCGCTACAGTTGTCAACCACCCTTGACGAGACACGCCTAACTGGCGCAACCCTCTCTCTATTCGACCATCAGGGACGCCAACTGATTGATATGCCCTACTCCAAGGCAGCCACAGGCCTTATCATGCCCTCCACGTCGGGCATCTACCTGCTGCGCCTCACCACCACCGACGGCCTCATTCTTGCCACACGCATCATAGTGCGTTAGGCTCACGGCAGATGAAACGCGTCGTAGTTTCTTTGGCCGCAGGCATTGCGCTGGCCGAATGGCTGTCGCAACCTTTACCCACATGGCTTTACCTCCTAGCATTGCCACTCTTGCTGGCTGCGTCTTTCGCCATCTATAAACTCGGCGACCGTTGGAAAACATTGTTCCGCTGTATCTTGGCGCTGCTTTTCGTAGTCTGCGGAATGGCGTTGCACCAGTCGGCACAACCCCACAGCAGCCTTTCTGAAGGTCGCTACACCATGCGCATCCAATTGAACGACACTCCGCAGCATACCACACACAGCCCAAGAGCAAAAGCCGTAGTGCATGATGTGCTGAGAGACGGGAGATGGCAGCCCACGAGTGAGACCATTATGACCTATTTTGCACCCGACAGCGCTGCACTTACCTTGCGGAGTGGCGACATTTTAGAGGTAACCACACGACTGCGACTCCCTGCCGATAGCAATTTTACATCAACATTTAACTATCGCACATATCTCCGTCGCCAAGGCATAGTGCACACATGCTATATTCACAACAACCGTTACCAACTGCTCGAACATAGGCCGACTACCTTGCGTCATCTATCGCAAAACATGCAGCAACGGGCATCTACCTTTCTTCTAAACCACCATCTATCGCCACAACATAGAATCACTGCCGCGGCACTGCTTCTTGGCATGCGAGACCGACGTCTTGATTATACTCGTAGCCAATACACCAAGGCTGGCATTGTCCACCTACTCTGTGTTTCGGGATTGCATGTGGGATTGCTGGTCTATTTCGTAGGCTTGTTGCTTCAGCCCCTTGGCAATAGGCGAAGTATGAGGATACTACGTGCCACAGCACAACTTGTGGCTCTTTGGCTTTTTGTATTCGTCAGCGGTATGGCACCGGCCACCCTGCGTGCAGGCATAATGTTTTCGCTTTTTGTGATAGCACGAATGCTGCAACGCGACCAACAACCTTTCAACACACTCTGCGTCGCAGCCACTTTGTCGCTTTGCGTGCGTCCAATGATGCTTTTCGACGTAGGATTTCAGTATTCCTATGCTGCCATGGCTGGTATCATAGGATTCTGCCCAGCATTGCAAAAAATAGTCTCGGCCAACGATAACACAACACAGAGCAGCGCCATCGCTATTGCTCGCTCTGTAGGCAAGCAGTTGTGGGACCTGCTGTGTCTGACTCTTGCAGCACAAGTAGCAGTACTGCCGCTCACACTATACTATTTTCACCAATTCCCCACCTATTTCGCCATTACCAATCTCTTGATAGTGCCATTTGCTGGACTATTGCTTGTAACGGCGCTCTGCATTATATTACTGTCCTTCTGGACTTGGGCGGCAGATATTGCGGCGTGGCTGCTCAATGCCGAACTTGGCATTGTTGACGGCATTGTAGCACGCGTTGCCGCTCTGCCATACTCAGAGATATCTGTACCCTACTTTTCGCCAGCAATGGTCGTTCTTGCCTATGCCGCACTGCTCGTAGCCTTCCTATGGCTACAATCGGCACAAAAGAATGAAAAGACAGCGTTACCTCGCCCTTAACTGCCAGAAAGCGACGGCGGCGGCAGCGGCAACATTGAGCGAATCGACGCCGCGCGACATTGGAATTCGCGCCACATAGTCGCAGAGATTGAGGACTGATGCGGGTAGGCCATCGCCCTCGGTGCCCATCACTATGGCAAGACGCTGCTCCGCCATCAGCCGTTCATCGTCTATTGCGACAGAATTGTCAGACAAAGCCATAGCCGCCACCTTAAAGCCAAGCGAGTGCAAGTCGGCAATGCCTTGCAAAGGCCAATTGTCGATATACGTCCACGGCAATTGGAATACCGTGCCCATACTTACACGCACAGAGCGGCGGTTCAGTGGGTCGCTACAAGTGGACGAAAGCAACAGCGCATCGATGCCGAGAGCGGCGGCAGCACGGAAGATAGCACCCGTATTGGTGGCATTCACCACGTTGTCGAGCACCACAATACGACGAGCATCACGACAAACATCTTCTATGCTACGCAAAACAGGGCGGCGCATGGCACACAGAACGCCACGCGTAAGTTCGTAGCCCGTTATGGTCTGTAGGAAGTTGCCACTGCCTGCATACACCGGAATGTCGCCACAACGTTCAATCAAAGCGCGTGCCTGCCCTTCGACATGGCGTTGCTCGGTAAGCATTGCCACAGGCTGACAACCAGCATCGAGAGCCGCCGCAATAACCTTTGGACTCTCGGCAATGAATATACCCTTTTCCGGTTCAAGCCGATTGCGCAGTTGCGCCTCGGTGAGACGGCAGAAAAGGTCGAGGCCTTCGTGGGTGGTATCTGTTACAGATATGATATGAGCCATGAGCGATAGTAGTTTTCCTGTTTTGGGGGGCGATGACGGTGTAGATTCTATAAACTGACGAAGGCTGCGTTGTAGCGCAGCCTTCGTGTTTTCTTTTTTGGAGCGGAAAGGAGGGGATTCGAACCCCTGAAGCGCTTTTAACGCTTACTCGCTTTCCAGGCGGGCCTCTTCAACCACTCGAGCACCTTTCCTTTTCGCTTTTTTGGTCGATTTGTCGTTTTTTCTCCCCGTTTTCCCGCCTTAGCATAGCAAGCAGGTGCTGCTATGCATTAGGCTTACGAAAACATGGTTTCTCACAAATCGGCTGCAAAGGTACGACTTTTTTCGGACATGGCGAAATAAAATTTATGATACCCCTATAAATCTACACAAAAGACATAAAAAAGACGGCTCCTTGAAATAAGGAGCCGTCATACTTTTTCTTCGAATCAGGATTACATCACATTGACCTGTTTCATCAATTTCGATTTAAGGTTGGAAGCCTTGTTCTTGTGAATAACCGAACGCTTGGCGAGTTTGTCGATGATGGAAATCATCTTGGGCAGCTTTTCGGTAGCAACGGCCTTGTCTTCAAGTGCTCTGAAATCACGCAGGGCGTTGCGCATGGTCTTTGCATAGTAGCGATTCTCTATTCTTTTCTTCTCAGAAGAACGAATTCTTTTTTTTGCTGAGTTGTGGTGTGCCATAATGTTATAAATCTACTTTCTTTTCTTGTTTTGTACTCCGGGCGGGATTCGAACCCGCGATTTTGAGAATGAAAATCTCACGTCCTGGGCCAGCTAGACGACCGGAGCCCTTTTGCCTCAAAAAATGACGCTATCATTCCTAAAAGGCGGTGCAAAAGTACGAACTTTTTTTGGAATGGCAAATTTTTTTCACACAGATAGGTTTATTACTAATTATTATTAATCCGTATCTGATTGAAACTTAAAACCTAAACGTTTGCCGGTGACGATACTTTTTTTATCAAAGTTGCTACGCATCTCACCCACTGAAACGACTTTTACCTCGTCGTAAGGAGGCGTTAATAGGTCAAAATTGGTGGTATATTCAAAAGCCGATTCTACTATGCTTTGCACCGACTCGCTGGTAATCAGCGAGGTATTGAAATTATTGTAGAGCATGCCGAGTTCGCGTTTGCCCTCGATAAAGTAGTGTTTTTCCGCATTAACAAACACACGTCCAATAAGATACCCTAAATCGTTATCTCGCTGGAAAGTGAACGAGTCGGCAAGGAAATTATAAATCTGTATTATACCACAATAGGAGCGATGAGGGTCTTCGCGGATATACGACGACTTCATGACATCGTGGTTACGCGAAAACTCGAACACATTGGTGTGCAACAAGAAGATAAGCACATCGCCGCCAAACTGCGCCTCGAACTCAAAATCGCCTCTGTCTTCGTAGGCAAAATGGACCTTACGGCCGTCAGCCGTGGCCTTCTGGCGGAGCAGGTCAATAAGTTGATGAGTGGCCGAACGGAACATCTCGAAGGTCTCCTTGGTAGCGTCATAGACCTGCTGCTTGAACTCGCTTTTGTCGAAGATGAGGGTTTTAAGGTTTTCGTTTAATTCCATGGTATGTTTTTTGTTTGTATGATGGTTTAGCGGACGTGGTAACGGGCTGAAGATGAGTATTTAAGACGGAGTGGTGGGCAATGAGGGAGGCTATACCTTGTAAGTAGCTGAAAATAAGAAATATGATGTTTATTGGTTCTACTCAAAGACTAATCAAAGACTAATCAGATACTTTTGCGGTGCGCTGGTGCTATGGAGGGTCTATGGTGTATCAACGTTGGGTTGGGGTAGGTGGAGGAATGGTGTGGGAGGAACGTGCTGGTTGCTTTATGTACCAAAAAATAACGGCAATCATTTTTTTTTCGTACTTTTGCACCCTAATTTATATACCATTGGGAGGCGAACGCAATAAAGAATACACGCTGCGCACAGTATTTCTGGCGCTATTGGCCGGTATAGCCCTGGGGCTGGTGTTCTCGCCACGCACGGGCACCTTTCGCAGCAAGAGCCGCGAGGCTGGCACGCTTGACAAAAAAATGGAGAGCGTGATAAACCTTGTGAAGGAGGAATATGTCGATGACTTTGACGACGACAGCGCGGCGGTGCGAATGATGGACGCCATAATGAAAAGCCTTGACCCGCACAGCCGCTACATCAGCGCCGAGGACCTGAAGCGCGAGATGTCGGACATACGAGGCAGTTTTGAGGGCATCGGAGCCACGCTCCAAAGCATAAAGGACACAGTCTATATAACCCACGCCATGTCGGGAAGCCCCGCATCGCATGCCAGCCTCCACACCGGCGACCGCATAATAACCGTAGATGGGACTACCGTGTCGGGCGTGAAGATGGCCATCGAGGACGTAATAAAACTAATACGCGGCCCTCACGGCAAACCAGTAACGCTGGGCATAATGCACTATGGCAGCAAGAAACTGGAAGAGGTGCGCGTGGAACGCGATGTGATACGCACCAACAGCGTGGCATACAGCGGCATGCTGAACGACAAGACGGGCTATGTGAGGCTTTCGCGTTTCAGCGAGACCTCCTACGACGAAGTAATGGCGGCACTTACCTATCTGACTATGACCGCAAAACCCGACAACCTGGTGCTTGACCTGCGAGGCAACGGCGGCGGTCTGCTGGATGCCGCAATAGGCATAGCCAATGAGTTTCTGGAGAAAGGTAGCCTGATAGTTTACACACAAGGCGCACACCAAAAGCGAAGCGACGTGAAAGCCAACGGACGCGGACACTTCCAAGACATGAATCTGGTGGTCATGATAGACGAGTTTTCGGCCAGCGCCAGCGAGGTGGTGTCGGGAGCCATACAGGACAACGACCGCGGCATCATAGTTGGACGGCGCAGTTTTGGCAAAGGCCTCGTGCAACGTCAGTTCGACTTTACCGATGGCTCGGCAGTGTGGCTCACGGTAGCACGCTACTACACCCCGTCGGGACGCTGCATACAACGTCCCTACGACAAAGGCACCGACGAATACTATTCTGAATTTCTCAACGAACTGCTCGAAGAGAGCGCTTCTGACTCGGCAATAGTGAAAATCACCGACTCTACGCCCTACCATACGGCACAAGGACGCGTAGTCTATGGCGGAGGAGGCATCTATCCCGACCACACACTGCCCTACTACCGCGACAGCCTGCTGGGCTACTACAATATGCTTAACAACCGTAGAGTGCTCGACAAAGTGGCGTTTGAATATGTGGCGAAAAACTACGACCGACTGCACAAAGAATACCTCACCGACGACGACTTCATCGAGAAATTCACGGTGAGCGACGAGATGAGGCAGAGCGTGATAGCGGCTGGCAAACAGGCGGGAATACAGCCTAACGAGGCAAGTCTAGCCAAATACGGCAAAGAAATAGACACTATGGTCAAAGCCTATATGGCCGAATACTTGTTTGGATTTGAGTCGTTTTACCAAGCACACACAACCATAGACAACGACCTGCAGGCCACCCTGAAACTACTGAAAAAATAGTCTCGGCTATTTTCAATCAACCTGCATTGACACAACGAAAAAACAAAAACATAGGTAACCCGAATATGAAAAGAATCATCACACTAACCTTGACCCTCGTGCTGGCATGCACGATGACGGTAACTGCCCAGAACAGCCGCCTGCATGGCACCATAAAGGGCGTGCCCACCAACACACGAATGCAATTGCGCGAGGTGGTGGACGGCAACAAACTGGTGTTGCGCGACTCGCTGCTGATACCAGCGTCAGGCAATTACTCGTTCAAACTCGATGTCAAGGAACCCGCTTTCTACATCATGGAATTCGAGATGCAGAAGAAACCTAATATACACGTAATGGTACTGCCTGGCGAGAACATCACCCTCGACCTGCGCTATGTGGCATCGTTCAACCACATGCGTGTGGCACGCACCAGCGGCTCGGACAATATGCAACTCTACAAGCAGTTCAACAACGCCATGGTTGTAAGCGGCGACGAGACCTCGCAATGGTATCTGAAACACAACGTGCAGGAACTGCTGACCGACTACAGCGACTGCCTGATGAGCGCGTTCCTTGTAACGTTCTTCGAGGAGGATTTTGCCGATTATGGCGGGGTGTACAAGATAGTCCACGACGGCCTCATAGAGAAATATCCTAACAACGATTTTGTTAAGCATATCGACGACCGTCTGCGCTCGGCCGTGGTGCCCGGCATGGAGGCTCCCGAGGTGGCGCTGAACGACCCAAACGGCAAACTGCGCCGCTTGAGCGACCTGCGTGGCAAAGTGGTGCTGCTCGACTTCTGGGCATCATGGTGCGGACCCTGCCGCAAAGAGAACCCCAACGTGGTAAATCTCTATAAGAAATACCATACGCAGGGCTTCGAGGTGTTCAGCGTGTCGCTCGACAACAACAAAGACCGCTGGACCAAGGCCATTATGGACGACGGCCTAATTTGGGAAAACCACGTCAGCGACCTCAGAGGCTGGTCGTCGGCAGGCTCCAAGCCCTACGGCATCTCGTCTATCCCCGCGACAGTTTTGATTGACAAAGAGGGCAAGATTGTGGCACGCAACCTTCGCGGCCCAGAACTCGAAGCCAAACTACGCGAAATGTTTGGCGAATGATTTAGAATATTCGGATAAAAACTTTTTTACTAATCATCTTTTCACAATTCACTAATGATTACCGCAACACAAATAGAAATGGCCCTGAACCATGTCAACGACCCCGACTTGGGACAGAGCCTCATACAATTAGGCATGATAGACAACATCGAGATTGACGGACAGAAAGTGTCGTTCGACCTCGTGCTTACCACTCCCGCATGCCCCATGCGCAACCAAATGAGCCAGGCCTGCGTAGAGGCAATACACCACTATGTGGACCGCAATGCCGAAGTAACCGTAAACCTCACTTCGCGCCCTGTCGATACACAGGCTGCCGATGATGAAGAGAACGGCCTTATGTACGTGAAAAACACCATTCTCGTGGCTTCGGGCAAAGGCGGCGTTGGCAAGAGCACCGTGGCAGTGAACCTCGCCGTATCGTTGGCCAAGACCGGCGCACGTGTGGGACTGGTGGATGCCGACGTCTATGGTCCTTCGGTGCCTATCATGTTCGACGTAACGAAACAAGACATCTATGGCGAGGACCACAACGGCAAGACCTACATGATGCCCGTGGAAAAATACGGCATAAAACTGATGTCGGTAGGCTTCATGGTCGATGCCGAGAAAGCCCTTGTATGGCGCGGTCCTATGGCCAGCAACGCGCTGAAACAAATCCTCACCGAGACATGGTGGGGCGAGATAGACTACCTCGTGGTCGATATGCCTCCCGGAACAGGCGACATCCAACTGACCATGGCACAGTCGCTGCCCGTAACGGGTGCCATCATCGTCAGCACCCCGCAGCAGGTGGCATTGGCCGACGTGGTGCGCGGCGTGCAGATGTTCCGCAACTCGCAGATAGACATACCCGTGCTTGGTTTTGTGGAAAATATGGCCTACTTCACACCCGCCGAACTGCCCAATAACAAATACTACATCTTCGGACATGGCGGCTGCCGCCGACTGGCAGAGGAGATGGGCATCACGCTGCTTGGCGAGATACCCCTGGTGCAAAGCATTGCCGAAAGCGGCGACAACGGCAAGCCCGTATCGCTGTGGAGCGACACCCCGACACCCGAAAGCGAAGCCTTTATGCAGGTGGCAGAAAACACCATACGCGAGATAAGCAAGGTGAAACACCAGCAGAATTGCGACTGCGATTGCTGCCACGACCATCAGTAATCAACAGCGAAAACCAGCCAAACCCAATCCCTCAAAAAAAACAATAACCGATGACCGACGAAGAAAAAAACGTTATAGAGCGTAAAGTCCAAAACGCATTGCAACAGATACGCCCTTACCTGCAGCAAGATGGCGGCGACGTGGAATATGTCGATATGACCAATGAAGGCGTGGTTATGGTGCGCCTGCAAGGTCACTGCGGCTCCTGCCCGCACGCTCTCGCCACACTGAAAAACGGCATCGAGGCAGCCGTAAAGAAGGCCATCCCAGAGGTGAAATGCGTAGAACGCGTATAACACCATAGGCATTTCAATACCCATCGGGACAATGATATACACCCGTACCGGCGACCACGGCGAAACCTCGTTGGCAGACGGCAGTCGCGTGAGCAAAAACGACCTTCGTGTGGAGGCTTACGGCACCGTTGACGAACTGAACGGCAATATCGGCCTATTACGCGCCATGATAACGGCAATGGGTCATTCCCGCTCCGCCGAATACGAGACGCTGCTACTTGGTGTACAACACAAACTCTTTGTCATTCAGACACTGCTGGCCACAGCAGATGATGAGCGGCGAAAAAAACTGCCGCAAATAACAGCAATCGACATCAAGTCCATCGAACATGAAATAGACAAGATAGAAAAGACGCTGCCACGGCTCACGGGCTTCGTAATAGCAGGAGGCTCCATGGGTGCAGCGCAATGCGATGTGGCACGCTGTGTGTGCCGAAGAGCCGAACGACGCATAGTAGCCCTCGCCGACAAGCACGAGACAGAACCACTTATTTTGGTATATATCAACCGATTGTCCGACTTGCTTTTTGTTTTATCCCGCCAAATAAACCATCTGAACGGCACGACAGAAAACTTATACACAATCCGTTAATAAAAAACATAAAAGCACATTTGTTGTTTTAATAAAAACAAGTACATTTGCAAAAATTTTATACCATTTAATATATGTATTGGACACTTGAACTGGCATCCAAATTGGAAGACGCTCCGTGGCCGGCAACAAAAGAGGAGCTGATTGATTACGCCCAGCGCACCGGCGCACCTATGGAGGTTATCGAAAACCTTTATGAACTTGAAGATGAAGGTGAGGCCTACGAAACCATAGAGGACGTGTGGCCCGACTACCCCACAAAGGACGACTTTTTCTTCCAAGAAGACGAATACTAAACAGTCTTTTTATCACAAAGCATCGGCGCGACAAACAGCATTATAGTTTGTCGCGCTGTCTTATTATTTTGACAAACTGCGAATAATACTTATTTTTGCAACCGAAAAACAACTCTGGCCTTTGTCGTCATTCTCACTATCTCACAAAATACTACCCCCATTTTCACACTATCACCAAGACAATGAGACACCGAATATCTTTTGTTGGAGCAGGCAACGTGGCATGGCACATGGCGCAGGCTTTTAAAACGGCCGGTTGCGAGGTGGCACAGATTTTATCGCGCCACCCCGACAACGCCGCACAACTGGCACATATAGTCAACGCCTCGACTATCGACGACATCAGTATGCTCAACACCTCCGACATTGACGCCATAATCATAGCAGTGGCAGACAACGTTATTGGAGAGGTCGCCAAGCAATTATCTGCCGGCGACACCTTGATTGTCCATACCGCAGGCAGCATCGGCATCGACCCCTTATCGGTAGCAGGCAGCCGATACGGCGTGGCATGGCCTGTACAATCACTTGTAAAAGGCATGGATATAGCAATGTGCGATGTGCCTTTCTGCATAGAGGGCTGCAACGATAACGCCACAACTGCCATTGCGGAACTCATTCGGCACATAAGTCCTCACATCTACACCCTCAATAGCACAAAGCGTCGCCTTACGCACCTTGCAGCATGCATGGTAAGCAACTTCGGCAATGCCCTGAACGCCTTGTCGCAAGAGATGATGACAGACGAGGGCATAGATTTCGATATTCTCCGCCCGATAATAACGCAGACCGCACGAAAAGCCGAAAATGGCGACCTATGGCAGCAACAGACAGGCCCTGCGGCACGACGCGACACCACCACCATCGAGGCACAGCGCAGCCTGATTGACAACACCGAGATACGCCAACTCTACGACCTGATGACCTCAATAATAATGCAACACTGCTCTCCGAACGATAATTGACAAATAGTAGGCAACGCCTCCGAGCGTTGCAAGTCCCAACAGAAAAACGCCTCCGAACGTTGCCCATTCCCCTAACCATCATGCTAATCGACACCCATACACATATTTATTGCGAAGAATTTGACGACGACCGCGATGCCGTGGTGCAACGTGCCGTAGATGCAGGCGTAGAACTAATGCTACTGCCCGCCATAGACAGCGCCACAACGCTTCGCCAACACCAACTGGCAGAACAATATCCCGACCATTTCCGAATGATGGCGGGACTACATCCCACTTCGGTTGGCGAGAACTTCGAGGAGGAACTGCGCCTCGTCAAACAGCAATTGGAATCCACACCAGACCGCTATGTCGGCGTTGGAGAAATAGGTCTCGACCTCTACTGGGACACCACGCACCGCGCCGAACAAGAAGAGGTACTGCTGCGACAAATGAATATGGCCGAAAGACACAACAAACCAGTAGCGCTGCACATACGCAATGCCTATACGGAATTTTTCGGCTTAATGAAACAACTAAACCGCGAGAAATACAACGGCGTGATGCACTGCTTTAGCGGAACCCTCGACGAAGCCCTGCTGGGAGTAGAAATGGGCTATTATCTTGGCATTGGCGGAGTGCTGACCTACAAGAAATCACTCCTACCAGAAATAGTACGCCAAATCCCCATAGAGTGCCTGCTATTAGAAACCGACGCCCCTTATCTGGCACCAGTTCCCCACAGAGGTCGCCGCAACGAGAGCGCATACATCGTAAATGTGGCTCAAATGATGGCCGACATAAAAGGCAAAAGCATCGAATACATAGCCGATGCTACCAGCGAGAACGCCCGACAACTGTTCAAACTAACAACCACCCATAAATAAAAGACACATATTATCACACCTATCAATACATTATATAGCATCTCTTCATCAATAAATTGACCTCTCACTATAAACATCAATAATCAAAACACCATTTGCAACACCAAATAGGGCTAAAAATGTTAAAAAAAACGTTTTTGAAAGTCAAAAAACGGACTATCAAACCAATAAAAAACACCTTTTTACAACTTTTTTTCATTTTTCAACTTAAAGATTTACAAATAAATACGAGATAATTAATTTTTTTTAACTTTATTTATTGCCCTGTATTTGAAATTGTTGTACATTTGCATCGTCTTTTTGAGAAAAAAGTAAAACAATATACATTATAAACCTTAAAACACACCAAAAATGAAAAAGATTATGTTCTGCCTGGCCGTTGCCGGTATGTTCGCTTTCGCAGCTTGCAACAACGCTCCTAAAGCCGAAGAGGCTACCGAGTGCACTGAAGAGACCGTTGCTACCGAAGAGGTTGCTACCGAAGAGGTTGCTACCGACAGCACCGCCGTCGCTGAGACCGTTGCTACCGAAGAGGCTAACACCGAAGAGGCTGCCAAGTAAGTAACGCTTAAGCATCAAAGAAAAAGGAACCCAATGGGTTCCTTTTTTTGTTTTATTACCTTGCTTCCCAAATGACTTGTTGCTTACATGGAAGGAGGATTTCTCCAATTTCACCTACAGATTAATACCTGCTTCAAAACAAGAATTGGATTTGCTTCATCTCACAAACCAACTCATTATCATCCGAATCTTTGAGGAATAGATAGCCTTGTGGCGATACATCTTGTATCGTGGCGGTTATCTCTTTACCCATATAGGAATAACGAGCCGTTATGCCTTTATTCAGCAGGCACGACACATAATCAGCCTTTAGCCGTTCCTCATTACCACCCAAAAGAAAGCGGTAGCGTTTTTCTATTGCCGCAAGAACACGGTGCAAGACGTCCTCGATAGAATACTCATTCCCCGTTAGTTGCGCCATCGACACCGGATTGGGCACCCAGTCGTCGAAAACAGTCTGATTGATATTTAGACCTATGCCGCAAATGGAGGAACCTATGACGCCACCCGACAGGCGGTTTTCGACAAGCATACCACATATCTTACTCGTCCCCACATATATGTCGTTGGGCCACTTTATTCTTACGGCATCGGCGATATCGTTGTGCTGTTCGTCACGAAACACACCTTTCAAATAATCCGCCACGCCAAGGCTTAAAACCTGCGTTAGCACGAACTGACGGGCAGCAGGCACTCCGTCAGGATGCAGCACAATGCTGAAAGTAAGATTCTTGCCCGGCTGGCTGCTCCAATGGTTGCCCCGCTGTCCTATGCCAGCGGTCTGCTCTATGGCCCAGAAAACAGTGAACTCCTCGACTTCTGACAAATCGAGGAGTTCGCAGTATTTATTAGTTGACTGTAGTGTATCAAACCTATTGATAATCATAGACACTACTCGCCTACCCTATTATACCGTCATGATTTCTTTCTCCTTGGCGGCATAGATTTTGTCGCACTCAGCCACAAACTTGTCGGTAATGTCCTGCAACTCTTTCTCCACCTGCTTCACCTCGTCTTCGGGCACTGATTTGTCTTTCAGTTTCTTGACCTTGTCCATGACGTTGCGGCGAGCGTTACGGATATTGACCTTGGCATTTTCTATCTCGGTCTTGGCGGCCTTGGTAAGTTCTTTACGACGCTCTTCGGTCAGAGGAGGAACAATAATGCGGAGGATTTCGCCTTCATGACGAGGAGTAAAGCCCAGGTTGGCATCGAGAATGGCCTTATTGATAGCGCCAATAATGGATTTCTCCCACGGCTGAATGATAATGCTACGAGCATCAGGGGTGTTGATGTTTGCCACCTGGCTAATCTCGGTGGGGGTTCCATAATAGTCAACCTTCACGCCGTCAAGCATTCCCGGATTGGCTTTGCCAGCACGGATTTTCTGCAGTTCCTTATCCAAAAAATTAATTGAACTCTGCATTCCTTTTTTTGCCTCATCAAGGCAGGCTTTCGATAAGTCGTTCATAGTATGATATTTTGATAATGTTAATTTGCAAATACGGTAATTAAAACTATTCTGCAGACACCTCGGTGCCAATGTTTTCGCCCGAAACAACTCGGAACAGGTTGCCCTGACGGTTCATATCGAACACATAGATGGGCAGATTGTTCTCCTCGCATAGGGCGAAAGCGGTGAGGTCCATAACCTTAAGACGCTTGGAAAGAGCCTCTTGGAAAGTCAGATGCTGGAATTTGGTAGCCGTCTTGTCTTTCTCAGGGTCAGCAGTGTATATGCCGTCAACGCGGGTGCCTTTCAGAATGGCATCTGCCATAATCTCAACAGCGCGCAATGCCGATGCGGTATCGGTTGTGAAGAAAGGATTGCCACTGCCGCCGCCGATAATCACCACGCGGCCGTCACGCATAGCCTCGATGGCACGCCGACGGCTCATTTCCTTGCAGATTGGCTCTATGGCAAGACCGCTGAGCAACTCCGTTTTCAGTCCTTGTTTTTCAAGTTCTGCCTGTAACGCCATGCTGTTGATGAGCGTGGCCATCATGCCCATATAGTCGCCCTGCACACGGTCCATGCCCTGTGCGGCACCACTGAGACCACGGAAGATATTGCCACCACCAATGACGATAGCCACCTCGACGCCAGCCTCAACGGCCTGCTTGATGTCGGCAGCATACTGGCTGAGCACGTTAGGGTCAATACCATAACTCTGCTTGCCCATAAGCGACTCACCGCTAAGTTTCAAAAGTACTCTGTTGTATTTCATAGAATAAAATTATAACAATCATACAACAAAATAGTTACACTATGAGTTATAACCATTTTGATATAACGAAGATACGGAATTTTTTTGAGAGTTGCAAAAAACTATCCAACAGTGATGCTCAACGTTGCCACGCTGACTTTCGTGGAAGGAACCGTTAGAATTGTTTCAGCACACTCGCTAATGGTAGAGCCGGTGGTTAGAACATCATCTACAAGCAGTATGTGCCGTCCTTCAATACGCTGAGGATTAACAACTTTGAAGGCATTACTCATATTATCAAAGCGTTCGGTACGAGTCTTATGAGTCTGCGTCTCCGTAGGTACCACACGTGCTACCGCCTCATTCTCAACATCTTTACCCAATACCTCGGAAATTCCTTTGCATAGCAGTAATGACTGATTATAGCCGCGACGTCGCTGCTTGCGGCAATGCAACGGCACTGGCATAATGCAGTCAACATCATCAAACCGGTGAGACGCCAGCAACTCAACACCAAACATTCGGCCCATATACACACCAAGTTTCTCGTTGCCGTAATACTTGATTCTATGCACTATAGCCTGCGTTTCATTGCCCTGACGGAAGGACAAGAACGATGTCGCCGCCACAAAGGGGAAACAGCCAGAAAGACGTAGTTCGGTAGCGTTGCCTGCTGAATCGGAATAGTGATTGAACGGCAGCGAACCAAGACAGTTAACGCAAAGGAAACGCTCGTCACCCTCAAGGGGTTTGCCGCAGACGACACACGACTCAGGGATAATCAGTTGCAATAATTCACGCAAAGGCGCGAAACGAAAGGATTTCATGGCTCGAAATAGCAACTATCGCCATAACTGAGGAAACGGAAACCGTGGTCAAGTGCGAAATCGTAGCATCGGTGCCAATCATCTCCGATGAGTGCCGCAACAAGGAGCAGCAACGTGCTTTTCGGCTGGTGAAAATTGGTTATCAAAGCCTTAACGACACGATAGCGATAGCCTGGGGCTATAAGCAATTGCGTGGCACCATCGAGACGTTCAATATCATGACGTTCCATCCACCGCAGCACATTGGAATACGATTCGAGCAACGGCAAAGCATTCTTTTCAAGGTCGTAGCAATCCCACTGATGGATAAACATAGCGTCAAGGTCTGGATTAAGCGACAACTGAACGCCGAACCAATAGACTGATTCCAAAGTACGTACGGTAGTTGTGCCGACGGTTATAATAGGGCTGTCGCAATGGTCAATGACTCGTTGAAGATTATGTGCCGACACCTGGATATGCTCCACATGCATGGAGTGTTCGCCGATGGTGGCAGTGCTTACCGGCTTAAAGGTACCAGCACCAACTTGCAATGTAACAAATTCGGTCTCAACGCCTTTTTCGTGCAGTTGCGACATCACTCGGTCGGTGAAATGCAGTCCCGCCGTAGGTGCTGCAACAGAGCCTTCGTGGTCGGCATAGATGGTCTGATAACGCTCGGCATCGGAGGTTTCAGCCTCGCGGTGCAGATACGGCGGCAAAGGGATAACACCTGCAGACTCAACCACTTCAGCAAAACTGACGCCACCATCCCAATCAAAATCTATCACCCAACTCTCGCCTACGGCCTCACGACGCGTGGCTCGGAGCGTTATGGCCTTGCCATCAACACAAGTACTCATTGACAACTGGCCGTCTTTCCACTTCTTATTATTGCCCACCAAGCAGAGCCAGGTTGTATTGCTTCTTTGCGCAAACGATTCGGAAGCAACGGTCTGCCACGGTTCGAGGCAAAAAATCTCTATTGTTGCTCCCGTAGCCTTATGAAACAACAGACGCGCATGAATGACCTTGGTGTCGTTGAAAAGCATCAATGCCCCTGCAGGAATCATGGACGGAAGTGCCTCAAAACAGGACTCTTCAATCTGTCCATGATGGTAGTGGAGCAGTTTTGACTGATCGCGTTGCGGCAGTGGATATTTGGCTATGCGCTCATTGGGCAACGGATAGTCGTAGTCGGCAATAGCAATATCAATAGGAGGTTTCATTGTATGGCAGTCTTTTTAGTACAGAGTGAGAGAGCGATATACCACAAAATGATTATCGGCAACGCCATAACGCCAAAGAGAAGCAGAAGAACGATGTCAACAAGAAGGAAAAGAAATCTCGTCTTGTTGTCGACCCATTTAAGGTTTTTGAATTTCAGCCCAAACAGGGGCAATTCGGAGACCATAAGCACGCAGCCTATCAGTTCGACAGCCAATAGCACAAAAACGCCTACACTGCCAAAACAAAACGCTGCCAGACCATGGGCTGGCAAAAGGGCTATATCAAGCAACGCCGAGTTGGAATAGACTGCTCCAAGCGACACCCATATCAAAGCATTAGACGGCACGGGAAGGCCGAGAAAAGAATGAGACTGACGTGTGTCGATATTGAATTTGGCGAGACGATAGGCCGAAAACAACGGGATTAACAGAGCCAAATACGCCCACATACCCCATCCGGCACCCTGAAAGATGGCTAATAGCATGAAACCCGGAGCAACGCCAGAAGTCACTACATCGGCCAAGGAATCAAGTTCTTTGCCTAACGGCGAGGCGACGTGCAACAGACGAGCCGCAAGACCGTCGAAGAAATCGAACACTATGCCAAGCAACACAAAGAATGCCGCAGTGTCTAACTGTCCTGCAACGGCATAGCCTGTGGCCAACACACCGCATAGCAGGTTGCAGAGCGTTATGAGATTAGGGATTTGTTTCTTCATGAAAAACGAATTTATTAAAAAAGGAATGTAGAGAGGGCTACATTCCTTATATACTGATAGGCTTGCTAATTGCTATTCCTGTTTGTAGAGTTTGATTATCTCCTTGAACTCGGGGTCTTCGCGGAAGGCACGGAATTCGACATCGACCTCGGCTTTGTACTTATAATCGTACTCTTGGTCGAGCGAAGCCTTGAGGTTTTTGTAGCAGTTGGCTTTGTCGCCTAAACGGGCATAGCACACGGCACGCAGATAGTTGACTTCGGCGTTCTGGTCGAGGCAGCAGTCGAGAGTACGAATAGCAGCATTGACTTCGCCACTTGCCAGTTGCACATATGCGAGGTTGAAGTTGCACGATTTCTTCTTGAGGTGTTTCATGGCGTCCTCATAGTTGCCACGCTCAAGGTCGAGAATAACAATGTTCTGCTCGGCATCAGTGCTACCCTGCTGCAGAGCCTCGTCAAAGTAGTATTTAGCCAGCGAGTAGTCCTGTTTGCCCATATAGAGCAGACCCATGTTGTTGAGCACATCGGGGTTATGAGGGTTGAGTTCGCGAGCCACATTGAGATAACGCTCTGCCTCGTCAAGGTCATCAAGATAGAATGCCACAGCGCCAGCGTTGTTCCAAGCAGCCCATTCGTTAGCAAAATGCTCAGTGGCCCACTTGTAGTATTTCATCTTGGCATCGTAACTATAGTTGATATAGGAAACATACATCAACTCATCGAACGAGAGGCGCGATGGGTCAATCTGTACCTGTTTCAGCAATTCGGGGTCACTCTTACGGGCCTCGCTATAATAAAGAGCCACCTGCGAACGGCGCAGACTGGGGAAAATCTCCTCGTTCAACTGAGGATAAACCTCGGCCATATTGCGAAGCATCTGCTCACGTTTCAAGAGGTTCTGCTGTGTCTCAACAACATTGATGACATTGTGGCGCTCCTCTATGTCGGAGTTTTCAACCATAACCACGAAATGCACCCAGTCCTCGCCAGCGGGACGAGTGGTGATGATGACCTGTTTCAGGAGGTTGTATTTGTAATACTCAACGTCTTGCTGTTTCACTTTGGCACGACGAGCCATAACGGTCAGCACCTCGTCAAGCAGTTTGCGGAACTCTTCGGTAACCACGTCGGCACGACGTTTCGAGAGGCCAGCATTGAAACGCTCCTCGCCTTCGGGCGAAGACCAGCCAGTAATATTGATTTGCTTCGGCAGACCCTTTTCGAGCATGATTCGCTTCAAGTCGCGGAACATATTGTAGGTGTCATATTTACGGTTCATGCCGAAATTCCAGTTCAGCACATGGTCACCATTGGGGAAATAGACATCGGCGGCATCAACAACACCCTCTTTCTTATTGTAGTTGACCGGTGCGATAGAAATCATGCCGTGAATGTCAATCCACTGCGACGTGGTGTTAACTCCGTCGGAAATAAGCACCTCGGAGAAAAGCATACCATCGTTGCGTTCCATAACGTCCTCGGCAAAGCGCGACACATCATCGGTAGCGCTGGCCTTATAGCCCACAGGCGCAAGAGTGACCTTGCCAGTCTCCATGCCTGGACGGAAATCGAACATATCCGTATAGGTGAAACGACCGCCCATCTCGTAGTTGATACGGGTACCGGCACCGCTCACGTCCTCTCCCTTCAAAGTCATAGGCTCAAGGGCTATCGAGCCGCTGTCCCATGTAAAGACAGGCTGGAGGAACATGGCGCATTTCTTGTCGAAATACTTCTGCGGGATAACGCCAACAAACTTAACAATCACCTTGTTGTTACGCGTTTCCACTGGGTCGGGAGTGGCCTGATAGCGCACATCGCCATGGTGCGACCTCATGTAGGACAAACCATTGCACCCTGTAAGCAGCAGGGATGCCAAAATCATCAGAAAAAGGGTTCTTTTCATAAGAAACACAACGTTATTTGCTGTTTCAGTGTAAATGCTTTATTGCTGATACAATTCGTTTATTTTACATTGTATATCTCTAAAAGTATGATAGTTGTCGCCCCTCCGACAGTACCCATCATACCATTAGGCACACTATACAATGAATTTGCAAATATACGTTTTTTTTTGATTTTCCGAGAATAATGATTTTTTGCACTATGTCAAGTTGCCTCACCTCTATTAATCCAATGCCTTTTCAGCGTCGGGCTGAAGGCGGCAGAATGATAGTACTGGACAGAAGGCGCATTTGGAATGGTCTTTGCCTGTACGTTCGCTCTGAGACAGTGGCTTAAAGTTTTCGGGCTCAAATAACAATTGCAGACGATTGCGCAGTTCTTTCTCGAACACCTCAAAGGCGGCATCATTGAGCGCGATGTCTGATGCTTCATCCTTTGCACCTTTAATGACGGCATTCATAAACTGTGGTTCATTGCGCCGCAACGGAATGATTCCCGAAAGCATATCTTCATGTGTCCCAGGGTGATTCTTTTTGTAAAGCCATGCATAGAACATCACTTGGAACCATTTGTCTGGCACATTATTGGAATCTAAATGATACTCAAGGTCGGTTTTCAACACACTGCCCGTCTTGTAGTCCACTATGCGGAGGAATGTCTCATAAGAACTGCTTACTGTGTCAATGCGGTCGGCACGGCCTGCCACATAGGCTCTTACTACCTCGTCATTAGAGAGCGTTATGTCTATTGAGGCCGAGAGGTCTTCACTCTCTACCGAAAGAATAGTAGTGTTAAAGCCGTTTACTATCTGTTCTCTCTCGAATTTGATATAATTCTTCACCTGACGTTTGGCCACCTGCTGCATCATATAGTTTCGGCCCACTTTGGCGCCTTCCTCGCCATATCTTTCAGCAAACCATTGCTCTATCATTTTGTCTGTTTCTAAAAGAGCCTTATCCAAGATGTCCATGGTGACTATCAGCTGGCCATTGACTGGACGGAACACATCTTCAAGCACAGCATGCACACAATCGCCAAGGTCGGAAGCCTCGGCCTCCTCGGCCAGTTCATCCTGCTCTCGCATACGCAGCACATACTGATAATAGAACCGCATCTGACATGAATTGAATGTGTTGAGTGCCGATGGAGAAAGGGCACGGATTGTCTTTCTGCCATAACGCTCTACCTCTTCTCCATCTACCATTTCGCGCAACCGCAGCATAACCTCGTCGGTCTTCTCGCCTACAATGTAGTGCGACAGTGTTGTAGAATGTGGAGCGAGGACGTTGATGGTGTTGACCTTGATATTGTAGCGTGGCGCCAATTCGTCACGCACCTGCATGACAAAACGGCTTGGCTCACCTTTGCCCGAAGCATCGGGGTCGGTACAATAGACGAGGTGTATCTCGCTGGCACGCTGTATGAGGCTATAGAAATGGTTGGCATAAACAGCATCACGGTCATTGTAGGTAGGCATACCTGCACCCCTCTTTATATAATCGCCAGTATGCGGATTATAGCCCGCCAGCACGCCACCCTTGAGGTCGTAGGGTATCAACGAGTTGCCACTCATGCCGGCCGGCAGCACACCTTCGCCAGCCGAAACCAGAATGACTCGGTCGAAATCGAGGTTACGAGCCTCGAGCATTCCTGTAATTTGCAGCCCTTGAAGCGGCTCACCTATAAGCGACACCGAAAGACGACGGACAAAACGGTCGTAGATTTTGCGCAAGGTAGCAAGATTATCAATAAAGTGATAACGCTCTTGCAATTCGATGAAATGGCTCACCACGGTACGCAGGCCTTTAAGCACATTCGCCTCTTTTTCAAACACATTGGACTCTTTGCGCCCATCTTCTTGGGGCAAATTCTGTCCGCTGGGGGCATCCTCATCATCCTGCGTATTTGCCGAACCCATTGCCTGCTCTATGGCATCAAGGCAGTAGTTCCATAGTTTTATCATACCATCGACGCTGGAAGCCTCGCTGCTAAACAATCTTTCTATAACCTCATTAGAGAAATCAGCCACCGTATTATGGCTATTTAGCATATCCATAATATCCGAAAGCGAGGAATAGACCAGGTGCTTCTCGTTCAGCCACCTAACAATCTGCGACGGTTTGACATCGTAGCCTGCCAAACGGCATACAAAAGAATCGGACAGCACGGAGACCACATCCTCATAGTAGAAATGGTCGGCATGGCAGTTGCGATGCAGTTCGAGCAGTTTTAGCACGAAATTACAAACCATGCTGTGAGCAAACGGGAATCCCATCGTAACATTGACGGCAATGCCCTCGGGCAGCGAATTGAGCACCGGCACAAGCTTTTTCTCATCGGCCAGCACTATGGCGGTATTCTTCAATAGTTCATCGCGCTGCTCCTTATCACAATCCTTGGTCAAATCTGTCAAGAACTGCCCCACATATTTGGCCTGCAATACATTCTCCGGACATGCCACCACATTAATCTTCTTGTCAGAGGCAAAATGACTGTCGAAATGGTCTTCATGGACAGGGAAGAATCCCGCTTGAGGGAACTGTTTTTGCATCATCCGCAAGAAATGTCCCGATTCCTGGCTGATATCTGTATAATAGTAGTCATCGCCATCGGCAATAATGCTGCCACGGCCCTGTTTCACAAAGGCTTGCACAATATGCTTTTCACTCTCCGACAGAGCATTAAATCCAACAAAATATACATGCTCGTATCGCAAGTCATCTATCTTGGAATCAATCATATCGGCCGCCATGCGATAGGCCATGCCGCTATAGGCACGATTGTCTTTAGCCAAATGCTGCCGAAAAGCAGAATATACGCCATACAATGAATGATAGAACTTCAAATAGTTTTTCATCAAATCAGATGGTTGCGACTTGTCGCTACCTAAAGTCTTGCCCCATGCCTCTATACGCTTGGCATCATCGACGTTGGAAAACAACTGCTGCGCATCAACACGATAGAGGTCAATCTCCGAAAAATCGGAGAGCATCATTTCTCCTATTGAGATAAATTCCTCAAACTGTTCTTTGCGCGATTCGTAGGCCTCGCTTTTGCGATAGACATCATAAAGGTCGAACAACAGAAACTCTTTCTGCACGATTTCGCTCCCGCTTATCTGACGCACAAGGTCGTCCATTGTCATCATCGTGGGCGGGAAAAAGGGAATTTCGACAACTTTCGACAATTCCTTTTTCAGAAATTGAAACGGACGTCTATTGTTGAACACCACCGCCACGCGATTCATATCTCTGTTATGCTTCTTGCCGATTTTCTCGGCCACCTCATGTAGAAAAAACTCCATATCCTATTTGGTTTTCAATTAAATATCTATTAAAACAAACGTCATTATTCAGCGCCTCTAACCTATCCTATTTGAAGAGCGCATTGAATAACCACACAATTAATCACTTGTTTTCATTACACTTACGCCGTTGTGAGTATAAATCAAGTAGCCCTCCACATTGTCGTAACCCATCTGGCGCAGAATGTTGCAATATCTATCTACTTGTCTTTTATGACGCTCACGCTTATTATCGTCATCTTTACCCGTCTTGTAATCAACCACATATACCTTATTCTCCGCCTTATCTATCACAATCCTATCGGCACGGAAAGTCATTATTTTATCATTCGAGTCATTCCCCGTCCTTTCACCTTCGCACACCATCTCACATTCATTCCTAACATCTACGTTATCAGCAAAGAATGGCGCACAATCGGGATGGTCAACTATTCGACGGACATCGCCAAGCAAAGACTGTGCCTTATCATAAGAAAGACCATGTCCGTCAGCATATTCTGCAACAGCCGACTCGATATCACTCCTATGGTATATCTTCGACATCACATCGTGCAGCATAATACCATATTCAACAGCCTCGTTAACACCCGATTGCATCGGTTCAGCCTTGGCGGCAATAAGTATTTTCTCTTTCCAATCGCCAAACGTAAGGACATTTAGCGGCAATGTCGCAGGCTTGGAATTTATCTCTTCCTCGGACACGTTCTCTTTGGGTTTCGCAAAATCCTCGCCTACAACATAATGTTCAACGCTTGATTCCTCATTTTCTTTTTTCCGCATTGCGCTCCATACCTCACTGGAACAAAATTTATTGATATTTTTCTGTCCCGATGTCGCCTTTTTGCCATCTTTCTCGCAGAAAACAAAGAGTTTATGTTTGGGGCGAGTAAGTGCGACATACAACACATTCAATGCGTCCATCTCGGCATCGCGCTCCTCCCTACCATACAAATCCGGAAACAACGTGCGCTCTCCCTTCTTCGTCCTTACATAGGCTGCAGGCAGATTGATGCCGAGTTTTTTACGGATATCCTCACCAACCGCTACCCACTGCGACGAGTCAACGCCATGCTCCCTCTCAAGCATTGGATACAGAACCACCTTGGCCTCCAATCCTTTGGCTTTGTGTATTGTCATCATACGTATAGCATCCATATCTTCCGAAGTCTTTGCCGAGAAATCCCCCTGTTCCTCATACCATGCCAAGAAATTCGCCAAGTCCTGACGATTTGTATTGCCATACGCCGCTACAACACTCAAAAAGGCGGCTATGTAATCGACCTCATTGTTTGCCTCTTTGTCATGGGCAGAGACACCATATAATCGCAATATTTCCTCGCAACATTCATATATTGAAAGGCTTCGCAAAATAGAAACATTTAGTATGATACCCTCTTTCTCTAATATTTTTTCAAGCCCCTCATACTCTTTCTTGACAATATCGGTATCGTAATCGCCAACCAGCACGCCCAACTGCTTGAGTAGAAGTACTACAGTGGTAGATGCCGTCCGGTCGGTGGGGTCAACCACATAGCGCATTGTGTTTATTATCAGCATCACTACACGGCTATTGGACAGCAGGAACGACTCGGCTGACGCCATCTTTATTTTCTCTCCGTTTATCTCCTTGTCCGACAGATAGGCACAGATGCTCGTCAACTCCTTGTTATTTCGCGTCAGTATCATTATATCCCTATAGTCGTACCCCAATTCCAACTGCCTCTTAATCGTATTATACATGGCCTCATATATCCGTCTCGAGTACTCATCACCACTCTCCGTTTCACCCTTCTTCATGAGCGCAACCTCCACATAACCACCATCTTTTTTGTTCTTTTGCCACAAATGGCTTTCTTCGCCATCGAGATATTTTCCCCCTTCTTTTCCTAAATAAACATCTGGTATCAAGGATGGCAACTGGTCTCCGTCAACACCTATCCTATCCTTGGCTATCCATAAAAACAGATTGTTATTGAAATTCACGACATTTGCCATCGAACGGAAATTGGTTTCGAGGTTCAGCGGCTCATAAGCATCACGGAAATTGTCACCATGGCCGTGGTCGTTTTGCTCTACGGCAGGCAAATTGGTAAAGATTGTCGCATCGCCATTGCGGAACCTATATATGGCCTGTTTGCCATCGCCCACAATGAAAACCCTGCCACCGTCACCTATGGCATTGCTGAGCAACGGCAGAAGATTGTGCCACTGCATGTGCGACGTGTCTTGAAACTCGTCAAGCAGAAAATCCCTATACCATGTACCCAGTCGTTCATAGATGAATGGCGCAGGCTCGTCACTTACCACCTTGGCAATGAGTTTGTTAAACTCCGACATATGCAGTACCTCGTTCTCATCATAGAACTGATGCGCCTCCATGTTCAGACGGTTCATCAATGCCACCGTATAGATGTTATTCATCAATGCCGCACGAGTATTATAAAGCATCAAACCATTGCTCCAAAAATCTATAAGGTCCTTTATTGGGGGATGTAACGCTATTATTTCAGCCTTCTTCGTTGATTTGCTCGAAGCACCCTTCGTCGCATCATCATAATATTTCTGCTGCGTAGCGTTCAACTTGTCGGGGAAAGAACCCTCCGACATACTTTTCACCAACTTATAAATGCTGCCTCTCTCGCCATTGCTGAAATCACTAACATCAAGCCCCGCACTATCAATTAAAACCATTATCCTCAAAGCCTCTTTCTTGATTGTGTCCTCAAAATCCTTATTATCGTTAGTTAGTTTTTCGATGACCTTTTTGAAATCATCTATGCTCTTATCTTTCAACACCTCAAGGTATTGACTGGCGCTTTCCTTGAACAATTCTTCGCATCTCGCCGAAATCTCCCCCTCAACCCTATAACTCTTGTCATCATCCATCTTGCTATCCATATAGTGCGTAAGCACCTCTGTCAGTTCCTTCTCATCATCAGCACCTATCGAACGCATTACTTTATCCACCACCTCAAGCGACACATCCTCTTGACGCTGCGTGACATCAAAATTGAGCGGCAGATGCAAGTCGTGGGCAAAGGTACGCACCACACGGTGCATGAAACTGTCTATCGTAAAGACCGACAAGTCGGAATAATCGTGAAGTATGGCCGAATGAACTGCCAAGGCATAATTCTGCAAACGAGAGAATTCCTTACTACGAGCATCATTACTATCCGACAGACGGCCTTCCTTTACCGCATCATCCACCATCGACTGCGCTATATCACATCCAGCCGCATCTTTCGCCATACTTGCCAACTTGCTCATAATACGCTCTTTCATCTCGTTGGTAGCCTTCTTGGTGAAAGTTATAGCCAAAATATGCTTATACCTATCGCGCAATTGCGCTTTAACCTTGTTTGTCAGCACATCATCGCCACAACATGCTCCTTCCACATCAAAAGCCAGGCTAATATACATTTTGACCAACGTAAAGGTCTTGCCCGAACCAGCCGAAGCATTACAAACAATAAAATTCTTCATAACCAACAATTTATACTTATTCCGTTCAATTATAATCCATCACATGACAAACCGCTCTGCCATAGAAAGCGTTTCGGGCTTCCCCACATCCAACCAATGCCGGGAATCATGTTCAAAAGCATTGATAACATTATCTTTAGCCAGCCTAAGATACTCTGGAATAATTGGGAATGCACCTTTATGAGTGGATGCCAAATCTTGTGGCAGATGCGGGTCAATCAGTGCTATGCCACTAAAAGCCATTTCTTCGTACATAGATACTGGCGAGTCCGTCCAAAGATATTCATCCGTATTAAAATTATGCCATCCAACAAGCATGGAATCAACGAAAAGCAACTGACGAGACGACTTCCGCCGACTGACGGCCAATGTAGCATAAGAGCCTGTGTACTCGGCATAGTTCATCATTGACAGAACATCAATATCCGACAGAATATCGACATTATGCACCAATATGCGGCTCGCTCCGTCAAACAGCGGTGCAGCATGAGCAATAGCGCCACCAGTATCGAGTAGCAAATCGCTCTCGTCGGATATATCCACTTTCACCGGCCAATCATGCGACTCGATATAATCCTTCATCATATCGGCAAAATGATGCACATTGACAACGATATGGCCAATCCCTTGACGAGCAAGACGCTCAATATTGATTTCTAAAAGAGTACGACCGCCAACCTCAACTAACGCCTTCGGTCTGTCGTTAGTCAGCGGACGCAGCCGCGTGCCAAGTCCGGCAGCAAGAATAAATGCCTCCATATTTCAAGATTTGAAATGCAAAGATAGCATTTATTCTAATTTCACACCTCATTTAGCAGCATTTAAGAGCCCTCAACTATTGATTCAATATTATCTGGCAAGTATGAATATATATCAATTTTAGCCATTGATTCCACTTTATCCACTGTACATTGTACACTATTCATGCTACAGGAGACACCATTATTGGGGCACAGAAATGCTATTGCATGATAGCCAGAGCAATCCTTTATTAGCAAAGTTTTGAAGAAATAGTCAGGCACGGGGATACGACTCGGACCTATATACCCATAAGCCGTATTTGTGAAGATGGGGCCACATACCACATGTACGGAGTCATACTGCTTGGCCATCTCACGTACCAAATCTTCAATTTTTTTCCATAATCCTTTATTCAGCGTCTCATTCTGAGGGCAAATATTCGTATAATAATCGCTTTCTTCGACAGCCTGCGATGACCATTTCATATCCTGCCGACGCGCCATGTGTCCTCTTGATAGTCCATATTTCTTGCTTATACCTTTATAATCAGCATCTGATGCCTGTGGCAATTGTAATTTCGGATCTTGCTTAAATTTATGGCTAGTACTAAGTGTATTGTCCGTGATAAATACCTGCTCTGCTGTCAATGTATATTCTACCCAATCGGGCTGTCGGTTTACAGAATTATATTGTACGGTGAAACCCGTATAGTACAATTTATATGATGTTTGTTTTGTGGATTTATCACGCTTGGCTGGCGAGCACGATAAAAACAATAAAAACAATACTACAATTAAAGGAACCGAAACACGCATGGTTTACTTATTCTATATTTATTACATTATTTTTATAATCGATGCTCACAGAAGAAAAACGTTCAAGTGCGGATTGACCAAGAAGGAGTGGGGCTTCCATATTATCAACCACAGTTGCCCTCACATCTGATAATACCTTGGTTCCAATTTGAACTGAATGCAATCGAATCACAGTCCCTGCAGATATACTTCCGTTGGCAACCTTATAATATGAAGTACCTATTATGTCATCATCTGTCAATTTACCTTGTTTCAAAAGGAACAATGCCTCAATTGAAGAAATAACAACATCTGAAGCACCGGTATCAAAGATAACCTCCATATCCACACCATTAATCTTGACAACCACATAGCAAACGCCTCCATCGCGACGCATTGGTATAGAGCACTTCCCCTTTGACACAGTTGTTTGATTGTGAGAGTGAACAACAGATTTTCCTTGGTTACCATTCGTAGGGTGTATTGTCGATTTGGGCCCACATGAAATTCCAAGGAATATTATCAAAATCAATATGAGGGTTTTCTTCATGCGTGTCAATTTGTTTTTGTAAAATTACCTGGTTTGGGTATTATATGGATTACAAAGCGTTGGTTTGCTTTGTTGTTTTTGTTGTCAGGCTCGACACGGAAACTGCTCAATTGACCACTACCAGAAATAATAACTTCACAGGGGAGAGAATCAAAGACAATTCCATTGGAAGACCAGTACTTAATCAAAGAAAGAGATCGCTCATAACTAAGTTCATAATTACGAACATAATTATCCTTAGAACTTTGTCCTTCTATAATAAGCAAGTATTCGGCATCTGGTATTGTTTGTTTTGCTTCTTGCATAAAACGCACAATGGCCTGTCCCGCGGCTTTCAGCCGATCCAAATCCTTCTGAGGAATGTCATTAATATTAGAACTCCCTGTTTGAAAAGAGACTGTAATATCTTTCAATGTATGTCGTTTGAATTCCTTACTATATTCAAAATATTCTGGATCAATATTTTCTATAGAATGTTGTAATTGTTGTATCTTTTTTTATTGTGTTTCAGTCACTACCATTTTATTGTGCAACAAGGCTATCGCCAACACAAACAGCACCAGCATGACAAAAAACATGGATGTCATGAGGTCGGAATAACTTGTCCAAAAGAAAGATTCTTTTTTCTGCTTGGTTGGCATAGTTATCTCACAATTGTTTTTGAATCTATCAATCTTACTCTATTTTTGAGAAATTACTCGGCTTTGGGATAATCTGAATGATAAAACGTTTATTGTTATCTTCGTTTACGGTATCTCTATTTATGCCATTAAAACCACTACCCGAAATAATAACTTCAGTATTATAATTGCGCAAATCAATACCATTTTGCTTCCAATACATATAAAGTGCAAGCGCCCTTTCATAACTCAATTTATACATTTCATTATTGTCAGGATTATATGTGCCATCATGTTTCTTTTCCCAAGGGATTGCGGCATTACCCTCAATGACCAATTGAAACATTAAATCTGGATTTTTTTCAAAGAGACGTTTTACTATATCCTGAAGAGATTTTCCTACTTTGTCAACTGTGGCAATATGCTCTTGTTTTATTGTCGCCTCATTGGGATTGAATATCTCTATTCCTACAAAATCTTTGGCAACAAACATTCGCTTGTCCTCAACATACATAAAGTCAGAAGAACGACCAAGTTCTTCAAACTGTGTTTCAAGTTGTAATATTTTTTCGTATTGCACATTTTTAACTTTAACTTCATCATACAATGATTGTATCTCAACAACTTTATGGTGTAATAGGGCTATTGCCAATACAAACAAAACCAACATGACAAAGAACATTGACGTCATGAGGTCGGAATAACTTGTCCAAAAGAAGGATTCCTTTTTCTGTTTTGTTGACATGATTATATGGCATTAACCAATTTCCCCAAACTTAGTATAAGTGAAATAAGGCAATAGAGACTCACAATTGAACCTCCAGCAATAATCAACGCCTTTGACCAACGTGGCAATGCCTCCCGCTTCACAGTCACTGTACCACTTGCTTTTTGCATAGCTAAATCACGAATGTCTTGGCCTAATGCAGAGATGGCTTGACTCTGTTTTTTTGCAGAAGCATCCAACGTTTGCACCATCTTTTCAACAGAACTTAAATTTGCTATTAGGCGATTGATTTCCGTTGTCTTTTGCTCCAAAACTTTATCTTGTTCATCAATCGCAGATTGAAGTCTTTGCCTCTGCTCGGTCATATGTGCGACCAATTCGGTTATCTGCTTTGATGACGTTTCCTTCAAACTCTCAATAGAATCTTTAAGATTTGTCTGAATGTCTCCAATAGCAATGTTTAGTACAGACTGCATAGCGACCAAATTACTTCGTTCATTTTTGAAAAACTCAGCCATATCTTCAATGGTTCTCGTCCTTTGCTCGGAACTATCCAACTTTTCATTCAATGTGCGTACTTCTTGGAGATATGCACGACTGCTTTGAAGTTGCTCGGCTATAAGTCCAATCTCATCAGTACACGCTTTCAACTTGTCGTAAACCTCAATATTGGCTGAAGCAATGCGAGATATTTTCAATTTATCGATTGCTGTTAGTAGTTGAGTTTGTCCATCGGTGGCTTTGTTTACCTCGTTGAGAGCATAATGGAGTTTCTCTGCATTATCAGAAAAAGTCTCGTTGAACTCTGTGAGATTTGATGTAACTTTGCTTAATACGTCAGCGATGTCATTATTTAGTTTGGGCAAAAGTTCGGCCTGCATCCAACTTAAAAACTCGTGCTTTCGTTCCTCAACGGATATTTTAGCATCTTTTAGTTTGGATGAACCAGTTGTTGTAAGAATAATACCAATAATGCTACATATCATAGCAAGTGCTACGCCACCCAATAATGCAACAATACCATCTGTAGCAGTATTTGTGGCATTAGGGCTTGTGCTTAAAATAGCGGTTAGGCCTCCTGATAGCCAGAGATATCCTACACCAACAATGATACCAGCCATGGTCCCCATCAAGCCATAGTATAACGGCATGGGTACTTGGGTCTGGATAGCATCCTCTTCTACATCACAATTACGGTCAACAATATCTTTGATGAGATGGAAGTCGCTAACGCTACCCTTATTTTTCTCAAGATAAATATTGATACTTTTTAGAATTTTATCCCAAATGAAGTTTTGAGGAATTCTTTTTAACAATGATTCCTTATCTCTATATAAGTTATTTCGCTTTTCTTTTAATTCTTTGTTTTCCGAATTGAGCCTTACTATTTCGTGCTCAAGAGTGTTTTTTTTCAAATCATCATTTAGAAGATCGATGGTATCTTTATTTTTCTTGATTTTGTTAGCATTCTTTTTTTCTTTATCATTCAGTTGTTGTATTTCCTTATTTAATGATTCACATTTGTCATCTATTACAATGGCGCCATCCCGGTCCTTCCTATAAACAGAATATGTTTCCTCTACTGATTCAGGGAAAATCGATTTAAATATCCTCGTCCTTTTTTTAGTATTTCTATATAACGATACTTGAAAGTAGATAATAACGAGAATGATTGTCCCAATTATAAAATAATGCATACAGTTATAGTTTTATTTGAATGATAATATCGCCTTTTTCGTAACTTTCCATTTACCATCAGATTGTTTGACACACTCACCCCACTTCTTGGTTTCTATGTGAGTAGCATTGCTAAAATACCCTTTCGTTTCGCAAACATCGTCAAGTACTGAGTTTTTATTTTTTATGGCTTTTCTTTCATCTCCTACAAACTCGAAATAACCAGTTTTTCCATCTATTTCAAATGTTACTTCATATAAAGCCTCTTCTTGCGAAGCCACCTCTTCAAGTATACCATCTTTGAAATACTTCAAAAAGACACTTTTTGTATCTTCAAACTTTGTCATTGAGTCAGATTCTTCGGGGACATCTATCGGCTCTTGTTTTGTCGGAATCTCTTGTTTGGATGTTGATGGGATGTATTGAAAATTGCATTTTTTTATTTCTGACAAGGCTGTCTCAATTCTTTTTATATCTATTTTGTTATTGTTTATATCTCTTCTATGTCTATCTAATCTATCAGAATCTTTTTCCATTTTAAATTTTAACCAACCGATGCATCCCGCTTCCACAATAACAAAAAAACAGAGTATTTTATCTAAAAGATCATTATCCACCGAATTCGCATCATTTGCCGAAATTGATGACTGCGAAATTGCTGAGTGAGAGTCTTTTTTGGCAGATACAGAATTACGTTGTTCTGCTTGTTTTGTTGTTTGGAATTGTCCATGTTTGCCTTCTTTAGGACCTCCGCAGGACAATACTGACAATATTGTAACACAAAGTATTGTGGTTTTCAAAAAAATATTCATGACTTCACTCTTTTGTATTTATATAATTGCATAATTCGTGGAGCATACCTATAATTGGATAGAAGAACAACGTTTCCTCTATCGGGTCAGTCGATGCATTCTCTTGCAACTTGCGCTCAAGACCATTATCGTAAAAGGTATCTAAATCTCTATCGCAAACAGACATTGCCTCTTCCAACGCACTTTGTGCAATACCAAACTGATCCTTGATAGAGAATGAGGATTTATTCTTAAGAGTGAATTGGAGAAAATCTCGCACATCTTTTATCGTGCTGTTTTTCTCGTCGTGACCAATCGTTTGGTAATTATCTATGGTCGAATCGTAGAATGTTTCGGATGCAGTGTTTTTAAGAATCAACTTACTACCTATAGCAATATTCACATTGCCCGTTTGAACAATACTCAAACCGCCTTTACAAGTCGCCACTTTGGGGCTATCTGTTAGGATTATGTCTAATCCGTTTGCATCATATTGACTAATCTTATACACTCTACAAAAGATGTCTTTTGTGTAATCTGCCAAGGTCCCCGTATTAGAACTCAACACAGACACCACCCGTGCACCATTTCCAGAAAAGGCTATATGACGCGGTGGTTGAAGATTTTGAGCATGCATAATATGAGCAATGTGGTAAATTATTGCTGTATAAAACAGCAAGAAAACCACCTTAAAGTCATCGTCCTTTTGCAACATTTCATTCCAATCAAGCAAATGCGAGGCATTCTTCCTTATGGCTTCGTCGTCATTCTTCATTGAGAAGAAGAATGAGGCCAAGTCGGTAGATAGCCCAGATGCCTTTAATGAATCCAGGATATTCTGTAGTTCATTTAGACTATTCCTTCCCAGCAATTCACGAATGTCATTCACATAATGTGCTACCAGTCCATTCAAAGCACCATTTTGCGTATAGCCATCACCAAAGATAGTGTTTGCTGCAAACCGGAAAGAGGTCGTATAGAGAATGCTTCCTCTCTCCGCAATAACGACATCAGTAGTTCCACCACCAATATCAATGCTCACCATCCGAGATGCTGCCGGTGTCTGCCTACGGAAATACTCATAGGGGGCAATAGACTCAAGGGTTGAGCAAATATTGCCAGCCACTCCACCAAAATATTTTTGATAGGTATTATTCCATACTGTCTGGTAGGCATTACGTCGTGCAGTTGTCATTGAGCCAGGGTAAAACCAAATAATCTTGGTATTGTTTAATTGTCCTCCTTCAAGCAATACTTTATTGCGCATAAGCAACATAAGGTTGTCAATATAACTCTCAACACGACGGATGTTTATGGGTGCATTACTCCATTTGAGATCGGTATTGATGGTATTATAGTCAAAAGTGAGCCGATGACCATAAACCAACGGAATGTTTGTCTGAGCCATAGGAACAACTGGCTGTTGCCAATCAGTATAAGAGGCTTCAGATAATGCCGTTCTTGTTGGGAAAGCGAATTTTTTTCCAATCTCAACTGGTGACAGATCTGCCTCGAATGTCTGTTCGGTAATAGTATCATAATCTGCCCAAAATGTCAATTGACTATCCTTGAACGTAATAGGCTGAATCGTACCATCCGTATATTCAATATGCGTGTTGGTTGTACCAAAATCGACAGCAAAGACAAATGAGCGATTCCTTTGTGCAACATTGAAAAAAGGAATCACCATACCGTAGTTTCCCCCTATGCCGATTCGAATACAATCTATAGGACTTGCATCGTTGGTGAAGATGTGTGTCTTTAGGTATGCGTTATCGGTTTTATTTCTGATAATCTCTTGGATATTGGGATTTTTCCCACCTTGTAGATAAGTTTCTATTTGATACTTTTTTGTATCATTGAAGGCATGCGCAATGGCTATACGGTAAAAAGGATTGTTTGTTCTTACCATTGGAAGCATGGACAATCCAAAGGATGTATTAACAACTTCTACTGCTCCACGGTTACTATCGGGAACATTATTTTGGAAATAATTCTTGGTGTATGTAATACTACCTCGATGTATTGGGATTGTAAGTTCTACACTCACATCTCCTTTATTAAGGGTAGTCATTTTTATCATAGGACTACCATTTATCCCATGTATAAGTTGATCTACTGTGAAGAACTCAAAGAATAAAGGTTTGAGTGGTAAAAACACGCTTTTTTCTGAAGCGTTGTCCCAATTGCCGAAAAAGAATTTATCTGTATTCGCTTTTCGGGGATATACCAGCACAGTGTCTTCTAAGAAATCATCTATGGTCAAATATGGATGTGGCGTCCCATCGTTAGGCAACGTACGGTTCTGCCACGGGGTATTGTCGCAATATGGTGCTGCATTTTGTGAACCCCACTTATCTGTCACATAAAACAAATTAGCATATTGATTTCCTTTTTCGACAGGTAAAACCAATGGTAATTCACCTTGAGAATAATGGCTTTGTGCTATAGTGAAATCACTATTCCGCACAGGTTGAAGTGGTTTTGTATGGTATGGTTTCCCAAGAATATCTACTGTATTGGAAGCATTAATGCTAAGCACATTGTAATTAGAAAGAGCAGTAGGTTGAATATTAACAATTATGTTCTTTAGTCTTCCTGAAAGTTCTGAATATGTGTTATCGAGGTAATCATTCACCTCGGGAAAATCGGATGCAAACTGTTGTCCATAGTCTTTTCGGAAAGTAAAAAGATATTCAACAAATTTAGGATCACGCTTAAATAATGGTTGAAACTGTCCATCAAAAGGATGGTCTTGCCCAAATGAAATATCATTGGAAATATAAGAGAGGTTATTGGCTGGAGTAAAAAACATCGAGGCTGGCGAAGTCGCACCCACCACATCCATCTGTGTCTTCTTTTGTTTACCAATATACACAAGGATGTAAAGTCGATTCATACTGTCAAAATTATAAACGGGAGCATCTTGTTTTAAGAAAACATCCAACGAGTCATAAATTTGAGGATGAGTGTTTTTTAATGACGCAAGGTCATTTTTAATGTCCCATACAACAATTTTGAACTTACTTTTTAGTTTATCATAATTAAAGAAAATCTCTGCTACGTCAAGACTATCAGAAACCATTTTATGATAAATGGTATTGCCTGAGAGGTTCTTGGATTTTACAACTTCACCAAAGGCACTCTTCACAAGCGCGATACGTGCAAAAGGGGAAGGAATTGAGGTTATTTCCGTTTGGGCCGATGCTCCATTGGGTGCTTCAATCTGTGAAATCACATTTGACCCATATGATTGACTGGAAAGCCAATCGGTATTGGTATTTGGCCCATTTGGGTGGAGACGAAAGATGAATGCCATATATTAAAAATTGAATTTACGTTTGACTATTTTTTGAGTTGCTCCAAAGAAGAGGTCAATAAACCACTGATCTTTGCTGATGCCGCTGGGCCTATGCTGAAAATTTAAGGCATCGTCAAATAACGCATAGTTGTTGAACTTCGTCCTTTGAGGATTAAAACCTTTGACCATATTGAAAATATGATGCTCTCTGTTTAGATCAAATGGCGAGAATGCACGAATATTGGAATCCAATTCATTTAGCCAACCCTCATATAAACTTAAAATATTTTCGACATCTTTCTCAAATTGAGATGAGAAGAATGAATTGTCAAACTCAGCATCGATTGCCCATGGCTGATGGCGATATTGCCATTTACGAGCATCCTTCAGATATTTTCTAAATAACAAAAATTGTGTTAATGGCGCTGACAATAGGCTGTTCGATACATTTCCAAGGTCGGGCAACGTAACTGTTTTTACATCATTCTGAATACCATATTCCAAACATTGTGTGGGATTCGTGCCCGTATGCTGTACATTGGCTCCTGCAAAGTCAATCACCGCAAGAGCCGAGAAGAGTTCAACTATATGCGCTGAATTATTTTGTGCCTGACCTCCTTCATGATTATCGTAAGTGGGTGCTACTGTGTCTGCAATATAATATAGACGATCTATGGAATTTGTTCCAGAAACATTGGTATCATAGTAGGCAAGGGCGGCTTTTGTTTTGTCAATAAAGTCAGAAGAATCAATACTACTATTTGGATCTACTTTTACCGAGAAATATGGCAAAACTGTAATGCCTCCTATAGGTGCATTGTTGAGTAAATTAAAATTGGGGACATTTTGATTGCTTCTAAGTGTTTTTAACAACAAAGGGAAGCCACTTGCCCCCGTACCTCCAAAAATCGAACTGATTATAAAAATACTGTCCCCTTGCTGGAATCCATTTGCAAACTGTTGAAACTGATCAGATGGAACAAATTGATTAAGAACCACACTACCCATGTTGGGATTTCCTTTGAAACCAACCACCATATCGGAGTTTAAATTGTCTTCCGAGAAAAGCATACGCATCAGTGCCTGATTGGTTGGAGTCATCGTTGAAAGTGAAATATATTGGGAGAAAGTCTTATTGTCCGTGTCTTTAAGGGGAATAAAATAGCGATGAACTTTCTCGTCAATGGTTGTGCCAAAGAAATGACTTCCATTGCCGTTATACTGCAATTGGGATCGAACTTTTGTGTATGCGTCGAATGCTTCTACAGCCTTTGTGAGACTGTCTGCGGCACTATCGGGGTCAATGAGTATGGGAACAATATCCATATTACATTTTACCCCAGAGGCAAGAAGCATAGTAAGTGAACGTAGCACTCGTGCCCCTGTTCCACCTATACCAAATACATATAATTTGCTCATATTTTTTATGTTGTTTTTATTTGTTTCTTTTAGGGAATATACTTCTCCATGGGGTATGGCGACAATTACGACTCCACCGTTTGATAATGATGGAAAGCAGAAAGAACCAGATGAAGGAAACAATACCGTTAACTAATCCGAACATCCAACAATCTGATTCAAAGATATTCTGTGTTTGGGAACCATCTGGTTGTTGAGTGTATAGTAAGCAATCTGGAATAAGCCCAGACTACAAATTATTAACAACCCAAATTCCCCCAATCAATAGGTTGAGTCCAAACACTATTCCAGCAGCAATTATCCAATGCCACCACTTATTTAGGCGGGGATGGTTGATGACAAAATAATATACAACACATAAAACGGCGGTAAGTGCCGTCATCATGAATCCGATGGATGCATATACCACAGAGGCAGTAAAACTTTGCGTCGTGCAGTCATAGCCCCATAGGTAATCGCTCAGATGTTGACCAAATAAGCCAACAAACAGGTAATAAATGTTTCCAAAGAAATTTCCCATAATATTACGTTATTTGATTGTTATTTTCATATCTGCAAGATTATCTCCATTGAAAGTGTAGGCATCATACACACCTCCAATCAAGTATGACAATCCATAGGTGGTTTGCAATTTTGCACTGGGATCAGGGAATCCGCCATCTTTATCAGAACATTTATTGACCCACTGGGGCAGTTTGTTCATCAAACGTACATAGATGGTTGTACCTCTCCCTATTACTTGATTTGTGGAAATGGTAATTGTAAACTTGTTATCATTTCCTTTTATAACATTATCAACTCGAAACCTTTTATCGCTTACCTCATAGTTTGAAACATCTGTTAAAAAGGATTCGTCTTGCAACATTTTTGAGAAGTCCGCATTTAGTTTTATAATAGCGCGCTCTCCTTGTGCTGTTCTCATTTTTTTCAATCTCTCTACTGTGAATTTATCCGTAAGTGAAATTTGGTAATTTCCCCCAGCAGGTACTATATTATACTTTAATTTGGGATCGCCCATGGTAATTACACACATTTGAGCAGGTTTTGTTTTCATCTTAGGTTCCGTGACATCTCTCATCTTCTTTAGGTGTTGAATATCTCCCATTACCCAAATGTAATAGGGACGAGTGCCCGTGTACCTTTTTTTGTTGTCAACAGTGTCATAATAGTATCCGTTGAAACTCCCAAGCATGCTGTAGATTACTACACCTGTATTTGGTAAATACTTATTTAGCGCAAGAAAACCTTTGATTCCTGTTTGTTGATTTACTAAATATTCGGATGCATTATGTCCTTTGCCAGGAGAAATTATACAATCTGATATTAGTACTGATATTTGTCCATCTTTAGGATACACTTTTTTAATAATCTCAACAATGTCCGTTGCACCGACATTACCACCAGCAACTTTGAATACGGTAGGTTTTAATTTGTTTACAAAATCATCAACGGAAGACCCTTTAGGAATCACCATACTGTTCACAAAATAAAGGGACAAAGAGTCAAACAAATCGGATATTTTAATATCAGTCAGATAATTGAATACGGTTTTTCTAAAATCACTACCATCACCAGCACCAACATATCCATACATACTTCCAGAGTTTTCAACATAAATACGAATATGAGACTTCTTACCCATGTTTGACTCTGCCAATTGATGAGTATTTGTTGTTGATACTTCTGTGGCGCTTGACTCATCATAACACGAAGGTCCTGTATTCCGATGCTTAGATACGGTTGACTCTTCAACAACATAAGCATCTACGGTGGAATTACTTCCATTAATAATGATGTCGTTGTTCGTTTTAGGACCTCTACATCCCCAGCAAAATGCAAACAGGGGAAGTGTAATACATAGGGTGATTCCTTTCACAAATGCCATTTTTCATTTTTATAATGCCGCTATGAGTTCTCAGTTTGCGGACATTAAAAAAAGCATAGAACTCGCGTTGCTCAGTTCTACAAGTTTTAGGCATCGCCAAACGCCCTCTCGGAATAAAACTGATTTAAACCTTATCCTATGCCCCCGATATGCAGAAGTCTTTAGACTACACATAAAGGCAAAATAGAAAGGCATCAGTATCAATGTCCTCCGATTAAAATTTGGCGATTTCAAAACTTGGACTTATACAAATGCTTTTTGTATTGTTCGACTTTCTCGCGTCAAAACTGAATGCAAATATACATTTTTTTTTCAAACTGATGTTATGCAGCAAAAATATCTAGAAGCATGAAAGGAGAATACATTACAGCACTCTCCTTTCATGGTATAAATAAGCAAATAGTAAATGTGTTCCCAATTACCCTTGGCATAGTTCTTGCCAGGTTGGGATTTTTGGCATTTGCTTTAGATGGGGTTCTTGGTTGCTTACTTGTAGGCATAGTGTTTGCTTGCCGTTACTTAGCAACAGATAGGGGACCTTCAGCACAAGGTTGTAGCGGCAGGCTTGGTCAACAACTTTCTGGTTTATTGGCACTTCCGCCTTCTTGGTTTCTACAATCATTATTGGATGTACCGCAGCATCGTAAACAACTATGTCACACCGCTTTGTGAGCCCATTGAGGGTTATGGCGGCCTCCACCTGCATGAGTTCTATGGGATAGCCCTGCGTGGTGTGCAGATAATGTATCAGGTTTTGACGCACCCATTCCTCTGGCGTGAGTGCCACCCAGCGCTGACGCACTATGTCCAGCACCTCCTGCTTTCCGTCAGCCTCTCGTATTTTTATATCGTACTGTGGCATAGCCTTTTATTCGTCACCGCCTTCGTCATCGTCATTCGCCTCTGGTTTCTGTTTCTGGCGCAGACCGTTGTTAATCTTATAGGAAAAACCGAGTGTGATGGTGGGCGATATGCGACGCATACGGAATTTGCGATATAGTTGCTCGGTGTCGGTGGTGTGGCCGAAGCCGCCAGTGTGGAACACGTCGCCAATACGCAGATTGATGGTGCCACGCTTTTGCAGCACGTCTTTCTTGACAGCAAGGTCGGCCCAATAGGATGCCAGCATATCGGTCTGCAGGTCCATGAATGGCGCACGATACTGACCGCTCAACTGCACCGTCCATCCTTTGGGCAGTGTCATGAAACTGCTGAACTTGCCCGATGCACGGAAAGCACTTTTGTCGGCACCGCCGAGGAGAGCCGTACCTTCGATATAACTCTGGAAAAGGTTGACGCTGGCATTCACTTTCCACCATTGAAACAACTGATAATCAACTATGAACTCCAAACCATAGTTCATCTCTTTGTTCAAATTCTGCCATGTGGCTGCCCAATAGCCGTCATATTCGTCGTTGTAGGTCATCCACGGGGAATAGTAGGCGGCCGAAACCGAATCCCACACAAAACCGTAGCGAGTCATGCGGTTGTTGGTCTGGCGGCAATAGGCCGACGTGAAGATATTAACCTTGTTGAAACCAATATTATAGGATAGTTCGTAGGCATTGGTGAACTCGGGGTCGAGGCCCGGATTGCCAAAACTGAGTTCCTGTCCTTCGCGAATATTGAGATAGGGGTTCAAATCCCACATACGCGGACGACGCACTCGGCGGCTGTAACTCACCTGCAGGCTTTGGTCTTTATTGATTTCGTAGGAGAGATGAAGTGTGGGATAGAGTTGCCAGTAGTCTTTCTTCACTTTCTCGGCCACGGGGTGGTTTTCGTCGTAGCCGTCCACCTCGCTATATTCGCCACGCAGTCCCGCCTGTGCCGACAGGTGGTTGAATAGTTTGGCACCGAGGGTGGCATAGACGGCATGGATCTGCTGGTTGTAGATATAGTGTGTCGATGACTGGTTGTCAAGCAGATGACTTTGCAGGTTGTGAAGTGCGTCGTAGGTGGTCAGATAATACTCCTGATTCTGGTCTGATGCCGCAATGCGGCCCTCATAACCAGTCTCCAAACGCATATTCTCGCCAAAGGGATGCACATAGTTCACTTGGAAATTGGCACGGTGGTTCTTGTTCTCCGACTCGGCATCGCGCAGATAGTAGTTATCCCACTGTGCTGCAGGGAATAGAACGTCGTTATAAGATTGTTCCTGTCGTCCCTCGCCGCCGCCGTTGCGCAGGCTGTAGGTGGCGTCGATGGTCAATTGTTGTTCCGGAAGGTCGAATTTCTTGACAAAACTGAGGTTGAAAGTGTGGTTGGTATTGTAGTGCGAATTGGTGTCGGTCTGGTCGTAGGAGAGACTGTCGTTGGCATTGAAGCGGTCTTCGGCCTCTATATTGCTGATATGATTATGGTTGCCATAGCGCAACTGATAAGATAGCAGCAAAGAGGTCTGCTTGTTGAAGAAGTATTCTCCACCCACCTTGCCGCTCAGCATATAGTGGCGATTCATATTCAGTTGCGTCAGATGCTCACGCTCATACGCCACACCATTTATGCGACGCTCTATGTCGCTCGTCGAGCGTCCGGCACGGGCACGCGTGCCACCGTCAAGATTGAAAAAGAGATTGTAGCGCTCGGTGGTATAGTTCAGATTTATGCTTCCCATACCCGTGGGGATGAGGCGAGGCAGTCCGTCGGGCACAGCAAATGGGAGCGGCGCACCGATATTGAGATTGGCAACACCGTTCAATCCCAACGAACCAGCAGTTTTCTCTTTCAGTTTCAGATTGATGATACCACTCATACCCTCAGGGTCGTACTTAGCCGAAGGATTGGTGATAACCTCCACGTTCTCAACCGTCGAGGCCGGTATCTGCTCCAGAAGGACATCCAGGTCGCTGCCCAGCAGTTCGTAAGGACGGCCATTGATAAGGACTTTGACATTGGTGCTGCCACGCAAGGTCACATTGCCATCATTATCTATTGCCACAGAAGGAACATTCTCAAGCACATCCGTAGCCGTGCCGCCACCTGTAACAATATTCTTATCCACATTGATGACACGCTTATCCAACTGGTATTCAACCATGGAACGTTCGGCAGTGATAGTAACCTCATCCATCATTGTGGCAGCGGGTTTCAGTTCAATCTTGCCAAGAGACGCTGTCGGATTTTTGGCCGAAATTGTTACGCTATTGGCATGATAATATGTATTATAGCCCATAAAAGAGACCCTAACGATATAAGTGCCGTAGTGGGCAACGATATTGAACGACCCATTAGTTGCCGTAACATCGCCCGTTACCATTGACGAATCGGCGACCTTAAGCAGTGCCACAGAAGCAAACTCAATTGCCTCGCCGCTCTTAGCATCTAAAACCCGACCTTTTATATTACCTTTTGCATTGCCCTGCGCCACAACCGCCGAGCCAATCATCATCAGTGCCACTATTAGCACAAAAAATCTACGACCCATCTTTAATTTGTTATTTGAAAACACTATCGTAAGGGTTAAAATCGTTGCGAAATACAAAGTCTCTTTTTATTGGCAAAAATACTTTTTCTCAATTCAAAATGTAAAAAACAGTGGCCTATTCCGTTTTGGGCTTGCGGACGTAGTGGGGCATGTCGAATGGAATTTCCATTGAAATCTCCATCAGGCCGCCAAACTCGCCATTGTCGTACCACGGGGTCTGATAGATGAGTTTCTTTACACCGTTTTTCTCTATGGTGTAGGCATTGACACGCGGATTGTTGAGCAAGTCAATTAGTTTGCTCTTTGCTGGTTCAGGATGGCAGTTGAGCAGATTGCCGCCAATGAGGTCGAGTCCGCCAGACTTGGCGAAGGTGGCCGCAGAGCGGTCATTCATATCCAACACATTACCCTCGCGGTCGCAAATAGTGATGGCGAATGGCAGTTCTTTGAAACGATTTTCCATAATTTGTGATTTTCGGTGTTTTTGTGACCAGTGATCAGAAATCTGATTACGGGTCTCTGTTTACCAAAAAAGCGGTAGGTCTTCCTTTTTTCTTGGAACTGGCCTACCGCTTTTTGTTTTCTATCCGTGAAAACTACATTATTTAGTATTCAGAGCAGCAAGAGCGATGCTGTAGAGTTTCGACTTGGCGCTGTCGCCACGAGAGGTGATGACAACCGGGGTCTTAGCACCCACAATCATGCAAGCCAATTCGGCTTTTGCGAACTTGGTGCAAGCCTTGTAGAAGATGTTGCCACTCTCGATATTGGGGAACAACAAGCAGTCGGCATCACCAGCCACATCGCCACCAACTTTCTTGGTCTTAGCGCTTTCGGCATCAATAGCGACATCAAGAGCCATAGGGCCATCGACGATGGCGCCGCCTATCTGACCGCGGTCGCTCATCTTGCTCATCAGGGCTGCATCGACACAAGCCTGCATGCCAACGGAGACCTGCTCGGTAGCTGCCAACACGGCAATCTTAGGTTGCTTGTTCTCAAGGCTTTTAGCGGTGCTGATGAGATAGTTCATGATGCCTTGTTTCTGCTTGAAGTCGGGCAGAGGTATGACGGCCACGTCGGAGCAGATAAGCAGTTTGTGGTAGGCAGGAACCTGCATAACAGCGATATGAGTCAACATATCGTTCTTCTTGCCAGGCATGATGCCTTTTTCCTTGTTAAGGACAGCACGCAAAATCTTGTCGGTGCTGAGCAGACCCTTCATAAGGATATCACCCTTGCCCTCGTTGATGAGTTCCACAGCCTTGGTGCCGGCTTTGGTGTCGTTGGCCTCTTGCACCATCTCGAATTTGTCGGGATTGATGCCCAGCTCGGCGCAGACTTTCTTCATAGTCTCGATGTCGCCAACCAGAATTGCGTCAACAAGACCATTGTCAATAGCATTGCTTACGGCCTCGATGGTGTGAGCGTCGTTGGCATAGGCTGCCACAAGTCTTTTCTTGCCCTTGGACTTGGCGAGTTCAAGGATGTCGTCTAATTTGGTAATCATATTGTTGTATGTTATTTAAGTTGATTTGTGAAATAAATGAGAAATGCAAATGTACATATTTTAATCAATTTTTTCCATACCCAATTAGCCACAGCCAACTAAATGCTGCTTCGCACGCAGCGACATCTCCTCGCGATAGAGTTTTTCACGATAGTCACAAAGGTCATTTATACTGTCTTTTGAGAAATCAACTCCCACATTCACTGATGGATAACCTTGACTTTTAAGAAACTGCTGTATGCGCAAGCCGTCAACCTTCTGCTGACAAGCACGCACAAAGAGGTCTTGCTGCTTGAAATTGCGTCGTAGCGGTCCCCATAGGTCATCGGTTTTCAACTGCTGTTGCAAAAACGATGTCATAGGCGTCTCTACATCGCGCTCGAATAGTTCTGGAAATAATGCAAACGTTGCATCTACCGGCACAAATGTGGAGGCATCCCACAACGGATAGCGCTTGTCCATTTCTTGCATCGAAAGAGCAAGGGCAGGACCTGTCCCAAACGGAACACGTTGGGATATACGTCCTTGAGGGTAAACGCACGGCACACCATCGAGCAAAATCCGTCCAGTCTTTGCGAATTTCTGCATAAGGTAGAAATCCTCGCCAGCCTGCAAGGGCGTAATACCGCCCACACGCTTATAAGCCCACAACGGGAAAGCCATAGCCGAGCCTAAAGCCGTGAAAGCATACGGATTGTTGATTTTTAGCAAATTGATGAGATAGTGACGCATATAGCACTCGTACCGCAACAGTAGGCGGTCGAGGTTGTCGCTACCCGAAAGGTGGTGATAATACGGCGACGAAATCGCATATACGGAAGGATTAGCGTTGAACGCCTTTAACACTTCTTTAAGATAATTTTCTGATAATATGGTATCTGCGTCAAGACTTACAATGAGTTCCGTGTCATCACTATCGCATATAATCTGCTCGAACAACACCTTGCGCGCCCACCCAACACCACTATGTTTGCCCTTCCAGCCCAAGCTAGGCGACGAACGGTCTATACGTCTAATGTCCAAATCTTTATAATCCTCAAGGAGACGCAACGACTGCTGATTGTTATCGAAGGCGGAGCGGCGCCAGTCCCCCTCGGCGCAAAAAGCCCAATCGTCGGGCTGATTGACGCATACATAGAGAGAAAAGTTCTTAAATGTCTGATTGCATAGCGTTTGAAGCAGCCGAGGTATGTTCTCCAACTCATCAAGCATTGGGACTGCGACTGAAATATGCCTATATTCCGTCATTACCTCGACCGTTAGACAAACAACTATAACTTAACTATCTTATACACACGCCCATCCACACGCAGAGGATAAATGCCTGGCGCGCGATTTGAAAGGTCAAAGGCATGAATGCCCATGGACGTTTTTATATATGCCACCCCTCGCGTCGGATTTGGATAAACCATTGATTGTATGCTGATAGGCGTGATTTTCTCCACCGAAAGCACATCTATGTTCAATGCCTCGCCTATGTAACCTATCAACGATGGGGCAAGGGCGTTCCAACTATCGTCAAGTTGCGAAGATGGTGGCATTTTTGCCACCGACACTTCCATTGTCAACTCTCTGATTCCGTGATAAAAGTTCAAATAATCCTGCCGTCCGTTGCGGATAACATACCAGTCACCGCCAACGATATATCCTTCGTCGCAGACATCGGTAAAGAATTCTGCATCGAACTGGCGGCCACGTTCTATAAATCGAGAACACACTTGCTGCCACCATTGGTCGTGCTCATTTGCTCGTGTGGCGGAGGTGAAACTGTCCCACGGATAATTCAACACTTCAGCACCGCCATGCAGTGTTGCCGACAGTACAAAATGGTGATTGCCAATATAGTCTATCTGCTGCTTGTTTTCCGGCTGCAAAGGGTCGAGGGCTATGGCTCCAAAAGGGTCGGGGTAGTTGCGGTTGAGGTCCACGCCGTTGGCGTTATAGCGTACCGCAGCAGCGACAGTAGAATCGCCTCCGAAATAGGTGCCGTCAGGATTATTCAATGGATTGACGCAGACGCTAATATGGTCAAGCAAATAGGTTATATCAGCATCACTCCCGTAGGACCGCAGCAACGTGTCGCAAAGACGTAGCATCAGATAGTACGGCACCAATTCGTCGCCATGTATTGAGGCAGAATAGAACATCTCCCGTTTGCCTTCGGCACTGCCGCCATCTATCACAAGTGCCAGCAGCAGACGGCCTTGCACCGAACGTCCGATGGTGTCGATATGGCACAGGTCGGGATAACGTTCCACAAAACGCCGCATCATCTGCAGATAGACATCATAGGTAGGATAGGCTTGCCACGAGTCCATTTCCTCGAGCGAAGATGCCATAATGATGCCCTTGGCTGGTTTGCGCACGTCGGGCGGCAACGCATCGGGACGCACACGATGCTGTGCGACAATCTGCCACGAAACAAGAAGAAATAAAACTATGAACAGTTGCCTCATCGCCACACACTATCTTTGGCGAAAGGTGAACATCATGTTGCCAAAGAAATTCCAGACGGTTGTGATAACAATAGCCACGAACTTAAGCAGATAGAACCGCCAATCGTCGTTCCACTCTGGCAACAAGAGACCGAGAACCCAAAGTGTGAGAGTGCTGATGCCAAGGCCTATCAACGAAACGATAAAGAACTTGGTGTATTCCACGCCAACCTGCTCCTCTTTGCTACGGAAAGTCCAGATACGGTTAAGGAAATAATTTGACGTGGCAGCAACGGTGAAACTTATGGCATTAGACCAAAGGGCTGGCAGTCCGATAATCTCTTTGCATAGGGCAAGGATGCCATAATCCACCACCATGCCCGACGCACCCACCATGCCAAACTTTATGAATTTGGCTATGAGTTCGTTCTGCAAAAGTTTCTGTACCAAATTGCCTACAGCACCCATTACGAGGATTTTAGAATTGCTTTTCTTCCTCGGTGTGGATTATACCCGTCTTGCGGATACGGCCATCGTCGCCCATACGCTTGGGACGGCTGATACGCGGAGCGCGTTTCTTGGCACGAGGCAGATATTTCACTTCGCCTTCTTCGTTCACCTCAAGACCATAGAGTTTCTCGGTGTCGAGATTGACTTTCAGATGCCAGTAGTGACCGCAGCCGCCACTGGTGAGGATGATGTCCTGTGCCAGTTGGTCGTCGGTGATATTATCGTCCCACAAGAAATTGACCCAAGCGATACGAAAACCGTCGGCATCGGTGAAACCCACATACTGACGGCGATACTTGCGGATATGCTCGTCAACCACGGGGCACATACCGCCCTGGTTCTCATGTTCGCGGTTGAGATAGGCCAGACGTTTCTGAATAAGAGCCTCAGCCAACACAATATCTTCGGGCGTAAGGGAATAACGTCCGTCTTGATTTTCGACCTTGAAATCGACTTCCCAACTCTCGTTGAAAGAGTAACCATGATAGTTGCTACCATTCACCTCCTCGCAATCCCACTGCTCAACAGGTACTATATATTCCTGAGCAACAACCATTTGCCCTGCCATAAACAGCACGGCGGCAATAAAAGCGTTTATTTTCTTTGTCATAATGCGTACACAATATTCCGTTGCAAAGATACTCAAAAATCACAAAATAAAAATAAATGATTTTGCAAACGCGCATTTTCAATAATCTCAACAGGCGAGACGCCTATTTATTCAAGGCGCAGACCGTGCAGACAAATCCGTTATAGATTGTTGTCTGAAAGGTGTAATCACCTTTGTGCAGACCATGATATTCGTTCAAGACGCCACGCAGGTCTTCCACCAATCCGTCGCCCACCATCTTCAAAAGACTCTCTTTCATGGTCCACAAGCGAATGAACGCTAAACTGGGGTCAAAAGAAGAGGCTATCTGCCTTTGCTCGTCGCTGTTCATGACCTTTTCGGCTATTTCCTCGTCGTAATGGTTCAAACTCTCTACATCAATGCCCACCGGGACATGGCTGACAACGCAGGCGGCTGCCTCGTTGCAATGACTTAGGTTAAAGTGGATTTCCGGATGACCGACAATGAAAGGTTTACCATTTGCGCCGAAGTCAAACAGCGGTGGTTCCGTTATGCCATATTCCTCATTCAGCGCGTGCTGCAGCAATCTGTACGCTGCCAGCGAGCGCCGCTGGTCATGCTCTTGGCGATAACGCAACGCATGGCTACGGCGCTGTGGACTGACGCTTGCCATAGCAGCGCTCAGGTCCATTCTATCAATCTCGCAATCAATGTAAACCATGCCGCATCACTCCTGCGTTAACGGGGGTGTTAGAACAAATTTTACCTTGTTGGCTTTATGGAGTATAAATATCGCCGTGCCTTCTATCAGATAGGCAATGAGGTAACTGTACCAGAAATAAGACGGGAAACACTTGGCCATGACCCACAGCACAGGTATTACCGTCAACGATAGAGCCAACGAGATAAAGAGAGCCATGCGGTGATAGCGATAGAGCTTGTAAACTATCATCAGCACATAGATATAGCAGAACGGTACGAAACTGAGGGCAAAGATGTAGAGCGCATGTATTCCCTCGCTGATGAAAGCCTCCTCTTTGGCGCCGAACAGACGGACTATGGCCGAAGGGAACAGCCACACGATGATGCACGTCGTTGCCATTGCTATGGTGATAAATCTGAACGCCTTGCGCACCGTTGTCTTAATGCCTTCGGCATCACCCTTGCCGACCTGTATTGCACCCAGCGACTGAAGGGTCTGACAAGTGCCCGACAAGAACAGGTTGTATATTTGCAAGAGATTCATACATACCGAGAATGCAAATATTCCGGCACGGCCGAAGTTGTCAAGCACAATGTAGTTGGCCGAATACAGGAGCGCCGTAAGACAGATAGAGGCAATGGCCAGCGGAGCACCCTGCGACAATATGCGGCGCCACGAGGCAAACAAACCTTCGTGAGAAAAAACTAACCTGAGTGGCGATTCCGAACGGCCCTTGAAAGGATTCCACCAATGCGTCAGCAAAATGGCAATACCAATGATATGCCCCACGATGGTGGCTGACGAAGAACCCGCAATGCCCCATCCAAAGCATTGTATGAAAACAATGTCGAGCAGCAGATTGGCAATATTATCGACGATTACCGCTACCGACACCAGTTTCGGACTGCCATCAACGCCTACCATCGAGGACAATCCCCACATAAGGATAAATGCAGGATTGCCTAAAAGGAGAATCCGCATATAGTCGGACGCCAACGGAAGAAGATGCTCATTCTGGCATAGCAGATGCGCCGTCTGACTGGGGAATATTACCCCCGCCACAACCGCTAAAACCACACCCAAAGAAACGCTCAACGTTAAAGCACGGCTGAAAAGACGACGTGCGTCCTGGATGTCGTTTTTACCAAGAGCGTAGGCCACCAGCATACCCGCTCCAGCATTGATAAGCAGGTGAATGGTATAGATAAACTGGTTGATAGGCTTGGAAAGATTGATGGCACTAACCGCATCGCCACTGATAAAGTTGCCGACAATTATGCCATCAACAACGTTGCCAAGGCATGCCGAAAGGGCCACGAGGATATAGGCCCACAGATAATTATGAAACTGCTTGTTGAGAGATTGATTCATTGGGTGGAATGAGAAAAAGGATATCTTAGAGAGACCTAAGACATCCTAAAAATAACCAATAGACTTTTATTCAAAGAATCCGAAGCCACCAATGGCGGTAAGCATACGTTCCACATAATCCCACGAGGTTGGCGACCAAGCGAAATCCAGTCGGTATAGCACCTGCGTGGTATAGTCGTTGTCGCGCGAGACGTCGGTGGTCTGCATTCCGTGCGCCATGTCCTGATAGGCCAATAGCGCCGACATCTGCTTGGCTTTCTGCGGGTCTTCTTTTGCGTGTTCCATTGCCTCAGCAAACTCCTCCTGCTCCACAAAGCGGATGCCATCGCCAACAGTAGTGAGGCCTGTAAGCACATCGCCGAGGAACTGGTTGTGGATATTGTATGGATGGAACACCGTGCACTCCTTCGGGGTTGTAGATAAGAGAATTATGGCATGGGCCACCTCGTTGATGGGCGAGAACTCCACACGCTTGTTGCGCAAGCCATAGGGGCAGCAACCCAGCATGTTATAGACCCTTATACGTCCCATGAAGGAATTGGTGGAGAAGTTGGCTTGGAACTCGCCATCGGTCGAGCGTGCGGCAAGATTGCCAACGCGCATTATCTTGGCATCAAGTCCGTGCAGCGCAACAGCATTGAGGATTAACCTCTCGGCAAGGAACTTCGAGTGGATATACTTATTGCCCAGATACTGACCAATGTAGAGACGTTGCTCGGTGAAGATTTCGCTCTGCGGCTCGCCAGTCCACAGGCCGCGCGTACTTGCCGTTGAGACATGTATGAGGCGTGCGCCAGTCTGCATGCAGTAGTCCACACAGCGTTTGGCACCGCCGATATTGACATCCTCTATCTCCGTGCCTTCGCTGAAGTGCTTCACCACCGCAGCGCAGTTGATAACAGTATTAATATTCAACGGCTTGTCGGAATACTGGCTAATCATCTGACCGAGGTCGTCGGTCACGTTGCCCGTAATCACATAGATGCGTTTGCCAAACAAATCGCGGAAAGCGTTGGCGAAATAATAGAACAACAATGTACGCAGACGGTTCTCGGCCTTCTCGACACTCTTTCCTCGCACAAGGCAATAGATATTTTCGGCATCGGAATCGATGAGGTCGTGAAGAATGTGTATGCCGAGATAGCCTGTGGCACCCGTCAAAAGCACATTGCCCAACTGCCGACGCTCGCCCTTGCGGAAATTGTTGAGCGTGTTGCGCTGCAACAGCGTGTCGATGGCGGTATAGTCGAAATTCGAGACCTCATTGTCCGTATCATCTTCGCTGCCACCTGTCAAGAGTTTCGACAACTGGCGAGGCGTGGGATTGGCAAACACATCGCCATAGGCCACATGCAGCCCAGCCTTGTCGGCCTCGATGATAACACGCATTACGACGAGCGAGGTGCCGCCAAGTTCGAAGAAATTGTCGGTAGCACCAACCTTATCCATCTGCAAAATTTCGGCAAAAATCTTGCAGAAAGCACGCTCGGTGTCGTTTTTAGGTGCCTCATATTCGCCACTGACGGCCACCTGCGGCTCTGGCAGTGCCTTGACGTCGGTCTTGCCGTTAGGCGTCATAGGCATCTTGTCGAGTTGCAGATATGCCGTAGGCACCATGTATTGCGTGAGGCTCTTGCTTATCTCTGCCTTCATCTGCGCAATGTCGATGGCGTGGTCGGCGGTAAAGTAGGCACACAGATGCTCTTTGCCACCAATCTGACGAATCATGATGACCACGTTTTTTACACCCTCCACACGGGCAATGACATTCTCCACCTCGCCAAGTTCTATACGCAATCCGCGCAACTTGATTTGGTGGTCTTTACGTCCAAGTATGAACACATCGCCATCTGGCGCCCACTTGGCATAGTCGCCCGACTTATAGATGCGTATGCCGTGATAGTCCACAAAGCGCTCACGGGTTATGTCGTCCAGATTGTTATAGCCACGGCCAACACCACGACCACCGATATACAACTCGCCAACAACGCCAACGGGCAACTCGTTGCCGTCGCTATCAACAACAAACTCCTTGACATTGAGTTGCGGACGGCCAACCGTCACACGCTCTGCATGAGTCAGTTCCTGTATGTTAGACGACACGGTGGTCTCCGTGGGGCCATAGGTGTTCAGTATGCGCGACGGCGTGAGTTTCTGCATCTGATGCAATAGGCTCTCGGGCAGTTTCTCGCCGCCAAAGCGAATGATGGGCACAGTGCGTATAGCCTCCACAAATTCCTCGCTATAAATCCAGGTCTGCCACTGCGAAGGCGTTGCCGACATATAGCCAATATGATGTTTGCGGATGAGAGCCGCCATGTCGAGCGGATTCTTGGTCTGCTCCTCGTTGGCAAATACCAATGTAAGACCGTTGAACAGCGAAATGGCTATCTCGTGGAGCGAAGCATCGAAAGAAATGGTGGTAACGCCCAAAACGCTCTCGGCAGCATTGGCCACTGCGTATGCCTCCACATTTGCGGGCAGTGCCGTCGAGTAGTTGCACATGCCCTCGTGGCGTAGCATCACACCCTTGGGGCGTCCCGTCGAACCGCTGGTATAGATAAGATAAGAAAGGTCGTCGGGAGTTGTCGTTGTTTTGGGCTGTGTCGTGTTGTTGTTCTGCAGCAGTTCCTCGGCCAATTCGGGCGTGATAATCATCTTGGCACCGCTATCTTCCAAAATCAGTTTCACACGGTCGGCGGGATATTCGGGGTCGCACGGTATATAGGCGGCACCTGCTTTCTGAACGCCAAACATGGAGAGGATAAGCCTACTGGTGCGTGGCAACAGGAGAGCCACACGGTCGCCCTCGCGAATACCACGTTCACGAAGAGCATTAGCAATGCGGTTGGTGGCCTGGTCAAACTCACGATAAGTGAACTGTGCATCGCAAGCAATGAGGGCCATACGCTCAGGCTGAGTCTGTGCGTGATGGACTATGCTATCATAGAACAGTTTGAAAGGCGCATCGCCTGTTCCGGACTGACGTATGCGGCTCAACTGCTCTTCCTGATTGGCGCTGACGATAGACAACTGACGCAATTTGCCATTGGGCTGTGCTATGATATGCTCCACTGTTGCCGCAATGCTCTCGGCAAGGCCCTGAGCCGTGGCGGCAGTGTAAACGGCATCGTCGTACTGCACCAGAATGCCACGAGGCTCAATCTTGATATTAATCTTGAACTTCGGCACATTCAGTTCCAACAACTCCTGCTTGATGGGCTGTCCGCCCACAGTGTACTGCGACAACACACCCACCTGATAGGCGTAAGAGATGGCGGGATGGAAGCCATAGTCGGCAGCAATACGTGCAAAGGGATAATCCTCGTTTTGCAGCGTCTTGTCGAAGGTCTCGCTGACTTGTTTCAAATACTCGCCAACCGTCACGTCGTCGATACTCATACCGAGGGCAAGGGTGTTGACGAACATACCCACAGTGTCGGAAATCTTAAGGTTGGAACGGCCATTGCTGATGGTGCTGAGATAGACGTCGCGGTTGTTGGTGTAGCGCGAAACCACATAACTCGTGGCAGCAAGATAGAGGTGCGCAGGCGTTATCTCATGCTGACGGCAGAACGCCGTGGCTTTGTCGTAATCCGTGGGAGAGACGGCCTCGCCTATAAAGCCTTGCTGGTCGGTCTTTGGCAGGTCAGCAGGAATCTCGCTAGCGCCCTCGCAATTCTTCAGCCTCTCGGCAAAGAACTGCTGTGCCGAACGGAAAGTATCAGTCTCTTCGGCGGCCTGCTGGTCGGCGACAAAATCAAAATATGTATAACGCTCTTTTTCGACCGAAGCACCTTCGATGCAAGAGCATATCTGTCGGATAAACAAATCGCCCGAACCGCCGTCAAAGACAAGATGGTGTATATCCATCAACAGGTGGACATCCTGCTCGGTCTTGACTATCTCGAAGCGATAAAGCGGCGGTTTCTGCAGATTGAACGGACGGACAAACTCGTTCTTGTAATCATGCAGTTTCTCCTCGCTCATTTCGCTGATAACGCCACCCTTGCCGTCGCGGAACGAAATATCGACATTGCCATCCGTGGTCTGCACAATAAGGCCACCTTCCGTGGTAAAATGCACGCCCAGTTCGGGGTGGCTCTTCACCACCTGCTCTACCGCAGCAGCCAACTTATTGGCATCGGTACCTTTCGGGAAAGTGAGCAGATAAGGTATATTGTAGATTGTCGATGTCGGGTTGTTCAAGCAGTCCAGATAGACACCCGTCTGAGCGTATGACAACGGAACACTCGTAAGCGTTGCTTTCTCTGCCTTTTTCTCTTCATGTTCTGCCTCATTGTGTCCGCTCATCATTTTCTTGAGGATTTCATTCTCTATGCTCTGCAGCGTTCCCGTTTTGACAAGCATCTTGGAATCAAGCGACACGTCGTAGCGTTTGCTGACCTGCACCGCCAGTTTTATAGACGAAATAGATGTCAGTCCGGCGTAAGCAAGATTGGTCGTTACTCCGAAATCCTTGTTGCCAACCACCTCTGCTATCAACTCATGCAGTTCGGTTTCAAGCACGTTCATCGGAACATTTGCAGCCTCTGCCTCCACAGGTTTCCTTTCGGGCTTGGGCAGGGCACGCTTGTTGACCTTCTGGTTTTGATTCAAAGGTATGGCGTCAATCTGCATCGTTACGGCAGGCACCATGTAAGGCGGTTTCTGTTCGAGAATGAAATTATTGAGCGCCTCGATGTCAATCTGCTGGTCGCTAACGATATAGGCAGCAACATATTTTCCAGAGCCACCCTCTTCGTCAAAGGCCTGCACCGTCGCATCCTTGATGCCGGGGAACTCGCGGATAACCGTCTCCACCTCTTTGAGTTCGATGCGGAAACCACGAATCTTCACCTGTCCGTCGCGACGGCCCACAAACTGAAGGTTGCCGTCGGGCAGATAGCGCACAATATCGCCACTACGATAGATGCGGGTGTAGCCCTCATCTGTCGTAAACGGATTTGCGATATAAGCCTCCGCTGTTTTTTCTGGACGGTTGAGATAGCCACGGCTCACCTGTGGTCCGGCAATCCACAACTCGCCTGCCGCACCGACTGGCAAACGATAGCCCTGCGGATCCACAACATAAATCCGAGTGTTTTCTACCACCTTGCCAATGGGGATGTTCTTCTCTTTCTTAGTGACAGGATAATAAGTAATGAAACAAATAGTTTCCGAAGGACCATAGCCGTTGACCAGCAGATAATGCGGAATATTGACGCCAGCCAATTTCTCGCCGCCAGTCATGAAATACTTTATCGTATGATTGTCGATATCATTGACAAACTGACGAGCCACCTGTGTGGTCATGAACGTGTGGGTGATACCGTTCTGCTCGAAATATTCGTTAAGAGCGATTAGGTCGAGGCGCAATTCCTCGGGGATGATATAGACGGTGCCACCGCCATACAAAGTGGCCCACAACTCCATTGTGCAGGCATCGAAACCGAAACTGGCATAGGCTCCCCAACGGGTATCGGCATCTGTATTAGAAACCTTGCATTGCATAGCACAGAATGCTACAAGATTGCGCTGCTCCAGCATCACTCCCTTGGGCACTCCGGTAGTACCGCTGGTATAGAGCAGAATGAAGAGGTTGTCGGTCTTGGGACCTTCTGGCAGTTCGGTGGCTTTGGGCAGTTGCTGTATGTCTTTTGTCAGCAGCACCTCGCCCTTGTATTCATCAACTATAGACAGCAGTTCGGCATCGGCAATAAGAAATCTAACCCCTGCGTCCTTCATCATGAAATTCAAACGCTCGGCAGGATAAGTCGGGTCCAGCGGCTGATAGGCGCAGCCAGCCTTCATAACACCCATTGCGGCAATAGCCATCCACTCACAGCGAGGAATCAAGATAGAGACAACATCTTCGCGTCCCAATGACTTAGAGGCGACATAGGCGGCAATGCGGTCGCTCAGGTCGTCCATTTCGGCGTAGGTGTATGTCTTATTCTTAAAGACGACGGCGGGTTTATCGGGATACAGCGATACTTGGCGGCGAAAGACCGATACAATGGTCTGCGTGTTGTCAAAATCGACAAAACGCTGGTTGAAACCGTCAAGCAATGCGACCTGTTCTTCTGTTGACAAGGCTATCTCGCGCAAATATTCTTTCGTCAGGAAACCATCAACCACAGATTCGTAACTCTCCAGAAAATACTGTACCATTGCCTCGCTATACTCGTTAGCACCATATTCTGCCTCTACAACCAGACGGCCGGCCTTGCTGTATGCCTTGACATAAATGGGACATTCGCGGGTATTGTTGTTCAGGCGCTGTTGGCGCAGCGGTTTCTTGCAAAATTCTTCTTTGGCAAACAAGGCGCCATGCCAGGCAAAATTAGAGGCCACCTGCAGGCCGAGGTCGGTAACTGCCTCACTGAAGGCATAGGCCTCATGCTCGCGACAGCCGCTCATCTGGGCTTGTCCGTCCTTCAAGAAATCGACCACCGTCGTATCATTGTCAAACTTGGCATATACGGGCAGCGAGCGCACCAGCATAGCAACCGAATGAGCAAGCCGTTTGTCTGCCCGTCCGTTGTGGATGGTGCTAAACAATGCCTCCTGCTCGTTGTTGTATTTTGCCAGCAGAAAGCCATACGCCGCAGTGAAAAAGGTGCTCTTGAAAATAGCGTTTTCCTTGCAGAAGGCATCCACTCTCGCTGGGTCGATACTCATAGTCCTCGACAGCATACCCTCTTTGGGCTCGTCGTCTTCCAAGTCGGTGAGCAATGGCGAATAGGTGTCGCTACAGTCAAAATTCTGGGCATACCATTGCTTGTCAGCCTCAAAAGCAGGACTTTTACGCTGTTCTGCCTCTGCCGTTGCAACATCGGCCAGGGTCATTTCCTCTTTTTCCAACACTCCCCCATCGTATGCCTTTTCGATATCGGCAAGCAGCACCTGTCGCGACGTGCCGTCGCTAATGATGTGGTGAATGTCTTGCAGCAAGTAGTAATGCTCGCTATCACGCAACAGACGAATACGGAACAGACGGTCCTTATGAAGGTCGAAAGGTTGTATAAACGCAGCCTTTTCTGCCTCGATGTCGTTTGTTTTCTCCACCGTTAGCGAGAACGATTCTTCGTCATCGATAGTCTGCACGGGGTCGTCGTTGCTGTTCAGTTCAATGCGTGTGAACAACGTGGGATGTGCTGCCACCGCAGCCTCAACGGCGGCCTTCAGTCGATTTTCGTCAAGACTGCCATCAAACGTGTAAAGATACGGGATATTATAACAAGCCTCGCCTTGGTGAGCCATACACTCAACATAGAGGCCGAATTGTACTTTGGATAAAGGGGCAGATGTTTTCATATCTTATTTTTATTGTTTACCATTTTGTAGAGAACACACGGGGATTGACCACCAGCGAGAACCATGCCCATTTTAGAGCATCTTTGTCGGCGGCACGTTTCAGTTTTTCCATTGTCTCGGTTCCATCCATATAGGAAAATCCGATAACGAGTTTCACATCCTTCATTATCTGGTATGACGCCTCTATCTCGAGAGCATTGCCAAGGGTCATATCCATTCCTTTTAGGTGGGTGGCCATAGCCAGATAATGATACATGGCCGAGATATTAAACTTCTCCGTCGGCGCAAACTCTCCTCCGGCATATAGATTTTGCAATCCTGGCGAAAAACCATTGACATAGGTCTGCACATAGAAGAAATCCATCATGCCGTAAAACTTATGACGCGAACCATAGACGGGCGAGAAGCCTTTGAGTTGTGCATGGTAGGTGGTGCCAATCATGCCTGGCTTCGGCACGGCAAAATAGTCGTCGCCACTCAGGTAGTCGAAACCTGCCACGGCTTTGGCCCAATGTGTGGCTTCAAACTGAAGTTTTACGCTTGCCATCCATGCGTTGAGAACGGCATTGTGCTCGTCGTGCCCCTTCTGGCAATAGTACGACCCCTCGAGCGAAAAACGATTAGGATTGAACGAGAGGTACCCGCCATACAACTGCTGATATCTGTTTTCTGGAGCATTCATACCTGTGCCGCCCTCTTCGCCGGCCTGCATACCGATGTTCATGAACAGCAGCGAAGCGCCAAGAGGAAAGATAGGCACATCATAGTGATACCATAGCGTCATCATGGTTTTATAGGGCTGAGAACCATTGGCATAGTAGGTCCCGCCATAGGTGTTCTCGGCATTCTGGTTGAAACCCAAAATGACATGGGCCCTGTGACCATGTCCCTCATAGCCTCCACGAAAGACATCGTGCGACATCGATGCCATAGCCCAGTCGTCAGGGCCAATGATACGCTCATCGTCGTAGGACAACGCCTGACGGCCCACCTGTGCGAACAGGCCGCATTTAGCCGTCATCTTAACCCATGCCTCGTAGAGGTTGAAACTACCTTGTCCCTGCTGACCCCATATTCCCGAATGCTGGGCCGTGACTTTGGCCTCAAGTCCCGAGCGACGGTAGTTCATCGTAAGTCGCGAGCGTCCCATCAAGAAATAGGCGTGGTCGGTTTCGGGGGTGCTCTCGGTGAATTGGTCGCCCAAACCACCATAGCGCATCTCGCCGTGGCTCAGCATATGCAGATTGATGTCAAACCTATTATCGGCCTCTTCCTGCTGAGCCTGCACTGTGGCAACACTCGCAGCCAGCAACGAACATAAGAAAAACAGATTTGAAAACTTCATATTTCAATCAGTCGGATTTTCAGACAAATGACCATTCTTTAGGTCTTTTTGCTGAAACCTATTTTAATTTTCAAATTCAAAGATATTGATGAAGCCTGTGAGTTTGAAAACACTCTGTATGTCCTCGTTCATATTCTTGATAGTGACCTTGCTACCGCCAGCCTTGGCGCCTTTGAGTATGCTTATCAGAATACGCAACCCGCTGGAGGCTATATATTCCAGTTTGGTGCAGTCGATAACGACATCAAGACCATTGGTGTTGTAGAGAGGTTGGAGGGTCTCGCCCACTTCGGCAGCAGAGGCAGTGTCAAGTTCGCCATCTAAAGTTACCAAGTATTTGTCGTCGAGTTTTTGAAGGGTTGTTTTCATTGTTATTTTGTTTTTGTATGTTTCTAAATGGTTTATTTCTTGTTAGTTGTTGGCAACGGTATATTCTTTGCTCAATGTCAGCACATTCTTATTGTTGATACGCTCATAGTTGATAGAGTCCATCAACTCGCGCACCAGCAGTATTCCCAGTCCGCCTACGGGTCTCTCTTCTGCCGAAAGGGTGGTATCGGCCAGTGCCACCTCTGTGGGATTGAACGGAGTGCCGGAGTCCGTAATGATTATTTTAAGCCTATGGCCATCGGATTTCAGCCTCACATTGATGACGCCCGAAGTGCCTGCAGGATAGGCATATTCTATTACGTTCACCACCGCCTCCTCCACAGCGAGACGAAGATTGAGGATAAGATGTTTGTCTATCGACAACTGTTCGCACTTATGCTTCATAAAGTCATTGAGCAACGACACCTCTTTCACGTCGTTGTGGAGTATGAGTTCCTCATTCAATATGTTTTTCTCATCGGAGGGGGTATAGCATAAGGCAAGCATCGTTAGGTCGTCGCTCTGCTCTGTGCCTTGCGAGAACAGAGACACCTGCTCAATAACATATTCCACCATCTGCTTGGGATTGGTGGTGTTACATTCGCTTATTAGTTTTACGGCACGTTCGCGGCCGAAGAGTTTGTTCTGTGCATCGCGGGCCTCAGTCAGTCCGTCGGTATAGAGAAACAGCACCATCTCTTTCTCCATATCCATCTCCTGCATCTCATAATGGAAATCGTCAAAAAGACCGATGGGCAGGTTGGGCTTCATGTCCATCAAGGACAACTCCGTTGCCGTCTTGCCACCCTCGCCTTTGCGCTTGCTGACAATAATAGGAATCTCGTGCCCTGCATTGCAGAAACGCAGATGGCCCGTAGGCAAATCAAGCACGCCGACGAACATCGTGACAAAGAAATTCGACTCGTTGTTGCGACAAGCCACCTCGTTGAGTTGGTTCATTATGTGCGCTGGATTGCTCTCATGCGACGCGACATTTCTAAACAGCGACTGCATAATGGCCATGATAAGAGCCGCCGGCACGCCCTTGCCGCTAACGTCGCCTATGCAGAAGAATAGTTTTTCGTCGCGCACAAATGCGTTGTAGAGGTCGCCGCCAACAGCCTTGGCCGGAATCAGCCTGCCCTCCACCTGCACATCGTCCACGCCCGTCAGCGACGGTTCTTTGGCAGGCAGCAACGTCTGCTGTATTCCGTTTGCTATCTTTAGTTCATCATTTATGCGCTGCTGCTCGTTTTTCTTCTTTTGTAGTATCTCCTCGCTGCGGATGAAACGGACAATCATATACAGCAATATGCCGAAAGCAAGCAGCATCAGCAGCACGATGTGGAAACGCATCTTCCATAGCGGGCCATACACCTCATCATCATAATTCACCTCTACAAGTTGCCACCGAGGATGACCCTTCATATTTGCATAGAAAATCGTGGCTTTCCTTCCGTTGAGAGAGCACTCAATTATTGTGCTGCGACCGCTGCGGCTCTTTTTGCGAACCACGGTACTATCGTTTATGAGATTGACAACCGTGGCCGAAATCTCCTTGCTGGCAATCTTTTCTGGGGGCGTAACCATCGGAAAACCGCCTTCGGTAAGCAATATGAAGAACGACGAGGCATAAAGGTGCTTATAATTGAGAGTATCGCCAAGCCAGGACAACGACAAATCAGCCCCAACAACACCGACCAAGGAGTCCTTCTTGTCGTGAAGAGGCCTGGAATACGATATCACATAATTCTTTTCCCATGCGTCAATATACGGGTCAACCCACACTGACTCATCTCTGGACATCGGCTCCGTAAAGAAATCGACCTGCGTATAGTCTCGCTCCGCTTCTGAAAACTGTCCAACAACAGCCTCTCCATCAATTTTTTTCGCATAAATCTCCAACAAGCGACTCTTGTCGGGATAATAGTTGGGAACAAGACATATAAAAAAACCTTGTATGTGACGGCTGTTCATCACAACCCGACGAACATCTCCTAAAATAGAATCCGACCGCGTTAAATCGTTTTGGATATATTCTATATGGCTTGCTATGATATCCTCTACATCACTAAGCGTGCTCTTTGTACGAATTGCCTTGATGGTTAACTCACTCTCCACCCTCTTTTCCAACTCCACACTCATCAGATAGTGCGAGTAGTAGTACTGCGTAGCAGATATCAGTTCCAGCACCAATCCGGCCGTGATAATGACGAGCAAGCCTCTCCTGTGCTTCAGCAATTGTAAGAGTTTCCTTAATTTCATCATGGCCTTTAATTAAGTAAATGGTCAAAAATAAGCTACATTTTATGTTTTATATTCATTATGTTCATTTTCTTTTGTCTTGAAACAAAAGAAAACGAACCAAAAGAAAAATTCAAGGCTGTGAAGAAAAAACTAAAAAATGACTGCGATAGGCTAAAGTCCGCAAACTCGCACTTTGTACCGAGTTCGAAACTTTTGTCTCTCTTCCAAGACTTTTATCGTAATACTGGGCTTGGTTCTTCGACCCGCTCAGACATACGGACTTTTTTACGCCTTTCTTTCTCGCGATTCCACTGGAATTGCTCATGTTTCTTAACGTTTTTTTCTTCAAGGCCATGGGCTACGCAGGTTATTTACGGTCTATTATATGTAGACTAATTATGAATGGATACTTAATCGAATAGCACACAATTAAAAATGTACAAAGATATTTTTTTTTCAGCAAAAAAGCAAACCACACCAGCACCACCCCATATATCAACAAAAGAAACAACACATTAGGCATTGCGACGGCCGATAAGCATTGGAATAATTTGCATGTGCAATATAGCATTTTGAATAAAAACACCACGGTCCAAAATGGTGTTATAAAGCGAGGAGCGCAACATCACAACCCATTCCCCACCGACTGGGACAAAGTACTACTGCAAAATAGTCAGCCCGAAAGGACATAAGTTGATGTGCAAAATTAGTTTACATAACATGCTCCCGAAGGGAGCAACTCTCAGTAACCTCACACGAGAGTGTGGGGTTGGAGATAACTCGTATAACGGCTCTCGGAGATAGCCACTCTCAAATGTAGTTTACTTTTGCCCTCTCACCTGACCTAAAAATATCAAGAAATACCATTCTCTCGCCAACCCACAAATTTCGGGGTCAGCATGGTTTTTTAAGAAATAAATTTTGGGGTCAGCATGGTTTTTCATAAAATAAATTTTGGGGTCAGCAAATAATGTCGTATCTTTGCAACTCAAAATAAAGACATTACAGAATAAAAATTACGGACATGGTTTTCAAACGAAAAATTTATCAGCAACTATTAGACTGGAAAGAGAATGTAAAAGGCCGTACTGCGATTTTAGTAGAAGGTGCACGACGTGTTGGAAAATCAACAATCGTTGAGATGTTCGCACGGCAGGAATATGAATCATATATCCTAATCGACTTCAACAAGGCCGACCAGGAGACATTGGATTTGTGGAACAATCTCAATGACCTGAATATCATATTCCTTAAACTACAACAAATATATCATGTAACGCTGCATAAACGTAAGTCTGTTATTATCTTTGACGAAGTACAGAAATGCCCATTGGCACGGCAGGCCATAAAATACCTGGTACAAGACGGACGCTACGATTATATTGAAACGGGCTCGCTCATCAGCATTCGCAAAAACACACAAAATATCACTATCCCGAGCGAAGAAGACAGGATAACAATGTATCCAATGGATTTTGAAGAATTCCGATGGGCAATGGGCGACGAGAGCACTATACCCTTGTTTAAACAACAGTTTGAAAATCTTATCTCACTAGGCGATAATATTGCTCGTACAAAAATGCGAGAATTACGGTTGTATATGCTCGTCGGGGGTATGCCACAGGCGGTAGATACTTATTTGGAGACCAACAACCTAAGTATTGTGGATAAGACAAAGCGGGGAATTATAATGTTATACTTAGAAGATTTCCAGAAATTAGATACTACAGGTAATGCCGAACGATTGTTCTTGAACATTCCATCACAACTGAGTCTCAACACCTCACGCTATCAGCCATATACTGTTATTGGGCAGCAGTCTGAAACGAAAATGGTGGAGTTGTTGCAGAGTTTAGAACAAAGTAAGACCACTTTGTTTTGTTATCATTGCACCGACCCCAATGTCGGCATGTCGCTGAACAGAGATATGTCTCGCTATAAAATGTTTGTCGCCGACACCGGATTGTTCGTCACACTCGCCTTTTGGGACAAACAATATACTGACAATGTAATATATGACAAACTGCTGACCGATAAACTGGAGGCCAACCTTGGCTATCTGTATGAGAATCTGGTAGCACAAATGCTGACTGCCGCAGGGAATGAATTATATTATTATACCTTCCCAAAAGACGATAAACACAACTACGAAATAGATTTTCTTTTGTCTCGTGGCAACAAAGTGTGTCCAATAGAGGTGAAATCTTCGGGCTATAAGACCCATGCCTCGTTAGATGCATTTTGTAAGAAATACCCTTCTCGTATTAAGAATCGCTATCTATTATATACAAAAGACTTGCGAAAAGACGGGGAGACAATACTTGCACCTATGTATTTTACCCCGTTTCTGTAGAATGGTGCGATATCGATAATAAGAAAGAACTCGCCCTGAAAGGCGAGTTCTTCTTACTCTGTTGAGGTGCTGTCGTTTCATGCCGAGTGTGGAAACGGCTTTATGCTATCTCCATTGCGCAAATCTTTTTCTTGTTGCGAGGTAATTGACATTATAGTCGTTGTCATAGGCTTCTCGCTCGAAGGATATGGCTCTGTAGGCTCGATGACCATTAAATCGGTTCTGGAACAGCTTTATCACCCACTCCACAAAATAGACCAGATAGAAGATGGTGCCACCTATCTGAATAAACCTGCAAAAGTCCTTCATCTGGGCAGTGTGGATAGACTCGTGCCTGATGGTTTGCGTCAGATACTCCGGATTCTGTATCTCGCATCGGTTCCAATCCTTCTTCGACACGAAAAACATATTGTAGATGTCTATAGCAAAGACATTGCGAGGCAAATGGTTAACCTTGATTATCTTCATTTTGCGATGAATAATATAGGTCGTAAAAATACAAATTCTAAATCAGAAAGTGGATTGTTATTATCACGCAAACTGATTATACACATCTACTTAATACTCCGTTCAACGCCCCCGCCCGTTTTGTTCACCACTTCGCTATCAAAATCCACTGGACTTTATTCTCCCCTCTCTTGGGGAAAGGAGGAGTTTAGATACAACATTCTGGAACATAAATAAGCAAATGGACGAATTAATTCTTTTAGACACGAATTATCATGAATTGAGCATAAATGGAGATATACAAAGTTTGTCTGTCGGGCTGAGGCCCGAACAGACAAACAATAATGGGAATGTCCTGTGATTGCGCATTTGCGCGCGCAATTATTAATTTTGGACGAGACGGACGGATTTGCCAATGCATCGGTCTTCTTTGCTAATGCCCACCTCTGGAGCAAAGTAGCAGTACGATCCTCTTCCTGAGTCAAAAAGCGTGGACGACCAGTATTCACCGCGAGAACCCACACTGCGCACTTCTCCACCGCAAGTACGCCAGCCTGCGGCGGGCAGAACGATGAAATTGCCGTTAGGACCTGTTACATTATAACCACTGCCGTTCCACGTCCATTGACATTCAGCCTTCAACTCTTCCCATTGTTGTTTTGTTGGGAGACGGTTTCCGAACTGCGAGACAGCCTCATCGTAGGTGTAAAAACCTGTGGCGTTGAAGTTTTTCCAGATGGTGCCACTCGGCAATCCAAGGTCGGTATATCCCGCTTGCACCTGACTACTACCTGTCGATGTCTGCCCACCATTCTGATTGCCATTCGATGACGAGCGGCCACTTAATTTGCTGGCAATGTTTTGAGCCAGAGTTTTCATCTTGTCACGGTATTCCGTACGAGCAAACGTGGCATTCTCACTTGCGAGGCGCTGATTGTTCTCTACCTTAGAGACATCAATGGTTACGCTGTATTCGTCCATAAACTTGCTCAACACACCAACCACTATCACAGAGGCATCCAAATCTCGCCCGACTTTCAGTAACTGTTGAGGGGTCATCTCTGTCTGCTTAAAGCCCCTCTGTTCCACGGCACGGACAACGCGTCCATGTTCAAGCACAGTATAGTCTGCAGGGGCGAAATTGGAACGGAACATATAGGATATGCCCTCAATATCTTCTTCATCCACGCCGTCTCCAGCCTGAAACTTAAACACCGCACAACGCTGCTGAGCCTGCATCGTTAGTGCTAACATAAACATAATTGCTGCTAATAAAAGTTTTTTCATGTGTTTTGGATTTTATTGATTGTTATTAAATGTCCTATTTGTCTTGTCGCATCTCTTCGAGATGCTTGTTTTGTTTGGCCTATTGCACCATACTGCATATGGTGTTATGTGCACTTTGTGCGTTTTGCCTCTTCGAGGCTTTTTGCTAACATTCACTGAAGATTTGTTCCGATGTGTTGATACGGTATTTATTCTTGTACAAGTCTGACCGACTGAGCCGTGCAACGCTCTATGCTACTCGACTTCTGTTTGCTCGAACGGAAAAAGAACTGGTAAGCCTTCTTGGCGTTTTTAGACTCTGATGTCCAATAGTTACCATTGGAACCCATGTTGTCTATGGTGCCGTCGCATTGCTTTATACCCTCAGCAGGCATGGTTATGGCGTTACCATTGGGACCTATTACCTTATAACTTTTGCCTATCCATATCCATTTGCATTTGGCTTTCAACTCGTCGAACTGGTCTTTGGACGGCAGTTTCAATCCAAAACGTTCGATGGCCTCATCGTAGGTGTAGCGTCCTGCCTCGTTACGGTCTTTCCACAGCGTGCCGCTGGGCAAACCCAAATTGACATAGCCTGTAGGGGCTGGTTTGGTGGCGGGCTGGCTAACAATAGGCTGCGAAATGACTACCGAACCAGTAGAAACTATCTTTTCAGCAAGCCGCAGAGCGGCCATCCTGACGTTATCGCGATAGGCGTAGCGCTCGAATGAGGCTCCATCGGATGCCTCACTAATGCCCGTCTCAACCTTGATGGCATTAAGCGCAACATTGTATTCGTCCATCGACTTTGTCATTATGCCTACCACTATGAAAGAAGCATCCAATTTGCGTCCCACACTAATCATTTGCTCTTGAGTTATTTTCGAGGGCTTAAAACCCATCTCTTTTATCGTCCTTTCCACTTGCTCACGCTCTATCACAGTATAGCCCGACGGATGGAAATTGGAACGGAACACAAAGGAAACACCCTCTACATCCTCTTCAGAAATGCCCTCCTGTACTTTGAATTCAAAAACTGCGCAACGTTGCGCCTGCATTGATAATGCCATCAGGCACATCACTGCTAAAAGTAATAATTTTTTCATTGTGATTGTTTTTATTTGAATACTATTGTTTCTTGAAAAATAGGCAATAAAAAAGCCGTGAACTTATTTTTGTTCTAACGGAGGCTCTGGACTGCCTATCATGCAAACAAGAATGTTCACGGTGTCGTGAACGTTTCTCTTTTCTTATGCATGATGGTGGAAATTGTCCAGATTTCCGTTAGCAACGAAAAGCGAATACGCTTTAATATGTCTTTATTTTACTGTTTCTTTGTTTTTATGCAGTTATTTTAGTTTAGAGGGATTCTATTAATTCTTCAATGTCGCATCTCTCCGAGATGCACCGTCTTTGTTATCTTGCTGGACCGCACTACGCTCCGCTTGTACGGTCTTATTTGCGCTTTGCGCGTTTTGCCTCTCCGAGGCAATTTATAATTCAGTTTGTATCGTTTTTGGGGGATAACTGATTATCAGATGCCGAGTTTCTTTTTGACGAGGGGCATTAGGTCGTCGCTCTCTTGGCTGTAGAGGAGTGCTCCGACGCCGCTATCGAAGACGTAGGTGTAGCCGTTCTCTTTGGCAACATCCTCGATGGCTTTCTTGGCACGGTCGATGATGGGTTTCAGCAGTTCGGCCTGACGCTCTTGCAGTTGCTTCTCGGCGTTTTTCTGGAACTCCTGTGCACGGGCCTGCATGTCCTGCAGTTCGCGCTGCTTGGTCTGCTTGATGAGGTCGGACATGGCGTCCTGCTTGGAGAGATAGTCGTTGTAGCGGGTCTCGAGTTCGCTGCTCATTGATTTGAGAGTGTTTTCGAGTTCTGCCATCTCATTTTCAAGAACAGTCTGTGCCGAGTCGCGGCCAGGCATAATCTGCATGAGTTCGGTAGAGTTGATGTGGCCGAGTTTGATATTTTTCTGAGCCATGGAGGTACCGCAGCAGGCTACGAGAGCCACGAGCAGAACGATAAAAGTCTTTTTCATTGGTGTTATGAGTTTTTATTGTTATTATTCAATGGGTTATAACTTGCTAATGCTATTGCGTGAAAGGCAAAAATACATGAATTTCTACAAATAGACCTTGATGTATAAAAAAAAGAGCCTATAACGTTCTCAATTCGGGGTTGGTGGGTGCTTTTTTGCCTGTTTTCGATGCTGTTTCGGCGGCGTTGGACTCTACATCGGACTCTTTGACACCGAGGACTTGCAACACATCGTTGGTGATGTCGATTTTTTCGGAGGCGAAAAGCACTGTGGCGGAGCCTGCCTTGTCGAGCACAAGTGAAAAACCTTTCTCCTTGGCTATGCGCTCTATGGCGCTATAGACGCGGTCTTGAATAGGTTTTAGGAGTTCGGCACGCTTTTTGTCGAGGTCGCCATCGGCGGCAAAGCGTTTGCGCTGCAGGTCACGCACCTCTTGGTCACGGGTCTTGATTTCCTGCGCACGACGGTTTTTGAGGTTGTCGGGAAGAAGATAGGCCTCCTGCTGGAACGACTGGCGGAGGGTTTCGAGTTCCTGCATCTTGCCCTCTATCTCTCGCTGCCAGTCGCTAACGTATTTGTCGAGCCGCTGCTGCGCCTGCGAATAGTCGGGCAGATTGCGCAGCACATAGTCGGTATTGACGCAGGCATATTTCTGTGCCTGTGTGGCAAAGGGGACTATGAGGAGCAGGAGAATGAGTATATGGCGGAGTTTCATCTTATTCTTTTTTTGAGGGGAGAGTCGGAGTTTTTCAACTTCTTTCGGTTTAGTCGAGGCTCTGGCCTATTGAGAAGTGGAATTGGCTGCCACCGTTGACGCCCTGGAAACCATAGCCCCAGTCAACGCCAATGAGGCCGAACATAGGCATATAGAGGCGCACGCCGAGACCTGCGGAGGTGTACATCTGGAAGGGGTCGAACTCCTTGATGCTGCCCCAGCAGTTACCGCCTTCGGCAAAGCCGAGCACATAGATGGTGGCACTGGCACTCTCGATGATGGGCTGACGCAGTTCCATGGTGAAACGGTCGAACACCGAGCCGCCGCCTGCGGGAGTGAGCGAGTTGTTGGTATAGCCTCGGAGAGGCACCACCTCGCGACCGTCGAGCATCCATGTGGAAAGACCGTCGCCACCCAGATAATAGCGTCCGAATGGGGCATCGCCGATGTCGCTGTTGTAGTAGCCCATCCAGCCAAAGCGGGCACGGGCGTTGAGCACCACGTCGCCAACAAGGTTGAGCATCCACGAACTACGGGCGTTGACCTTGAAGTATTCCACCATGCGGTATTTTTCCTGTGCCGAAGCCGTGGAGAAATCTTTGCCGCTTATTTTCGAATAAGGCGGAGTGACATAGCCCGTTACGGAGACTTCGGAACCGCTGCGAGGATAGATAGGCGAGTCGGTGGAGTTGCGTGCGATGGTGAGGCCATAGGAGAGGTCGTGGGCATCGCCGTCGGTGAAGAGCGAAGAGAGGCTGGAATAGTTGTCGAGGGTGTAGTGCTTGTAGGAAATGGCGTGGGAGAGGATGAAATAGTCGTCGGGCCATTTGAGGCGGCGCGACAACGAGACTCCTGCACCGGTGATTTTCAGACTGTAGTAATTAGAACTGCTTTTGTCGTAGTAGAACCCGTTGCTGTAGAGGTTGTGATAGATAGAGACGCTGAGGGCCTGCGCACGACGACCGCCAAGCCACGGCTCGGTGAAAGAACCACTGATGGCGTAGTAGTAGGAACCGTTAGTGACGAGGTTGACGCCCAGTTTCTGACCATCGCCAGCAGGCAGAGGCGCCCAAGCCTTTTTGTTGAAGATGTTGCGTGCCGAGAAGTTGTTGAGTTGCACACCCAACTGTCCGATAATCATACCACTGCCATAGCCGCCCTGCAACTGGAGTTGCGAGGTGCTACCCTCTTCAACCTTATAGACTATATCGACAGTGCCGTCCTCGCGGTTGGGGCGAGGCTCAGGAATGATGGACTCCTCTTTGAAATAGCCCAACGTTACGAGTTCGCGACGGCTGCGGATAACGGCATCGCGGCTGAAGAGGTCGCCCGGACGCGTATGGAGTTCACGCATGATGACCTTGTCGTTGGTGATGGTGTTGCCCTCGACGCTGACGTTGCGAATACGAGCCTGCTTGCCTTCGACAATGCGAATCTCGATGTCGATAGAGTCGTTCTCAACAGCCATCTCGACGGGAGTGGCGTTGAAGAAGAGATAGCCATTGTCCATATACATGGAGGTGATGTCGGTGCCAGCAGGGTTGTAGTTGATATTGGTTTCGAGAAGCGTTTTATTGTAGGGGTCGCCTTTGCGGATACGCAGATTGCGCGAGAGCAGTTCGGAAGGATAGATAGTGTTGCCAGCAAAGGTGATGTTGCGGAATGTGAAGCGTTCGCCCTCGTGGATGCGCACCTTGACGTTTACGCGGTCCTGCTTCTCGGTTCCCTCGGCAGGATAGACGGTGTCGAGCACTATTCGCGCATCGCGGTAGCCCTGCTCGTTGTAGTAGGTGATGACGCTGTTGAGGTCTTCCTGGAACTTGGAGTCTATGTACTTTGACGATTTCCAAAAGTTCTTTTTCCAGAAATAGAGTTTCCAAAAATAATGCACGTCGTGGGTGTTATCCATTTTCGACTGCAGTTTGCTTGACGAGATGGCGTTGTTGCCCTCGAAAATGAGATGCTCTATCTTGAGTCGCTTGCCTGTCTTGACATTAAAGACAACGGCCACACGGTCGTTTTTGCCGCCCGCGGTGTCCTGTTCCAATTCGGTTTCGACCTGCACGTTGCCATAGCCGTCCTCGATGTAGTAACTGCGGATGCGGTTTTTGGCGGTGGTGAGCATATTCTCTGTCACCACGTCGCCCACGCCGATGTTCATCTCCTTGCGCAGTTTGTCGGCATCGCCTTTCTTGACGCCGTTGAACTTGAAGCGCGACATCTTGGGGCGTGTTTTCAGCACATATTTGAGGAAAATCTTGTCGCCCTGAATACGAGTGACGAGGATTTGCACATCCTCGAAAAGTCCCTGACGCCAGAGGTTGTCGATGGCCGAAGAGACCTTATCGCCCGGCACGCGCACGCGGTCGCCAACATGGAGGCCCGAAACGAGCAGCACCATACGGCTGTCGAGATTGTCGGACCCTTCGATATCGATGGCGGCAATCTCGTATTGCTTAGGGGTAAGATAGTCGATATCAATATCCTGTCCGCCACCCAGTTCGATTTGTGCTCCAGCAGTAAAAGTCGTCAGCAAAAGGGAGAGAGTGATAAAAAAACGCTTGCAGAAATTCATCGGGCAGAATGATAAGACGCTGTTGATAGTAGATTTTATTATAGAATAATAACTCATTTGGCAGAGAAATATTTTATTAGTCGGTGGAGGATTGCTCTATTTGGTCGCCCGAACGCCCGAAACGTCGCTGGCGGCTTTGATAGTCGGCAATGGCCTCGATGAAATGTTCGCGACGGAAATCGGGCCACAGCAGGTCGGTGAAATAGAATTCGGCGTAGGACATCTGCCAGAGCAGGAAATTGCTCAGACGCTGCTCGCCGCCGGTGCGTATCAAGAGGTCGGGGTCGGGATAGTCGGCAGTGGCAAGATGCTGCGCTATGGTTTCTTCGCTAATGGCATCGACATCCAATGTGCCAGCCTTTGCCTCTGACGCAATCTGACGCATGGCGCGGGCCAACTCCCAGCGAGAACTATAACTCAGCGCCAGCACGAGAGTAAGCCCACTGTTGGAAGCCGTTTGGCGTATGCACTCCTTCAGGCTTTTGGCTGCAAAATCGGGCAGACGGTCCATATCGCCTATCATGCAGAGGCGCACGTTGTTGCGCTGCAGTTCGTCTATCTCGTCGGCAATAGTCTTGGCAAGGAGCACCATAAGACCGTCAACCTCTTCCTTGCGGCGGTTCCAGTTCTCGGTGCTGAAAGCATAGAGCGTAAGGTATTTAACCCCTATCTCGCCAGCAGTTTCTATGGTCTGCCTCACAGCGGTGATGGCATTCTTGTGGCCGAAGAGGCGCTCGTGTTTGCGCTGCTTGGCCCAGCGGCCATTGCCGTCCATAATGACAGCCACATGCTGCGGAATACGGGTCTTATCTAATTCGGTAATATTCATATATGGTCTTTTGTTGCAACAATAAAGGAACTAATCGGTGGTGCATCTCTTGGGACGTGACCAGCCGAACAAGAACTCGGAACTGAAGGCTATGGAGAAATTGAAATAGGCATACCAGTCGTTGAGCGAGTCGTCGCCACGCTGTGTGCCGATAGCGTTGGGAGAGCCGCCTTTAACCTCGGCACTGCGGTCGGCCAATGCTGCCGCCGTAGGGTTGTCGGCAAAGATGGCTTGATCAACATAGACGGTGCTCACGTCGTCGAGATAGTCGCTCCACGTCTTGCGGAAACCATACTCAAACGCCATGACCACCGACGATGAGAAACGAGCCTTGAAACCAAGCCCGAAAGGCATGGTTACGATGGCGCGGCTGTAGGGATAGACGGAGGGATAGAGGTCGGAATGCTGCCCTTCGGTGCCCAGCGGCTCGAGGTCAACCCATGAGATTGAACCTGTGGCGGGATCGGTGTATTGCGCACGCGGATTGAAGCCCGTGACGGCCAGACCCACAAAGAGATAGGGCGTGGTGCGATACTGCACCTGCGCCAGCCCGAAGGCGACAAAATTGAACTCGGCACGCACCGAGCCTTCCCAAATAGACGAACGGAAACTGAGGTTGCGCCACTCCTGCACGTCGGGATTGCCCCCTTCGATTATGCCATAGGTGGCGCCTATATTGACAGCCAAACGCTCGTTAAGGTTGTAGCGAAAAAAGAGATTGCCTGCCGGATTTACTTTGCCCAAAAGGCTCTGCCCGTTGAGGTCGCCAATATAGTTCATGCCGCCGCCAGAAAGGCCTACCTCGCCGTAGGGACGCTGACGCTGTGCATACGACGACGAAACGGCCATCAACATCAACGCCAAACAAAAGCCACGATATGAACCAACGAACGACAAGGACAGGAACTATTCACTAATGAATTTGAGCGAATGGCAGATGCCATCGACTTGCATCAGATAGTCGCGCTTATTGAAGCGAGGGCAGAACACATAGCCCACCAGCGTGATGATGCGGCTGCCAGAGGGGTCGAGCAACGTGTAGCACACAAATGGGCCGCCCATGAAATCGCCAAAGAGACGCCAGCAGCCACGGGTCTCGACGGCATATTTGCAGTCGTTGAAATCCACCACGCGAGTATAGAACTCGGTGCTACGCTGGGTGCCCATATAACTGTCGGGAGCAGGACCTGGAACATGGCGACGCATCAAGGTGTCGAGATGGTTGAGGATTTTTTCCTCTTGAAACACATCGGCATCCTTATAGTCGGCCACATGCACAAGCACGCCAAGGCCAAAGTCTTTAGCCTCCTTGCGAATCCACGCGAAATCGGGCGAGGGATTCAGTGGGTGTGCCATTTCGAACTCGCCAGACACTGTGAGTCGGAAGTTGAACTGCTTTTCTATTTTCTCCACCAACTCGTAGCCCAGCGTGCCACGGAAAGCCTTCTCTATGCGGCGATAATCAGCCTGATGCATGGCCTCTATGACCTGTGGCGCATAGTGCTCTATGAGCGAGTCGAGATGTGCCCTGTCGGAAGCGGCGAACTCGAAAACCACCTGCGGCGCCGACCATTGGTCTTTGTGGAAATAGGCCTTGTTGGGGTTGTCCGCCTTGACGTCGCAAATCATCACGTTGCGATGGACGCGGAACATCTCGGTGTTCTGAAACGACGATGTGGGAATATTGACAACGTCGAACATGGGCTCAACCTGCGGCAAGCCAACTTGCGGCTGGCGGAAAATAGTGTCTATCAACTGCTTCGTGCTGCCATTATAGACATTGCGGTCGGCCACGACAAGCATTTCGAGCGTCTTGCCCGACGAGCCCTTTTTCTGCGAAGCGCCTTTATTGCCATCGCAAGCCGAGAGCAACAAGGCCGCCACCAGAAGAAGTCCGTAAATACGTTTCATAGTTCTAATATTTTTAATCTGCAAAAATACGAATTATTTTCCATACCACTCAAAGAATTGGGCAATTGCGTCGCTGACGGGCGTAGAGGGCATGGCAAGGGTACGGCGGGCAAGCGAATTGTCGTAGTATTCGCGCACCAGCAGTTGCCGTACATTGCAGAGAGAGAGTTGCGTACGCAGGCGGAACCACCTAAGCACGCTGCCCACAGCGCCCGCCACAAGGACTAGCCACGTAGGCAACAAAACGATACGCTGCTTATAGCCACACACCAAGGCTTGAAGCCTATAGAAATCGGCAAGACTCATGTTCTCGCCCGTCAGCAGGTATTGCTCGCCCGAGGTGCCGAGTGTCAGCGCATTGACCGTGGCAACAGCCACGTCAGACGCAGCCACGAAACTCTTGCCACCACGAGGCACAGCCATCAACGGCTTGCGATAACCCGTCAGCAGCAACTGTCCCGACGAGGGTTTGACATCGTAGTCGCCTATCATAAAACCAGGGCACACTACTACTACATGCCAATTGGCACGTTGGCGAGCTTCGCGAAGCAAAGCCTGCTCACCTGCCCACTTGCTACGTGCATAGAGCGACGCGGTGAAAGGGCTCTGCATTGGGGCATCCTCACGGGCGGGACTGTTGGCAGTGCCATAGCCTATAGTGTTGGCCGTACCCACATGCACAAGACGACTAATCCCATTCTCGCTCATCAGTCGCAACAGCATGAAACAGAGGTCGCAATTGACAGGCAGATAGTCCTCGTAGCGCAACAGCGACATATCGGTAACACCCGCACAGTTAATAATGGCGTCACAGCCCTCGGCAGCCGACCGCAGCGCATCATAATCAAGCAGCGAGCCAATGTACCCTCTGTAATATGCCGCATGGCGGGCCATAAAATCTTGTGGCAGACGAATGGCTGACTGACGACGCAGCAGTGCGGAAACCTCGTGACCTGTCTGCAAAAGCAGCCGCAGCACATGATGTCCCAGCAATCCGCTGCCACCCAAAAGAAGGACCTTCATAATCGTAAAAAGAAAGGCGATTTCTCGGACTGGAAACCGCCTTTTAATCATTTAATAGTTCGATATTTATCACTATCTTAACACTGCCACGCTGCATTTCGGGCGGCCGTCAATCCGCACCATATAAACACCGCTAGCAGGCACACGGAACTGACACTCGTGGCTGTGGCCGCCTGTGGCAACCTGGCGACCCATGGCATTGAATATCTGCACGTCGCAAGTCGTAGCACCACGCACCACTATGGCGTCTCCTCGTACAAAGACTTTCACCTCGTCAAGCGCAACGCCGCTTATGCCTGTGTGGGGGACCTCGTCGGCCTCGAAGAATGCCACATAATTGACATTTGCCGTTACACGCACATTGCGCGTGGCATCGGTAGGACCATCGTTCCAGCGCACAAAACGGGCACCTTCGGCAGGCGTGGCAACAATCGTTACAACACTATTGGCAGCATAGCGTCCGCCGCCCTCGACAGTGCCAAGAGCAGAATTGTTGGCGCGAACGACAACGGTGAAGGTGTCTATGGTAATCACCGTGCCATCGTCGAAATGCGCTACCAGGGCGGTATCGCACGAAACGACAAAGGTGTAGGGATTGGAGAACTCGCCATTGTCCCACTCCTGGAAGGTCAGACCCGAATTAGCCACCGCAAGAGCCGTAGCATAGGCATTGGCCGGATAGAGACCCGAACCGCCAACACTGCCATAGTAATCGTTGTCGCTCGTGATGCTGACACGATAACGCTGCGTGTTGCTCTCGGCGGAGAAATTGGCAATATAGACATTGGTTCCCGTAACCGTCACCGTGCGAGGATTCTCGATGTTTCCATCGCTCCAATTGACAAAGTTGTATCCACGGCTGGGGTTTGCCGTAAGCGTAAGTTTTGCGCCATAAGGCTTTTCCGAAGCGCCCGAAACGGTGCCGTAAGAACTATTGTTGGCACGGGCGGTAATGGTGTAAACGGTGCCCACCGAGTCGGCTCGAGCAAAGAGAGCAGTATAATAGGCCGTGGCATCAACAACCGTAAGAATCTTTCTCTCGGTACTGCCATTGCTCCAACACACAAAACGGTAGCCGTTGAGCGGCTCGGCAGTGAGCGAGGCATAGAAGCCCCGAGCATAGTGGCCCCCACCTACAACGGAACCCATCTGGTCGTTGTTGGTGTTGACCGAAACGTCAAGATTGGTCGATTGCTGACCGTCAAGTATGAAGTTTGCAACATAGGTGTCGGCACCTCCAACGGTAACGCTACGAGGATTGACGGCGTTTCCATCGTCCCAGTTGAAAAAACGATAGCCCGGCGCAGGTGTAGCGGTCAGCGTTATATTGGTTCCTGACACATAGCGTCCGCCACCCGACACACTGCCAGCAGTATCAACATTGGCAAAGACCTCGATAAGGTGCTCGCGCTGCGAATTTCCGACCGACACATCGTCTATCGACACATAAGCATCCGACGAGTCGGCCACCTTGATGGCCATATAGCAGATGGATGAAGGATAATCGTGGTTGGCGTAGTTGTAGGTATAGGTGGTAAGACTGGTAGAAGCAGACACCGTGTCCAATGCCACAAAGGCGCTGGCATTGCTGCGGCTGGTGGTGTAACCTATCACAAAACGCATATCGGGACTGTGGTATTTGAACGTCAACCGCAGCGATTCAAGCCCTGCGGCAAGACGTGGCAATATGGCTACGAGCGGCTGCGACGCGCTGCTAACCATCACAAGCGCTCCATTGCTTCCCCATTGGCCACTTACCTTTGCCACATAGGCCCGAGGCGTCTGCATGGCCGAATTGGACGTGCCCAGCACTTTCCACCCTTCGGGCATAAGGTTATTGGGATAGTCTGTAGGCGTAACGTTGTAGGACGAGCCATAGTTGCTGGATGGCACTGTGTCGGCCACATAGGCTTCAAAATTCTCGCTATATGGCACAGCAGTCTGACCCATAGCCCACTGCATGCACAGCATGGACACAATAATAATAAACAAATTCTTTTTCATAACAATAACTATTGTTCTTTTTCGACCACCTCCACATTGGGCAGTGGCTCTTTATGATGAAACAATCTCTTGAAAAATTTCTGCCACGACGAGGCATCGAATAAAGCCGAATCGGTTGTGGCCTGCAACGTAAGGAACGCGCCTATGGGAATGAACACAAAAGTAGAGTACCACATTCCTATAGGACCAGCGGCACCCTCACGCACCATCTTTTCGCCAATCATACCTACCACATAGTAAAGCACAAAGAAAGCCACCGAGGCAACCAGTGGCAGTCCCAGACCGCCTTTGCGCACTATGGAGCCAAACGGCGCGCCAATGAGGAACAGCAACAGACATGCGACCGAAAGGGAATACTTGCGCTGCCACTCTATGTGATGGCGGTTAATGTATTCAAGGTCGGCGTGCAGGCTCTTGGAAAAGAGTTCGAAATCCTCATACGACATATTGGCCGTCCTACGCGCCTGACGATAGATGGCAGCACGCTTGGAGTCGTCGGCTCGCGCTATCATCTGTTCTATGGTCTCCGAGGGGGCCACGCTGACGGAATCGACATTTTCGAGAAACACCTTATAGGTGTAAAGTTTGTCGAGCATATTGTTGCAATAGATATTGCACTGCCCTTCATATTCGCTATTGAGTTTTCTGACTGCGGTGTCGAGTTGCACAACATTCATCACACGGTAGTTGCCAGCATATATATCGTCGCCAGAGCGGGAGAAGGCAAACGACGAGATGTCGAATGTCAGCGCCTGCTCCTTGAAGCCTATGCGCGTCAACGGACGGCTGAAAAAATCCTTGCCCGCCGTAGGCTCGCTGTAGGTGTAACCATCATAGAGTGTAAATATCAGATATTTGTCATCGGGCGTAGATTGCAATAGTCCTCTCTCTGCCACCACGACATTGGTCTTGTTCATGCCCTGCGAATGGTCGTAGATGATAATGTCGTGCAGGGTGCGGTCGTCCTCGTCTTTCTGATTGGCTCTGATGACATAACCTTCTATCTCGCTGTAATACTGGCTGGGGCGTATGTTGACGGCAGGTTTTTTGCGCGTGATGTCGTAGAGCGTGGATTTGTATTTGAACATGGCCTGCGGCATCACGTTGTTGGCAAAATAGAACGCCACACCCGTCAGCAGCAAAGCCACGATGGTGAGAGGCATCATTATACGAACCACCGACACGCCACTGGCCTTCATGGCTATCAACTCATATTTCTCGCCGAAATTGCCCATGGTCATTATAGAGGCAAAAAGAATGGCTATCGGCAACGCCATAGGCACAAAGGTGGCGGAGGCATAGAGCAGCATCTCGGCTATGACACCAAAGTCGAGACCCTTGCCGACCATATCGTCGATATACTTCCACACAAACTGCATGAGAAGCACGAATATCGACACCGCAAAGGTCAGCACCAACGGGCCAAGAAATGACTTGAGTATGTACCAGTCGAGTTTTCTCATTTCAAAGGTTCAGCGCAAAGCGATTAGAACATACCTCTGATTAGACGCCAGATATCGTTACCATTGGCAAGAACAAGGAGCAGCAGAAGGAATATGAAACCTATGTTGTTGGCGTAGGTGAGGAACTTGTCCGAGGGTTTGCGACGGGTGATGATTTCCCACAAGGTGAAGAGTATATAACCTCCGTCAAGTCCAGGAATAGGTATGAAGTTCATAAACGCAAGTATGAGGGCAAGAAACGCCGTAATATTCCAGAACGAATACCACTGCCACGTTTCGGGGAAGATGCTGCCCATGGTGATGAAACCGCCAAGACTCTGCGCTCCATTCTTGGTGAAGATAATCTTGAGCGAGGAAATGTAGGTGACAAGCGTGTTCCAACCGTAAGAGATACCTGCGGGAATGGCCTCGAAGAAGTTGTAGTCGATATGACGCACGTTGAAAAGTTCGAGCGGAGTGCACAACTGCACACCCATCTTACCATCGGAAGGCAGACTGAAACTTATCTCTTTGTAGGCCATCTCGCCTTCGCTATGTCGGCAGAGGCCAATGGTTATAGTGTCGCCAGCATTTTCGGCCAACGCCTTGCTTATCTCGCCATAAGAATTCATGGCAACGCCATTGACGGACACAACGCTGTCGCCAGGCTCAATGCCAGCCTGCTGAGCCACAGAGCCTGGCACAAAATCCTTGACCACAAAAGGCATACGCACGCCAAGAATCAAGCCCTCGCGAGGCTGCTCGGCATTGACACGCGACTGCAAAGAGCCCGAAAGGGTGAGATGCACAAGGCTGTCGCCACGCATCACGGTCACATCGTAAGGATTAGCAAGCAGCAGTTCTTTCTCGGCCTCGGCAATGTCGTCAATCTCCTTGTTGCCAATGGAATAAATTATATCGCCATTCTGGAAGCCCTCGTCGAGCAGTATCTGATGATACTCGTAGCCCAGCGAGGCATTGCGCATAGGCAGTTCGTCCTTGCCCCAATGGGCAAAGATGCAGGTATAGATGAGCAGCGCCGAGATGAAATTCACCAACACGCCGCCACTGATGATGCACAGACGCTGCCATGCGGGCTTGGTGCGGTACTCCCAAGGCTGCGGCTCGCTTTCAAGGTCGTCTATGCCCTTGGTCTCATCAATCATACCGGCAATGTCGCAATAGCCGCCCAGCGGCACCCAGCCAATGCCCCACAACGTGTTGTCGCGGTCCTCCTCGCGCAGGTTCTTCTCGTCCCACGACTCGGGCGTAGTCTTGTTGAAGAACAGGAAATGCCATTTGCCGTCGAACTTCTTGGCTTTGAAAATGGAAAAACCCCAGTTGAAGAAGAGGTAGAACCTCCTAACACGAGTATGAAACAGTTTGGCAAAACCAAGATGCCCAAACTCATGGGTGATTACAAGCAGCGAGAGACTAAGCAGAAGGGCTAAAACTTTCATAGAAGCAAGTATTTAGATTAGATGTATTTCTGTTTTTGTTTTTTCAGATGATTGTTTCGTTATTCCGAATAAGGCAATTATTTCCCCATTCTATTCACTTGATTATTAGTATCGATGAGGTCCTGCAGTGTAGGATTTTCTATGAACGGGGTATCCTGCATGGTGCGCTCCACCAGGTCGGCAATGTCGAGAAAACCAATCTCTCCGGCAATGAAACGACTAACAGCCACCTCGTTGGCAGCGTTCATGGCGCACGGCATATTGCCTCCACGGGCTATGGCACGATAGGCAATGTCGAGACAGCGGAATGTAGATGTGTCTGGGCGCTCGAAAGTCAACGTGGGATAGTTGGCAAAATCAAGACGCGGCAGATGGCTCTCAATGCGTTCGGGAAAACTAAAGGCATACTGTATGGGCGTTTCCATGGTAGGCACACCCAACTGGGCTTTGATACTTCCGTCCTTGTACTGCACCATGGAGTGAACCACCGACTGCGGATGCACCAGCACCTCTATGCGCTCGGCAGGTATGCCGAACAGCCAGCGGGCCTCTATGACCTCCAGCCCCTTGTTCATCAAAGTTGCGGAGTCGATGGTTACCTTGCGGCCCATGTTCCAGTTGGGGTGCTTCAGTGCGTCGGCAAGCGACACATTGCTCAACTCCTCGCGCGTGCGGCCACGAAACGGACCACCCGATGCCGTCAGCAGTATTTTATCTACTGCACTGACAAAACGCTCCTCGGAGGCATTCCACTCGCCTTGTTCGCCAACGAGGCTCTGGAAAATTGCCGAATGTTCGGAGTCTACAGGCAGAATAGGCACGCCGTTGCGTGCGGCAGCCTCGGTAACTATGGCTCCCGCCACCACCATCGTCTCTTTGTTAGCCAGCGCTATGGCATGGCCGTTCTCTATGGCCCGAAGCGTCGGTTTCAGTCCAGCATAGCCAACAATAGAGGCAAGCACTATGTCGATAGTGTCCATCTCCATAAGGTCGGCTATCGACTCCTGACCCGCAAAGACCTTTATCATCAGCGGCTCAAGGGCTTCCTTCACCTTCAGATACTGACTTTCATCACCTATAGCCACAGCGTTGGGCTCAAACTCGCACGCCTGCTCAATGAGCAAATCGGCATTGCTGCCAGCACACAATACCTCGACAGCAAAGCGGTCGCGATGACGCCGTACCACGTTGAGAGCCTGTGTGCCTATGGAACCCGTACTACCAAGAATGGCTATGCGTTTGACATTCATTTCGATGATGATTTATGCGATGCGGAATAAAGACTAAAAGACAACGAACTGCAACGGGTCAACTGGTTTGCCGTTCATCCAAAGTTCGAAATGGAGATGAGGACCCGTGGTCAACTGACCTGAATTGCCAAGATAGGCCAACGGCTCGCCCACGCGCACCACGTCGCCCTGCTGCTTGAGCAAGGAACTGCAATGCTTATAGACCGAGAGAACATTACCAGGATGCTGTATGGCAATGACATATCCCGTCTCAACAGTGAAATTGGCAAAGACAACGGTGCCGCCATAAACAGCATTAATCGGGGCGTTAGCCATTGCCGCCACATCAATGCCATAGTGAAAAATCTGGGGGTCGAACATTGCCACAACCTTGCCATGCACCGGAGTGAAGAACAACCCCTTGCCCGACTGGTTGTCGGTTAGATTGACGTGTCTTGACGAAGAACCCTGCGACGACACACGCACCTGATAGCGGCTGTCGTTGTGGTCCACATAGAGTCGCAACAGACTGTCGGCGCGCGAATGGGTATATTCCGTAGGAGTGACACCCAGCGCCGCTATGGAGTCGGCATGCTGCGCCGCAGTGGCATTTGAGTCGAAATCAACCCTGCGCTCCGAAAGCACGTCTTGTATGGTGTTAATCATCCACTCCTGCTGCAGCATCTTCTGCTCCAGCGAGTCGATGACAGCGGCATTGTGGTAGGTCTGCTCCACCATCTCGGTATTGGCATAGCCCGGAATGAACTCGCGCAGCGGCGTGAAGGCTATCAGCACCGTGGTGAGAACAATCATCAATATGACCAATACGCCAATGGCAACAAAGAGATTGACGCCCGACAACTGGAAGGCAAATTTCTCTTTGTAGGTCTGGGTGTCCATCACCACAAAGCGATGTTTTGTCTTTATAACATCCTTTGTATGCCCATAGAGTTTCTTAACGCCGCGACCCCTGGCCCTAAAGTTCCATACCCTGGAGGAACACCAGCGATGGATACGTTTCAGCACTCTGCCATTCTTCTTGGGCTTTGCAGCCTTTTGCTCTGGCACCGAAGGTTGAGAATTAGTGGTATTCTCCCCGTGATTGTCGTTGTTGTTTTCCATATCCATCTTTTTTACTCTATGAAGAGAAAGCAGCGCAACCCTTGTAGGTGGTCGCGCTGCCTTGATATTTGCTCATTCGCCACTTATCGCAAGTCCCACACGACCATTGCGGGCTCTTGAGTCTTTGTTTAGAAGAATTTGTTGCGCTGGTCGGTGATGTCGGCATTGTTGCGCAACACCATCGACATATTGCGAGCCTTCTGCATATAGGACTGCTGGAAGGTGGCACGAATCATATCGGCAGTCTCAGGCGTTGCCTCGGTGCTGTTCATCACCTGGGCAACATACACGCCCTGAGCACCCTTCACAGGACCCAGCAAAGCGGCATCCTTGGCAACGGCAACAGTTCCGAGCATCTTGGGCTCCATACCGAACTTGCCAAAGAAATAACTATTGAACGAAACGCCCGTGACAGTATCGACAGAGGCAGCCAACTTGGTAGCCACGCCCGATATCTCGCTGCTGCCCTTCATGGCCTCGCCAGCCTTGGCAATAAGCATTTCGGCTTTCTTCTCGATACGAACCTGCGACTCAATCATAGGACGAACCTGCTCAAGAGTAGCATAGCCTTTCTTGAAGACATCTTTCAGTGCCACAACGATGAAACTGTTTTCGGACTCGAAAACCTGGTCGGCAACTTCGCCAATCTCGCTCTTCTCGTTGAAAGCCCACTGGATTATGCTGCGGCTGTTGTCAATGCCGTTCACGTTCTGCATCATAGCCATGGTGCGGGCCGAACGAATCTGCATACCCTCGGCAGCAGCCGTGGCCTGCATTTCAGCATAGGTACGGTTGTTAGCAGCAAAAGTCTGAGCCTTGCCAAAGATATCGCGCATAGTCTTTTCCGAAGGATTGATTTCGCGGGTAATCAAAGCAAGACGATATTTCTTGCTGGCAGCGGTCTTTTCGGTGACCTTCACCACGAAATAGCCAACCTCGGAGGGGTGCTTATGAATAAAGATACCGCCAACAGGATTGTCAACTATCTCCTCGTTGAGGAAGCCATAGCCGCCATCAAGTTGCCAGCCCATGTCGCCCTTGGTGCTGCCTTTCTGCGGGTCGTCGGAGAACTCAGCCACGGCAGCCTCGAAATCCATGCGGCCAGCACGAAGCAGAGCAGCCACACTGTCGGCAAGATTCTTAGCCTCTTCGTCGCTACGGGTGATATTTCCACCAGCCTTATTGTTAAGAATGTAGATAGTGCTGGCGCGGAGACTGTCGGGACGATTCTCCACCTTCATGACCTTAGCCATAACCCACTCGTTGCCAACAATGCGAGGCGACAGATACTGACCCTGACCAAGAGCGGAAATGAGAGTGTCGAGCGCAGGAGCGAGCGATGAGGTCTTGATATAAGAAGAGTCATAACTATGGTCTGACTCAGAATTGACGAAATACGGAATTTCGGCGGTCTCGGTAACCTGCAGGGTGTCCCACACGGCCATAACCTCGTCCTCGATAGTCTGCAAATCCTCGGCAGTAGGCACGGCGTTGAAAACCACCATGTCAATATCGCGCAGTTCCTCGGTCACGCGGAACTCGGCTTTGTGCTTCTCGTAATATTTCTGATAGTCTTTCTCCTCAACGGCAGCCTCATTGTCGGCCACGTCGCTATAAGGCAGCGACACCACGGCAACATCGCTTGCGCGCTCGCCAAAATGAGCAATCTGCTCGGCAATAGCGGTAGGCATATAGAAGCCCTGGGCTATCAACTGGCTGTACTTTTGCATCATACGGTCCTCGCGAACCATCTTCTCCATCTCCACCCACTGCATACGCATAGCGGTGTCAATCTGGTCGAAGTTATCAAGGATATAGCGCACCTGCTGATAGTTGAACTGGCCAGTCCTCGGGTCGGTGAACGACTGACGAACATACGGGTGGATAAACACACCACCATACATGTCGCTCAACTCAAGGTCAGAGACCATCAAGCCCAGTTTGTCATACTGCTCGCCGAGCAAAGTCTCGTCAACCAAAGTCTGCCACAACTGCTCGCGGATCTGATACTCCACGTCCGACGGTATCTGCTCCACGCCCTGCTGGCGCTTGTAGTTGCTCTCCAACTGCTCGAGCCTTGAATTGAAATACTGTGCGGTGATAGTTGTACCATCAATCTTGCCCATGTCGGGTATACCGCCACGGTTTTTCTGCAAGTCGCCAATAATAAAAGCAATGATAGCGACACCCACGATGGCAACGGCCACCCAGGAATGCTTTCTGATTGTTCCAATTACTCCCATGAGATTGTTTTTGTTATTTTAATATATTTGTTACTTATTTTTTGCAAGTTAACACCATCAATGCCTCCGCATACGGACACATTGATAAGCGTGCAAAAGTACATTTTTTTTTTGAGTGTCAGATTTTTTTTATCTCCAAGCCCCGCCAACACCCTAAAAAACTATTCAATTCCACCAAAAAGGAACAAATCCCATCCAACCTTTTGACAACAAAAACAAGTTATTTCCGAACGAATTACGAACAAAACACGAAGCAATCTCGAACAAGACCAATTAACAAGCAATTAATCAGCATCATACACAATCAATAACCAACCTTTTGCCAAATATCATCACCACCCATTGCAATCAGCCGTCTCGACACAAAACAAAATAAATTACAAATAATTACAAATAAAACATATCTTTGCAGCATACATCTAAAACAAGCAAATTATCAAAACACTCTCGCAATTCATTAATTATCAGTAGGCCGCATCTCGAGCATAACAAAATGTTCGCGTTTTGTTGCACAATTTTCCGAACATCAAACAATAAAAATACAAACCATAAAAAACACATTATGAAAACATTTTGGAAATTCCTTTGTGCCACGGCACTCATCCTCTCCTTTGCAGCATGCACCGAGAAAGATGAAGAAAACAACACCCCTGCCGACAGCGAACTCGCTGCCAAAATCATCGGCTCATGGCAGGTTGACCGCGTGACCCTCGGCGGCACCAGCGTCGACCCCAGCCAGTACGACCTCAACGCAACCATCACCTTCCAGGCCGACGGTCGCGGCACCGTAACAACAGGCAGTAACCACTACGACGCCAACTACACCATCCACGGCACCACCGTCGAAATCCACCTCCCCGACGGCAACATGCCACTCAAAGTCGACAACATCACCTCCGACGAGATGACCGTCACCACCGAAAACATCCCCTGGACCAGAGTCCAAGCCTCCGTAACACTCCACCTCAAACGCGTCAGCAACAACGGCGGTAACAATGGCGGCAATAACAACGGTGGCAACGGCACCACCGAAGGCGGCACCTCCTTCGACGGCACCGTAGGCATCACCATCGGCACACCATCCTGGGAGCGCTACAACAGCCAAGCCTACATCGCCATCTTCCAGTGGACCATCAAAACCAATGGCCTTAACATCAAACTCCGCTCCTTCTTCGACAATGACGAAGGCAAGACCTACTCCTTCGGCATCGGCTACTTCCCCGTAGGCGCCGAAGGCACCAACCTCCCGCAATACTTCAACGGCGACAAAGAAATCAACTCCCACCACATCATTTCCGCCAACGCCGACAGCACCGAGTTCACCTTCATCTCCAAAATCGTCATCGACAACCGCAAGCAAGCCCGTGCCTACGTCTATCTCTCCGACGGCCAGTTCCACTACAGCAACCCCTTCATCATCGACCCCGCCGACGCCAACGGCAACAATAACGGCGGCAACAACAACGGCAGCGAGTTCGGCGTAACAATGCCCGAATTCATCGAAAACACCGCCACAACCATCGCCGTCTACGCCTCCTTCACAGGCAACATCACCAGCCCCGAACCCTTCCAGAACGCCACCTGCGGCTTCGTCTGGTGCCCCGCAAGCCAAGGCGCACCAACCATGTCCGACAACGTCATCGACTGCACCGAGTCAGCCTTCCAAAACAACGGACAACGCTTCGTCGGCAAAATCGAAGGCCTCACCCCAGCAACCGAATACAACATCGCAGCCTTCCTACGCATGTCACCCGACAGCCAGCCCATCATCGGCAACCACAAAACCTTCAAAACCCAAAACAACGGCGGCACCGATAACGGCGGCGGACACCACTCCTCCTCCGACACCAACTGGATCACCGTCAACCACGTCCGGCCCGTCGACGGCACATCAGTCGAAATCTCCATCAACGCCTACTTCGACAGCGGCATGCCCAAAGCCATCGGCGCCTGCTACAACACCACAGGCAACCCCACCGTCAACGACAACGTCTATAACGGCCTCGAGCACATCAACCTCGAAACCATGCGAGGCGACGAAACCATCATCGACTTCTTCCCCAACAACGACGGCTCACGCACCGTCAAATTCCTCGTCAAAGACCTCCAGCCCAACACCATCTACTACTTCCGCGTCTTCATGCAGTGGGAAACCGAAACCATCCACCCCACCATCTACACCAACGCCGGCAGCATAAACCCAAGCCAGAGACAATAACACCCAACCATAACAACAATAACCAGCGGCAGGCTTCCCCAAAAGAAGCCTGCCGCCATTTTATACCCCTAAAAAAATAATCCACCCCAAATCCCTGAAAAAGACTATTTTTGCAGATTACATCTTTCTACATTCCGCAACCCCCAGCCGCCACACATGACATCAACCGCCACATCGTCCAACACGTTGATATCAAGCATCCTATGCCGAGCATCAAAACGCCACGGCAAGGCGGCCCTACCCATTTGTAGCCATTATAAACAACTATTATCCCTCTCCATTTTAACATTCCTCATCTCCCTCGGCACCACCCTTCCCGCACAAGACACCATCATCATGCCCCGCACAGGAGCCCTCTCCGTCGAACTCCAGCCCTGCAAAGAATACATCATCCTCGACCCAGGCGGCACAGCCGACTATCCAGCCGATTGCAACTCAGCACTTTTCCTCTGGTCGTCAACCGAAGAAGACATCACCATCGAAGGCCGCTACACCGTAACAGCCATCAAAAATTCTGGCGAAGCTCTTCCCACTTTCTACGCACAGACATTCTTTTTCGACGGAAACATTTTGCAAAGCCGAAACGGCACCAACCCCATCGAGAGCAACATGACTCGCACCTATCCCAGTTCCGACGACCTCAACTCGTTCGACAGCGTAGGCGCCTCCACCGTCATGGGAACCATCTCGCAACGGGCGCTCTCGGGCTATTCCGCCATCTTCTTCCAGTCCGCCGCCAACCAGCCCGGAGCCGCAGGCTTTGTCCTGCGGGTGAGAGCCGGAACAGGCTCCAACCCCTCTGCCGACAACCTTTCTGTCAATAATCTCTCCCCCACCTCTGCCGACATCTCGTGGCACGACCTGTCGCAAAACAACGGCGGCTGGACCGTCCGCTACGACACCATGGCCTACAACCTGCGCAGCAGCGTCCATTCCACAAGCCCATCGGCAAGCCTCTCCAACCTGCGCCCCAACACCAAGTACTACTACGCCATAAGCAACAACCTTGACGACCCCTACGGCGAGGACAAAGGCTGCACCTCTCCCATGGGCTCGTTCATCACTCCCGCCGTGCCTTCGGGCTCCGGCTGCTTCGACTTCCTCGATTTGGGCGGCGACTATGCCCACTGCTATTCTGGCAACTATGCCGACCCCAAGGTCAAAGAGGGCATCATCGACTTCGGCCAGGACTCAATAGCCTCTCGCCACACCGTCGTCACCACCCAGTCCTTCGATTCCCGCGCGTTCAACGGCCAAGACTTCCTGCGCACCATTCCCGACGGCGAGAGCGCGTCTATCCGATTGGGCAACTGGCAGATAGGCGCACAGTCGGAATGCGTCACCTATCAGTACACCGTCGATACCCATCAGTTCGACCTGCTCCTACTGAAATACGCCGTGGTGCTGCAAGAACCCAACCACGCCTTCGAACAGCAACCAATGTTTCTGCTCACCATAACCGACGAGTATGGCAACAGCCTCAACACCGACTGCTATACCGCCTACTTCGTCCCCGGCATGAACACCGATGACTGGAACGTGGGCAACCAGCCCAACATCCTGTGGAAGGATTGGAGCACCATAGGCGTCGATTTGTCGCCCCTGCAAGGCCGCACCATATACATCAATCTCATTACTCGCGACTGCCTCGAATCGGCCCACTACGGCTACGCCTACTACGTCATGCGATGCGGCCGCAAAGAGGTGGACATCGCCTCCTGCGGCAACCAGGTCGAAAACACCTTTACACCCCCCGAAGGCTTTGGCTATCGGTGGTATATGGCAGGCAACGAGGATGTAACCATCTCCGAAGAGCGCGAATTGAACGTCTCGACCGAAGGCACCTACCTGTGCGACCTCTCGTTTCTGGGCGCCAACGGCAACTCGCAGTGCAATTTCACCATGCGTGCCACAGCAGGCCCGCACCACCCCTACGCGCAGTTCGACGTCACCGAAACCGACCACCATATCGATTCGGAGTGCAAAATCCGTGCCCTCTTCAAGAACAATAGCATCATCACACGCGACGAGGCACACCAAAACCCAGCCTATGACGAGGGCGGCATAGAGTACCAGTGGATTATCGACGGCATCCCCTATCCCGACGAACCGTCCTACTTCGATTTCACCGAAGGCCCCCACACCATCAGCCTCATAGCCTCGCTCTCCAACCAGTCTTGCGCCGACACCCTCACACGCACCTTCCACATTGGTGGCTTCTGCCCCGTGGCCGACCGCGACACGGCATTCGTCTTTTGCGACTCCATCAAGCCCGTAACCATCTACGACACAACCCTCACCGAGCCCGGAACCCACACCATCGACAGCGCCAACCACAGCCGCCAAGTCACCATCACACTCCACCACTCGGTCGTAGAGCATGTAATGGACAGCGTCCCACTGACCGAACTGCCCGACTATTCCTACCGTGGCTTTCATTTCACCAAGTCCGTCGATACCGTTCTTTACCGACATCGCCAGGTCACCGCCGACGGCTGCGACAGCATCCTTCGATTCTCGCTCCTCGTCTGCGACAATCTCGACACCACAATCTACCACTCCGTGTGCGACAACTCGTGGCCCTACGAGCACGACAGTCAGACCTTCTCCTCCGCAGGCCATTACTCCTACACCATACCCACCCATTGCGGCGCCGACAGAACCGTAAACCTCCACCTCCAAGAGATTGAGTCCTACCGCGCCAATTTCTACGACACCATCTGCGAAGGCCAGACCTCCACCATCATCGGCACCGGCTTCGACAGCGAGGGAACGCATACACTGCCCATGCAAAGCCGCCTGGGCTGCGACAGCATCGAGGTGCTGTATCTCATTGTCCGTCCACGCTACGACGACACCGACCGTCACACCATCTGCGTCGGCGACACTCTCCATTGGATAGACGGCAACGCCTACGCCGAGACGCTCTCCCCTGCCCCGGCAGAACATTATTCTTCCGTCGATGGCTGCGACTCTACCATCACGCTCTACCTTACTGTCAGCGACGGCTCAACCGACACACTAACGCTCTTCAAATGCGACAGTTTCTCATGGCACGGCATAACCTACACCGAGAGCGCCACGGCAGAGCACACCGATTCCAGCCTCTCCAACTGCGGCAACACCACCCATCTCAACCTCACCATAGGCCATAGTACCACGGGCATCGACCTCCAAGACCACTGCGACTCATTCTATTGGTATGGCGAGCGTTACACCGAGAGCACCAACACCCCGACCCATAGGCTCACCAACTCCGTAAATTGCGACAGCATAGTAACCCTGAACCTCACCCTACGCCAAAGCACCAGCGGCATTGACACACAGATTCACTGCGACAACTACACCTGGCCGCACAACGGGGTTTACTACGCCATCAACAACTATAACTACACCTTCTACTACGCCAACCAGCGCCCCGTAGTCCACATTCGCAACGTCGCAGGCTGCGACAGCGCGCTAACGCTCGACCTCACCCTGCTGCGAAGCACCCGTGGCATCGCCGCCTTCGTCGAGTGTTACAATTTCTCATGGCATGGCCGCACCTTCCATCGCTCCAGCGACACCGCCACCTACCACACCCACAACGCCGTTGGCTGCGACAGCGCCGTAACGCTCCTACTCACCATACTTGACAGCATCGTCACCATTCGCGACACCGCCTGCGACCGCTTCAACTGGCGCGGCAAAACCTACTATGCCGACACCACAATCAACACCTACGGCCTAACCAACTACAGAGGCTGCCAATATCGCGAAACACTGATACTGAAAATAAACTACAGCAACCAATACGACGACGTCATCTCCGCCTGCGACAGTTTCACCTGGCACGGCCTGCCTTTCACCACCTCTAACTACACCGTCGAGTTCGACACCATCAATGCCGCCGGCTGCGACAGCGCTACCAACCTGCGGCTTTCTATGCACTATTCGTCACAGTCCACCTACCACGACACTATCTGCGACAATCAGACCTTCTCCCAGTCGGGTCAAAACCTCAACACCGAAGGCACCCACCGCATCACGCTGCACGACATCTACGGCTGCGACAGCGTCGAAATAATCCATCTCAAAGTGTGGCCAGCCTACAACCTCAGCGACAGCCATGCCGTCTGCCGTGGCGACACGCTGGGCTGGATTAACGGAATAGCCTACACCGTCATCGACGACACCCTGCCGCACATCAATTTCACCTCCTCGCACGGCTGCGACTCCATAATGACGCTGGCACTCACCATCCACGACACCGCCTTCGGCCACCACAGCATCTACGTCCCCGAGGACAGCATGCCCACTTTCCGCTACAATGGCGCCGCATTCTCCGACAACGTGGCAGACACGGTGTTTCATCTCGCCAGCGCCGTAGGCTGCGACAGCATCCTTCATTTCACCCTCCGCGTCTGCTACAACCACGACACCACCCTCCGTCGCAACGTCTGCGCCAACAAATACCCCTACTCCATCCACAGCCACCAATTCGACACCGCAGGCACACATCTCTACAAAATAGCCACCTTCTGCGGCGCCGACAGCAATATAATGCTCATCCTTTCCGAAAAACCCGTCTATCGCACAGCCTTCTACGACACCATCTGCAGCAACCAGACTTTCACACAGTCCGGCAGGGTATTCTACACCAACGGCAGTCACGAAATCCGCCTGCGCACCGTCAACAACTGCGACAGCGTCGAGGAAATCAACCTCAAAGTCTGGCCCACATTCACACAGAACGACCGCCGCTCCATCTGCCGTGGCGACACTCTCCTATGGGAAGAAAACGGCCGGTTATATTCCAAAGTCCTCTCGCCAGCCCCCGACACAACCTACCACTCCCAACACGGCTGCGACTCAACAATACGACTTTCACTGACAATCCACGGGCTGTCGTATAAATATGTCAACACCACCGTCACAGAAAACAACCTGCCATGGTTCCGCTTCAACAATGTCGCTTTCGACAGCGATGTTGTTGACACCCTCTTCATCCTTTCCAACGTGTTCGGCTGCGACAGTTTTCTGCATTTCTCGCTCCATGTGGCACGAAACCACGACACCACCGTCCATCTGTCTATCTGCAGCGGCGAGCCCGCAACATTCGTAATCAACGGCATACGCAACACCTTCCGCAACGAGGACACCACGCGCTTTGTAATCCAGACACGCGAAGGCGCCGACAGCACCATAAGCATCATCAGTTCGTTTTTCGAGAATAGCGAGGTAACCGTTTACGACACCATCTGCGACGCCATACAAAACGGATTGGGAAACAGCGAGGTCCTACGTCAGCGGCGAGATATAGGGCAGACCATACACCTCTGCGACTCTATAACCAAAATCCTTACCACCGTCCGACCCATCAACATCACCAACTTCACCGAGATAGTGCCCGAAAACGACCTGCCGCACAACTACCACAATGCAACTTTCGCCGACAACATGACCGACAGCGTTTTCCGTTTGGCCAACCGTTGGGAATGCGACAGCCTGGTCCACTACACAATGATTGTCTGTCTCAATACCGACACAACCATTTTCGACACCATCTGCGACACCCAGACCCCTCATGTGTGGAACGGCGTAAACTTCACCGAAACCGCCGTCAAGCGCACCACCATTTCCACCCATTGCGGCTCCGACAGCAGCCTAACCATGCATCTGAAAGTGAAAGCCAGCAGCGCCTACGACGATGTCTTTTCGGCCTGCGATAGCTTCGAATGGCATGGCAGACATTTCACCTCTTCCAACCACACCGACACCATTCTCAACACCAACAGCATAGGCTGCGACAGCGTAACTACCCTGCGCCTCTCCATGTACTACTCCTATCTCAACACCTACCACGACACCATCTGCGACAATCAGACCTTCTCCCAGTCGGGACAGACCTTCAACACCGAAGGCACTTATGTCATTCCACTAACCTCTATCCACAACTGCGACAGCATCGAAAACATTTATCTAAAAGTCTGGCCCACACTCACTTCTACCGACTCCATCTCCATCTGCCGTGGCGATACCATCCTCTGGCAGGATGACAAACGCTACACCGACATAGTGCTGCCTGCGCCCTTCGCAGTCCTCTCCTCACAACACGGCTGCGACTCCACCATAACACTATCTCTAACCATACGAGGCGCACCGTCCTATAGCACCGATAGCGTTATGATAACCGAAAACGAACTCCCAACCTATCGCTACAACAATGCAGCCTTCGCATCCGATGTTTCCGACACAGTGTTCCGCCTCATCAATGCCGCAAACTGCGACAGCATACTGCATTTCACCCTATCCGTTTGTCGCAATGTTGACAGCGCCATACAGCGGAATGTCTGCGACGATGCGCTTCCACTTTATTGGCACGACACCGTCTTCGTCGAAGGCGGCACAATAGCACTCCATCGCATCAACCACTGCGGCGCCGACAGCACCGTCATCCTATTAGTCCATGTCCACCCAGCCTATAACATCACACGCTACGACACCATCTGCGACAACCAGCAACTCCTCTGGGACAGCCAGACGCTGACCACAGCAGGCACCTACGGCATCTACCGCCAATCCATCTATGGCTGTGACAGCAACGAACGCCTACACCTCACCGTATGCCCCACCTACGACACCACCGACCACATCATCCTTTGCTGGGGCACCACGCTCCATTGGATTGACGGCAACGACTACACCTATCGGCCTCTCGACCAACCCATTGCATACCTGCAAAGCCAGTACGGCTGCGACAGCATCGTCACCCTCGACATCCTAAAAACCCATCCCCTCTCCGGCGACCTAACCGTCAACCCAGAGCACCCCACATGGGAAAATCCCGAAATCCAACTAAACGACATCAGCCGCAACAACAGCCGCCGACAGTGGTATTTATCAGGCCAATTCCTCGACACCAGCAAGACCCTGACCTACCGCTTCGACAACCCCTCCGACACCGTAGAGACAATAAAATTGATAGTCTTCGACGACTACGGCTGCACCGATACCCTAACACGACGCATCCACTTCGACCGCTCTGGCCTATGGGTCCCCAACCTAATAACACCCAACCGATTAGACAACAACGTAATGCGCATAGCAGGCGTAGGCATCAACGAATTAGAGTGTTACGTCTATACCCGCCAAGGCCAATTCATATACAAATTCAACAGCATCAACGACGTCTGGGACGGCACCTACAACGGCACCCTCTGCCCACAAGCCACCTACACCTACGTAATCCACTACACAACAATCCACGACCCAAAATCCTGGCTAACCAAAAAAGGAACAGTAACCCTCCTCCGCTAACCCCAATCACACATCATCCCCACTAACCCACTCTCCCCATTATCAACCATAACAAGGAAGCCTCAAATTGCCTCGAGGAGGCAAAACGCGCGAAGCGCACATAATACCACACACCGTGTGGTGCGCTACACAAAAAAAAGCCGCAGGATGACAAGGTGTCACCTCACACTCGACTCTCGCCGGAAAAAATTACATCAAAAATCCAAAACCACAAAACACTCCTCAATGCTATTATTGAGGAGTATTTTTTTTCTCAGAAACTAAAAAAACGCATGTTTCAAGCAATTCATTATAATGTAAAGACATTAAAACCGAAAATTCATGAACGCAAAAGAGTTGAACAAAAGATTCCATCAAATCTTCATCAAAGACAACGAGTTCACAAATTGGCTGTTAAAGAAGCGGCAGTATGCCCCAGGCGGATTATCGCTATTTGCAGCACCCAGCAACAACGATTTTGTTATCACCGAGGAGATAACCGGCTGCAACAAAAACGCCACCCTTGAGGAGTTTGAAGACTGGACAAGATACAGCGGCGGAGGCGACGGCAGATACGATAAAGTACATGAAGATTTCAAAGGAGACTGCATGCAATACCTAAAAGAGATAGACGAAACCCTATTTCACGAAATACTGCTGCACATAAAACAAAACCCCGTGATAAGACACATCTAACCAATCAACATCCCCGTCGTTGCATACTTGCACCCCGCAACGACCTCGCCAAAGAATTAGCAATCCACGCCTACAAAGCAGCCTTAATCGTACTTCCGCTTAGGATTTTTCGGGAACCAGCCTCTCTGCACACGCTTTCTCTGCTGGAAAATCTCGCCGATACCCCATAAGGAAGAGAACGCGAAAACGCCAAACAGTATTGAGGCTATATCGTTAGAACACAGCAACGAACCAGCAATACCGGCAAGCCCCACAAAGAGAAAAGCCCACCAACTTTTAACGCCCCAGTAATATTCCGCCTTGATAACCAGCGGATGAAACAGCCCTATACATAAGAAAGAGCCAATACCGATAATAAGACCAGTAAAATTCATAGATATAACAATTTAAATATTTATTCTGCCTTAAAAATACGCATCATACAGTTCTGACAATCAAACTCCAGACGGAACAGCCTTTTATTATTCCGCAGATACAACTCGCCACGATACTCTTCAGAGACTTTTTTGTTGTTCTTGCATCGCAGACACTGCCCCAGTTCATACCGCAAGCAGTATTTTGTAGTCATCAAAGCCTTATTCCCAAACTGTTGCGAGACCTCAAGACCTGGCTCGACACTTACCGCGCCATGTTCACGATAAAACGCCTCAGCCTTGCTATTTACCACATTATACGAATAATCCAAATTCTCGCCAACCCTACCGCATCCTGTATCAATACGGCGCGTAGGCTGAGGCACTGCCGACGCACGTCTGGCAGCATCCAATCCCGCCACAGCATCACGCCGCAACTGGTTGAGCACCGCAACAGGAATAAAATAAGCCCCTTGCGTAGCATCCGTAAAATCACGCATCGAATAGACCGTATCACCCAATTTCGACAACTGCCGCACAATCATATCACCCGATTTCAACACATTCTGCGCCTGCTCTTTAGCCCAATCCACCGAAGCCTCGTATTGAAAACCGTCGTCATCGGTCAGCCGAAGAGTAAAACCATCCTCAGTAGCTGAGAACATGGCAGATACGCCTATCTCACGGACAGCAGAACGACCCTGCAACATCTTCTCGAAGGCAAAATCATTGTTTCGCCACAGTTCCGTACCCACCTTTATCTGTGGCATACTATTGGGAAACAACACATTGCCATTAACCCTATTCACCAGAAAGCCCTTCATCTCGCCGTCGGCATAGTAACAAAGCCCATCGCCAGCCGTAAAACGTTCATCACTCTCCACCGTAAACGACTCTCTTTGCACCGCTACTACCCTACCCACCTGTTTTCCAATAGATTTCTGGGTATGAAACGATGCCATAGGCTGTCGGTCACACAGAAAATAGTCAGTAAAACCTCTATTAAAAGTCTTTTGCAAGTCAGGGACGAAAAAGAAACGACACCTACCAGAAGATAACGGCCTGTATTCCGACCGCCGTTCCATCATGTTATCAAACAGTTGCCTATAAAATGCCGTCAGATTCTTCACATATCCCATATCCTTCAACCGCCCCTCAATCTTGAACGACACAATACCAGCATCAGCCATGCTCTCAATATGTTGCGCTGCCGAGAAATCCTTGAGCGAAAGCAGATGCTCATTCTGTCGCAATAACCTGCCATCAGCATTCAGCAAATCATACGACGACCGACAAGGCTGCGTGCAGCAGCCACGATTGCCACTCCTATGCGTTAGGTACTCGCTCATATAGCACTGCCCGCTATACGACACACACAAAGCCCCCTGCACAAAAGCCTCCAAATCCACATTTGTCTGCTCACGTATAGCACGCATCTGCTCCAACGAGGTCTCCCTCGCCAAAACCACACGGCGGAAACCCGCTTGTTCCAAGAACTTTACACGCTCCACAGTAGCATTATGCGTCTGCGTGCTTGCATGAAGTTCAATAGGCGGCAAATCGCATTGCAGAAGCCCCATATCCTGCACCAATATGGCATCTACGCCCACATTATATAGGTCGTGAATCATGCGTGCAGCCTGCTCCAATTCGTCATCATACAGCAACGTATTAACCGTCACATATATCTTGGAATGAAATAGATGGGCATATTCCACCAACTGCTCAATATCCTGAAGTCTGTTCCCTGCCGCCACACGGGCGCCAAAAGACGGAGGCCCTATATACAGCGCATCGGCACCATGGTCTATCGCTGCAATGCCCTGTTCAAGGTTTTTAGCCGGAGCAAGTAGTTCCAATCTAACCATTATCAATCATAGATTAAACGGTTTACACCGTTCTTATACAATTACGCCTTAAATAGACGCCACACTGACACTATACCGATTACAGACAATCATAAAGACTATAGCGTGAAAACTCGGTATAACACCACGGCAAGAAGCAGTATCACTGAAATAAAAATCCAACGTTTCTCCCTTATCTCAACCTTCTGGCGCCCAAGCATAACGCCCCAGTAAGCCAGCAACAGCACTGCCACAAACATCGGTATTGCCACACGCCATAAATCACCATCCGTAGCAGGAAGAAAACCAACACCCAAACCAAATATCAAGACATTGATTCCCATAGCAAAGGCCAAAGCAACCATTGTCGTGTATCGTTCTATATTATATATCACCGCCTCTCGGTTTTTGCAACGACGCAGAGAGATGAGCATTTTCAACACCACCACAACGGCAAGTCCAACAAAAACAAGGCTGTTGGCGGTGTCAAACGATGCACCCATATCAGGGTCAGCAAACCGCAAAATATTGCCAATGCGTATGCCCAGCAAAAACATTACCGCATAGACCAATGCCACTATAGATGCAAGAGCCGCTCCCTGCGTCAAACGTACAGGCACTTTTTCCGTATGGCGGCGCATAAATAGCATAGTCTCAGTACCAAAGGCAAGAGCAATCAAAATATATTCAAATATTGTCATAACTGACGAAGATTATTGGTTATCACTATAAAATCATCCACCGACAGTTGCTCTGCACGCTTCTCGAGCAACACCGACGGCACACCTTCGAGGCTCATTCCAAGAGGCTTAAGCGCATTGCGCAAAGTCTTGCGGCGCTGGTTGAATCCCGTCTTCACTGTTTTGAAGAAAAGAGCCTCATCGCAATCTAAACGATCCACCCCATTGCGACGCAAACGGATGACAGCCGATTTCACTTTTGGCGGCGGATTGAAAACATGCTCATCGACGGTGAACAGGTATTCGATATCATAAAATGCCGAAAGCAGAACACTCAATATGCCGTATATCTTGCTTCCCGGTTTAGCAGCCACACGCTCTGCCACCTCCTTTTGGAACATTCCCACCACCTCTGGGACAAGATTGCGAAAGTCATAGACTTTGAAAAGAATCTGCGACGAGATATTGTATGGAAAATTCCCTATTATCGAAACATTCTGACCATACAACTTCGCAAGGTCCATACGAAGAAAATCCCCCTCAATCACATTCAGCGAAGGATAATGCTGGTGCAGATACTCTACCGACTCCGTGTCAAGTTCCACAGCCGAGAAAGAATATCGTCCGTCATCAACCAGATACTTGGTCAAAACACCCATTCCAGGCCCTATCTCCAACAAATAGGGCGACAACCCGCCAAGACTGTCAGCAATACGATGCGCAATACTCTCGTCCTTCAAAAAATGCTGTCCCAACTGTTTTTTTGCTCTTACTTCCATTTTCTCATATAAAATATAATTGTTTTTTCTCTGCTCTCCTGTTTCAATTCCCAATTTCAACAAGTGCTAAAATATTTGTTTTCAACATTAAAAGTGCGTTGTTTCCCGTGAAACCATGCCACAATCAACATTATTTATACATTATCAACAACACCCTATCTATGCGACATATAAATCACCAACACCGAAACATCAGCCGGCGAAACACCGCTAATACGCGAGGCCTGTCCGATAGTGGCAGGACGCATTTTCGTAAGTTTTTCCCTACTCTCATACGACAACGCTGTTATCGCAAAATAGTCCAAATCCGCTGGCAGCGCAATATCCTCAAATTTCAATATGCGAGCGGCAACCTCCTGCTCTTTCTCTATATAACGCTGATATTTCAACCTTATCTCCACCGCTTGCGCCACATCGTCGCGATACTTCTCATCAACTCCATCAACAGCACTACGCAGGTCTGGCGACAAAGCAATCAAATCAGCAATACAGATTTCTGGACGCAACAGAATATTCACCAATTTAACCTTCTGCTGCAATGCTGGAGTACCTTTCTTCTCAAGAAGCGCATTGGCCTCCGATGGAAGGACATTAGTTTCCTCAACTATCTTGGAAACAATGTTTTGCTGCGAAATCTTATATTCCACAGCACGCATACGCGACTCATCGGCCAGACCTAACTCATACGACAACGGCGTCAGTCGCTCATCGGCATTGTCCTGACGCAGCAAAATACGATACTCTGCACGCGAAGTAAACATACGATACGGCTCGTCAACTCCTTTAGAAACAAGGTCATCTATCAGCACACCGATATAAGCCTGTGTACGATTGAGCACAAACGGCGCACGACCTTTCACCCTCAATGCGGCGTTTATTCCTGCCATCAAACCTTGACAAGCAGCCTCTTCATATCCCGTAGTACCATTTATCTGCCCAGCAAAGTACAGCCCGCTTACATTCTTGGTTTCAAGGGTATAGTTGAGTTGCGTAGGTGGAAAATAGTCATATTCTATAGCATAACCCGGCTTATAGATTCTCGCCTTCTCAAACCCCTCAATACTATGCAGTGCGTCCAACTGGACCTCCAAAGGCAACGAAGAAGAGAAACCATTAAGGTAATACGAATTGGTATTACGCCCTTCGGGCTCCACAAACAACTGGTGGCGTTCCTTGTCGGCAAAACGAACAATCTTGTCCTCTATCGACGGACAATAGCGAGGGCCGTGTCCCTGTATACGTCCAGTGTAAAGTGGCGAGCGGTCAAAACCAGTTTTCAAAATCTCATGAGTCCGAAGGTTAGTATATGCAAGGTAGCATGACACCTGCCCCGACAACGGAACAGTATTAGAGAAAGAAAATTTAGACGGCTTTTCGTCGCCAGGCTGTATCGTCAGTTTTGAGAAATCTATCGTGCTACCATCTATGCGGACTGGTGTACCCGTCTTTAGTCGTTCCACCTCGAATCCCATTTCACGCAGTTGGTCCGACAGCCCCACAGCAGGGAACTCACCTATGCGCCCACCGGTCCATGTGGTCTCTCCAACAAAAATCTTCCCATTCAGAAAAGTACCATTTGTCAGCACCACCGCCTTGGCGGCTATCTCTATCCCCATACGCGTAATCACACCACACACCTCTCCCCCACTCTGCTGCAACCCTACAACCTCGTCCTGCCAGATAGCAAGATTTGGAACACGCTCCAGCATCTGACGCCACGTCAGCGAGAAAAGAGCCTTGTCGC
>ONLQ01000055.1 GCA_900318665.1 uncultured Bacteroidales bacterium | reverse complement strand
GTCGGAAAGACCATCGACCAACGTGGAAGAGAGCGTGTATTCGGCATACTCGTCAACCTTCTGTTGCAGGTCGCTTTTGGGCTCTTCGGCTTTCTTGCCTTTGCAGCCTACCATGGCCATCAGCGACAAAATCAATGCGGAAGTCATTAATTTCTTCATTTTTTAGAGTTTTATTTTGGTTTGTAAAGATTTAGTATTAGTATTTGCTACGCAGGAACTCGCGCAGAGAATTGCGGTTGCTTTGGAATTTCAGCACGTCCTCTGCAGCGTTGTAGTGCTCAGGGTCAACACAGAAATCGTAGGCGAACATCAGAAATTCAAGTCGGTTGTTCTCGAACGTCAGAGTGTTGGCAAGTTGTATGATTTGTGCGGCTGTGAACCAGCGCATTGCCACCTGGTCTTTTGCCATCTGCACACGGTCGTCCTCAAACGACTCTTTGCGTATGCGCTCGGTTATGGCGTGCATCTCGCCCGAGGAGGGGACATCGGGAAGAGCCACACCGGGAGTTGCGGGACGAGCCTGCGGAACCACGGCCAGGCCGTTGACAATCTCGGTGCCGCGCGGAGTGCGCAACGAGACCTCAAGACGCTGATTACGGCCGTTGTAGGAAACCTCGAAAGCGGTGTTGGGCTCCTGCGCCTCGAACACAAAGGCAGCAACCTTGTCGGCGGGACGGGTCGTGTGGACCACTATCTCGTGCTGGCCGCGCACGATGTCGAATCTGAGCACGCCTCTGACGGCACGCTCCACAACACGGTCGCCATCAACATAGACCGCAAAGTCCTCATTATGAACAGCCGAGAACTGCATCGAGCAACGTTGTTCATGCTGGTGCGAACGATGTGCCGGAGACTTCGAACTCTTATGTCCAGGCTGTGCCATAATAGACGAAACGGCAAAAAAAACTAACAGAAGAGCAATTATTTTTTTCATCTTCTACAAAATTATTTTATTAGTTATCAGTTAATTATACAGCAATCGCTATTTTATTTTGATTTCAAAGTTATGTTTTTTTTAGGAATTATTGTATATTTGCTTTTGTGTTGAGAGGAGTAGAGGCGACGAGAACATGGCAACGCGAAACCATAAACCAATATACCATAAATTATGAAATACGATATTGTTCCAAAGAAGGGATTAGGCGATTTATCGTTCGGAATGCCGGTGGAGGAGATAGTGCGGCTGATAGGCAATGCCGACGAGGTGGAAAGCATTGAAAATGCTGCCGATGAACCTACCACGGTGCTCCACTACGACAAGGGGCTGACCATCTTCTGCGAGGGCGAAAGTCCCACGCTTACCTGCATCGACATCACCAACGAGGAGTGCACCCTCTTCGGCAAAAAGGTGTTCGAGATGAACGAGAAAGAGATTGTACGCCTGATGGTGGACAACAACTACTACGAGCAGGACGCCGACAACGAAGACTGGGGCGAGCGTCGCATAGGCTTCCCCGAAGGCAACATCGACTTCTTCCTCGAAGATGACGAACTGATGTCGGTAATCATCGGACGTTAAACCACTTGTCGGCAGAGCGATGGAGGGGAGAGCACTTTTTTCTACGGCCTATCTGCCACCCGTGGCATATATGGCTGCAATGGCGGCGAACGACGTGGTGGATATAGAGGTCTGCGAGACCTACGCCAAGCAGACCTACCGTAATCGTTGCACCATACTGACCGCCAACGGGCCGCTGGATTTGACAATCCCCATCGTGCGCCCCCACGGCAACCACACCGCCACCGGCGAGGCAGGCATCTCGTATGCCGAGCCGTGGAATGTTCGCCACTGGCGAGCCATTGAGTCTGCCTACGGCGCATCGCCATATTTTCTCTACTACCGCGACGGATTGGAAAAGATACTGCTGACGCGCCACGAACGGCTGATAGACCTGAACCAGGCACTGCTGGCCTATCTGCTGAAAAAGATGAAGATAGCCACACTTACCGAACTGACCACAGACTTTGAGCCGCTCACAGGACTGGCGGGCGACTACCGACAGGCATTCAGCCCCAAACAACCACCACAAGGCATGGCGTTCAAAATCTATCCGCAGGTGTTTCAGCACAAAATGCCGTTCTACGCCAATATGTCGGCCATAGACTTGCTGTTCAATCTTGGACCAGAGTCGAAAAAATACCTCGAAACAAGCCTTAAAGCATAAGGTAGCAATACCTTTTATCGCCAATTTCAAAACGCCATTTTTGCATTATTTTTGTGCAATTTTATTAAAGAATTGCACTTTTTTAGTGCGTTTTTCGCAATAAATTGCATTTTTTCGTGCAATTTTGCCAATTGCTGGCTTTACTGTGCGAAGGGGACCCTATTGACTATTGAACGGCCGAGGGTTATTTCGTCGGTGTATTCAAGGTTGTCGCCCACTGCTATGCCGCGCGCTAAGACCGAGACCTTTACTCCCAGCGGTGCCAACTGCTTGTTGATGTAGAAATTGGTTGTGTCGCCTTCCATGGTGGTGGGCAGCGCGAGAATGACCTCCTCTATGGGGTCGGGCTGGCCTGTACGCACACGTTCGAAAAGCGCGTCGATGGTGAGGTCGTGTATTCCCACGCCGTCAATGGGCGAGATGACGCCGCCAAGCACATGATAAAGCCCACGATACTGCTGGGTGTTCTCTATTGCCATGACTTCCTGCACGTTTTCCACCACGCAGACAATGGAACGTTGCCGTTTGGGGCTGGAACATATAGGGCAGGTTTCGCTGTCGCTGAGGTTGTGGCAGAGGTGGCAATGGTGGACATCGGTCTTGAGGCGCACAATTGCGTCGGCAAAGTCCTGCACCTCGGGGCCATTCATTTTCAAAAGGTGCATGGCATAGCGCAAAGCCGACCGTTTGCCCACGCCCGGAAGGCGCGAAAGTTGCTCGACGGCACGCTGCAAGGCTATAGAGGGTAGGTCCATTGTGTTAGATGCTAAAATTCAAGACGGAAGCCTTTTTGTTTCAGCCGCTCATAGTTGTCGGCATTGAAGCGGAAATAGAATGGCGTGCGCCCTGCCACGGAGTGCGGCACCTCGGACTCTTGCACTTGCGAGAGAATGCCCAGGCGGCACATCTTGTTGTAGAAATTGCGGCGGTCGAACTTGATGCCGAGAATAGCCTCATAGAGATTCTGCAGTTGGCGTATGGTGAAAATCTCTGGCAGGAGTTCGAACCCTATAGGCTCGAAATGAATCTGACGCTGCAGCGACTGATAGGCCAGCCGCAGCAAATCGGCATGGTCGAAAGCCAGCGGCGGGATAGCGTCGAGCGCGAACCATGCCGCCTGCGCGGCATCGTCGCCACCCTGCACCTGCTGCTGCTTGACGAGGGCATAGTAGGCAATGGTTATGACACGCTCGCGCGGGTCGCGGTCGGGTGCGCTGAAGGCGTGAAACTGACGGATATAGGCATCGGCGAGGCCTGTCTCCTCGCGCAGTTCGCGCAGGGCGCCTTCCTCGGCCGACTCGTCCATGTTGAGAAAGCCGCCCGGAAAGGCCCACGACCCCTTGTAAGGCTCGCCACCGCGCTCTATGAGAAGCACTTTTAGCGAGCAGCCATCGAACCCAAAAATCACACAATCGGTCGTAACACTCGGATGAGGGTATTTGTAGTGATATTTAAGTTCTTCCATCGGACTAAACAACGTGTGAATAAAACGCAAAAATACACGAAAAAGAGCAACACTGCAAATAAAAATGAGGCGCAAAGTCTTTACAATGAAAAATTAATGGTATATTTGCATATTTATTTTCTAACGCTATCGCTTGCAGAATGAAAGAGATAACAGAATTCAGCATTGTCGGGCGCCAGCAATATGGCGAGCACTATTATACGCTAACGCTCCAGCATCCTGGAAAGATGCAGCAGATATGCCCTGGTCAGTTTGTCGAAGTGGAGGTACGCGGCTGCCGCGAGGTCATGCTGCGACGCCCCATCTCGATACACGATGTTGACGAGGACAACGGCACAATGACCCTGCTCATACAGATAGTTGGCAACGGCACCCGCCGCCTGTCGGAACTGAAGGTGGGCGACAGTCTCAATCTCATTTATCCCCTCGGCCACGGCTTTGCGGTGGCTGGCGAGCACCCGCTACTGGTGGGTGGCGGCGCCGGCATAGCACCGCTGCTCCACCTCGCCAAAGCCTACAACGCCAAAGGCGTGCGCCCAACCATTCTGCTTGGCGGCCGCACCGCCGACCTGATACCTGCCCGCGACGCCTTCAAGCCCTACGGCGAGTTGCTGCTCTGCACCGACGACGGCACGCTGGGCGAGCACGGCATGGTGACACAACATTCGCGCTTCGCTGCCGACTACGACCACATCTGCACCTGCGGCCCCACTCCGATGATGAAAGCCGTGGCACGCCACGCGCAGCAGAAAGGCATAGAGTGCGAGGTGTCGCTCGAAAACATGATGGCCTGCGGCATTGGCGCCTGCCTGTGCTGCGTGTGCGACACCGACGAGGGGCACAAATGCGTGTGCAAAGAGGGCCCGGTGTTCGACATCCGCAACCTCACCAAATGGCTGGGCAATTAGCAAATAGTGAACAATACGAGTAATCCGAATAATCTACCATGTTAGAAACCAAGATACACAACCTCACGCTGAAGAACCCCGTGATGACCGCATCGGGCACCTTTGGCTATGGTGAGGAATTTGCCGACTTTATAGACCTCAGCCGTCTAGGCGGCATCATTGTGAAAGGCACCACCGGCGAGCGACGCCAAGGCAACCCCTATCCCCGAATGGCCGAAACACCGTCGGGCATGCTCAACGCCGTAGGTCTGCAGAATGTGGGCGTCGGCAATTTCTGCCGAGAGGTCTATCCCCGCATCAAAGACTTGGACACCAACGTAATAGTGAACGTCAGCGGCAGTTCGATAGAGGAATACTGCGCCACCGCCGAACAGGTTGACGCCCTCGACAATATTCCCGCCATCGAGTTGAACATCAGTTGCCCCAACGTCAAGAAGGGCGGCATGGGCTTCGGCACCAATCCCGACATGGCGGCGCAGGTGGTTAGCGCTGTGCGCAAGGTGTATCACAAGACCCTTATCGTGAAACTGACACCCAATGTGACGAGCGTGGTGGAGATAGCCAAAGCCGTGGAAGGCGCGGGAGCCGACAGCGTGTCGCTCATCAACACCCTGCTGGGCATGGCGGTAGATGTGGAGCGCCAGCGCCCCTATCTCAGCACTATCACCGGCGGCTTGAGCGGCCCCTGCGTGAAACCCGTGGCGGTGCGCATGGTGTGGCAGGTGGCTCACGCGGTGCAGATTCCCGTCATCGGCCTTGGCGGCATAGCCTCGGCAGCCGACGCATTGGAATTTCTGATGGTGGGTGCCAAAGCCGTGCAGGTTGGCACCGCCAACTTCATCGACCCTGCCATAACGGTGAAAATCATCGACGGATTGACAGGCTACTGCAACCGTCATGGAATCAAAGATATAAACGAGATAATAGGTATAATTTAGGATATGTTCCTCTTGGCTGACAGCGGAAGCACCAAAACCTCGTGGCATCTATGCAACGAGCACGGCGTGGTGCGGTCGGCCAAAACCATCGGGCTCAACCCAAACAGCGTTGGGCAGGAGCAGATGACCTCCGTGGTGTCGGCAATGGCACGAGAAATGCTGCCGACAAAAGGAAGCATCGACTCCGTGTTTTTCTATGGCGCGGGATGCGGACAGAAAGCGGCACAAAGCCGTGTGCGCGACATACTCCGCCACTGCATTGACACGCAGCACATTGCCGTAGAGACCGATATGCTCGGAGCCTGCCGTGCAGTCCTGGGCGAACGCGAAGGCATCGTGGGCATTCTTGGCACCGGCAGCAACGTGTGCCACTACCGCGACGGCGCAATAGCCTATTGCCCGCCATCGCTTGGCTACATGCTCGACGACGAAGGTTCTGGAACACTGATAGGCAAGCGACTGCTGCGCGACTATCTGCGCCACCGTATGCCGCAAGACATTGCGGCACAGTTCTCCAACGCCTTCCCAGGCATCGACGAGCAATACCGCGAAAAGATTTACCAGCAGCCCAACGGCAACCGCTTTATTGCGTCGTTTGCGTCGTTTGCCATCGACAAGCAAGACTCTCCCTATGTGGAGGACCTTTTGCTGTCGGCCTTTCGCCAATTTCTGCAGACACAGGTGGCCGAGACCTTCGACCATTCGGGCCTTGCTCATCGCGAACTCCACCTGGTGGGCGGAGCGGCAGCCGTGTTCGAACCAACGCTGCGCAAGGCGGCCAGCATGGAAGGCTATGCCATTGCGCAAATAGTGAAAGACCCCATTGACACACTATCAAAATACCATATACAAAAAAACTAAATACATACATCACTATGCAGTTACAAAACATTCTTGTTATTTCCGGCAAACCGGATTTGAACGAACTCGTATCGCGTAACCGCGGTGGAGCCATTGTGGAAAACATTGTTACAGGCCAGAGAATGCCCGTGTTCCAAAACGACCGTATCAGCGCCCTGGCCGAAATACGCATCTATACCAACAGTGGCGAGACCCCGCTGGAAGATGTCTTTAAGAATATCAAGGCAAAGCAGGACTCCAAGCCCATTGATTTCGACCCCAAGAAAGCCGACGGCAAAATGCTGTTTGACTATTTCGGACAGATACTGCCCGACTACGACACCGAAAGAGTGCACGCCTCCGACGTGAAAAAGGTGCTCCACTGGTACAACATCCTGCTGGCCGCTGGCAAACTGGAAGACGAACCCGCCGAAGAAACGACCACCGAAAGCAAATAAAAACCTATAGGAACCATAGGACCTATCAGATAATAAACCATGACCTATACCGACAATACAACCAAGCGTTACACCGTAACCTCTGCCCTGCCCTACGCCAACGGTCCCGTGCACATCGGCCATCTGGCGGGTGTCTATGTGCCTGCCGACATCTATGCTCGCTATCTGCGCGCACAGGGCGAGAAGGTGCTGTTCATTGGCGGCAGCGACGAACACGGCGTGCCTATCACCATCAAGGCTCGCAAAGAGGGCGTAACGCCACAGGACATTGTGGACCGTTACCACAAGATTATCAAAGAGTCTTTCGCCGAGTTCGGCATCTCGTTCGACATCTACAGCCGCACCTCCTCGAAAGAGCACCACGCAACGGCCTCGGCATTCTTCAAGAAACTCTACGACGAAGGCAAATTCGTGGAGAAAGTGTCGCATCAGTACTACGACGAGGAAGCACATCAGTTCCTTGCCGACCGCTACATCACCGGCACCTGCCCCCACTGCGGCAACGAACATGCCTATGGCGACCAGTGCGAGGCCTGCGGCACATCGCTCAACGCCACCGACCTCATCAACCCCAAGTCGATGCTCAGTGGCGCCAAGCCCGTACTGAAAGAGACAAAGCACTGGTTTCTGCCCCTCGACCAGGACGAGCCCTGGCTACGCCAATGGATTCTTGAAAGCCACCACGACGACTGGAAGAGCAACGTCTATGGTCAATGCAAATCGTGGATTGACGCCGGACTGCAGCCCCGCGCCGTCACACGCGACCTCGACTGGGGCGTGAAAGTGCCCATCGAAGGCGCCGACGGCAAAGTGCTCTACGTCTGGTTCGACGCCCCCATTGGCTATATCAGTTTCACCAAGCAGGCCTGCGGCGACGACTGGGAGAAATGGTGGAAAGACGACGACACCAAACTGGTGCATTTCATTGGCAAGGACAATATCGTCTTCCACTGCATCATCTTCCCCTCGATGCTCAAGGCCGAAGGCAGTTATATCCTGCCCAAGAACGTGCCTGCCAACGAGTTTCTGAACCTCGAGGGCGACAAAATCAGCACCTCGCGCAACTGGGCCGTATGGCTGCACGAATATCTGCGCGACTTCCCCGGCAAGCAGGACGTGCTGCGCTACACCCTCTGCAGCAACGCCCCCGAGACCAAGGATAACGACTTCACTTGGAAAGACTTCCAACTGAAAAACAACTCGGAACTCGTCGCCATACTTGGCAACTTTGTCAACCGCACGCTGGTGCTTACGCACAAATTCTTCGGAGGCAAGGTGCCAGCACAGGGCAGTCTCTCGGATATGGACAAAGAGATTGTTCGCGAACTCTCCACATTCCCCGAGCGCATAGGCCGCAGCATCGAACTGTACCGTTTCCGCGAAGCCCTCGGCGAGATGATGAACCTTGCTCGCCTCGGCAACAAGTATCTGACCGACACCGAGCCTTGGAAACTCATCAAGACCGACACCGAGCGCACCGCCACGGTGATGAACCTCTCGCTGCAGATTTGCGCCAACCTGGCCGTGCTCTGCGCACCGTTCCTGCCCTTCACCGCCGACAAGATGCACCGCATCATGAACCTTCCCGCCATGGGCTGGAAAGATGCCGGAAGCGCCTCCATACTTATGGAAGGTCACACCATCGACAATCCCGAACTGCTGTTCGAGCAGATTGACGATGCCGCCATCGAGGCACAGGTCAACCGACTGCTGGAGACCAAACGCCAAAATGAACTCAACTCGTGGCAGCCTGCCAGCGTCAAACCCGAAGTGGCATTCGACGACTTCGGCAAGGTGGACATCCGCGTGGGCACCGTGCTGGAGTGCAGCAAGGTCCCCAAGGCCGACAAACTGCTGCAATTCAAGATAGAAGACGGCATGGGCACACGCACCATAGTGAGCGGCATTGCCAAGTTCTACCCCGACCCGCAGGCTCTCGTAGGCCGCCAGGTGTGTTTCATTGCCAACTTTGCGCCTCGCAAACTGAAAGGCGTCGAAAGCCAAGGCATGATACTCAGCGCCGAAGACCGCGACGGACGCCTCGTGCTGCTCTCGCCCTCCGACCTCGTGACGCCTGGCTGCTCCGTAGGCTGATTACAATCATAATACTGAAACAAAACAGGGTATGGCGGATTACAAAATCTCGTGCCTACCCTGTTTTTTATAACTCGACAGTCCGTGAAAAAACTATTTCTTGTATTAGTCTTTCTGCTGGCCGCTTTCGCTGCCCAATCGCAGACCTATATCGGCACCATGTCGCTTGGCGGCTTCGTGCAGAAAAACGTTGTTGCCGAACTCACCATCAGCGGCAAGACCGCCGTGCTGATAATGCGGCAG
>ONLQ01000019.1 GCA_900318665.1 uncultured Bacteroidales bacterium | reverse complement strand
TCGGGAGTGATTAGAAATTATGTTGCTTCACAAGGTGTTGTGACCATCAGCACAAGGTTATGGCTCCAAATACAACCCGTATGGTGTGGAGATTTTGAGGCATACCAATGGATCACCTTGGGTAGATGAAGGAACAACAGTTACCTTTGCAACCTAATTTCATCGACTCACGAAAGCAGATACGGCAGACCTTATTATACATACGCACACGCGCACGAAAGATTCTGAGGATATAATTATATTTGCCGTCCAAAAAAGAGAGATGGATAGCTCGGTTTAATTGGATAAGGTACGGTTTAGTTTATTCCCATTATAAATATCCATAACCTAAACTAAACCTTTTATCTTCCGGCTATAATATATATTTGTTGCGCAGAAGGGACAGAATAAGAGCCTGGAGGGACACGGAGGGACAAAAGTGTCCCCCGAGGGACAGATTTCGAAAAATGCCACAAAGGAACAAAAAACAGTGTCAACACTTTTTAACAAGCCAATTTTGAATTATAAAATGCGCCAATTTTTCGTCAGATTACAAAGATATACAAAGAACTGCAAAGATAAATGTACCTAAAGGGACAGAAATTGGAAGTCGCACTTCACTCGCTTCTCAGCGAATACAAAAATGTGCAAGAATCCGTGTTAACGAATGTGAATATACAAAGAACTGGAAAAACGTCTTTGCAGATATTTGTATATTTTATTTTTGACGGCAGCTTCATTTGCAGATGTTTGTATATTTTACGTCCCTCCTCCGTCCCTCGGCATAGTATCTGTCCCTCTTAATTGGATGTATAAGCGCTGATTATTAGTCACTTATATTTACAGGTTTTACATTCTGCGTCGGAAAGTAGATTTTGCGTGGGAAAGTGGATTATAACTAATTGATACGCAGGCTATTGCATCGTTTTGTTAGAGTATTTTAACAGGTAAGTAAGAATTAATCAAGATTAAATGTAATTACCTATAGGTCAGTAGATTAACACATTTGCTAATCGGGTTTTATTATTACATTCTGCATAAGATTTCGTCAGAAGTGATGGAAAAAACATTCAAAAATCTGCAAATATCTGAGACTCATTTTCAGGGTTGTTTACACCCCATATTTGCAGATGTTTGCAGATTCTAAAATCGCATCAATTCATAGAATGCTCTTAGCGATATTTGTTAAACAATTTAACAAAATAGTACGTCTGTGCCATTTTTTTTTCGTGACACGGACGTTACCAATCTTACAATCCTTTCACCCAAGTTTCTAATTCCTTCTTGCTTGTCCTGTTCAGGAGTTTACCCTCCTTCCATGTTATATCAGGATAGGCTGCCTTCAAATCCTCGCAAGCCTTCTTAATACTGCTGCCGCCAGAGGTGGCGAAAGGAATAACGGTCTTGCCCTTGAAGTCGTAAGACTCCATAAAGGTGTTGATGATGGTCGGAGCGGTATACCACCAAATGGGGAAACCAACATAGACCACATCATAGTCTTGCATATTCTTCAACTTATCGGTGATGGCAGGACGAGAATTCTTGTCCTTCATTTCTACTGAAGAACGGCTTTGTTTGTCACGCAAATCGAGGTCTGCATCTGTGTATGGATATTCAGGCTTGATCTTATGCAAGTCAGCACCTGCCACTGCTGCCAGTTGCTCAGCTACTCCCTTGGTCACACCAGATGCTGAGAAATAAGCTACTAATACCTTCTTAATCTCTTTCTTTTCTTGTTTCTGCGCACAGGCCGTGAGGCTGAATGCCATTAATGCCGTGCAAATAACTGTAATCAGTTTCATATTGTCTTCTATTTACTTGTTCTTTGCTGCCTTTACCCATACAGGCTCTTCACTCATGGCTGGCTTGTTGACTGCCATCACACCTGAGAGGTTGTGGGGCACGTATGGCTCTTCTAGATAGCGGATGTCATCGGCGGTCAGATGGACATCAAGCGACTTTACGGCACCTTCGATATGGTGCAGCTTGGTGGCTCCCACAATGGGTGAATCCACCTTGGTCAGCAACCAGGCAAGGGAAATCTGAGTCATCTCCACATCATAGCGATTGGCCAGTTCCACTACGCGATTCACGATGCGGTTGTCCTGCTCAGCGGTGGCATCATACTTGAAGTGCATGAACGAGTCTTCGGCCTGTCGCTTCGAAGTCTCGCCCGGACGCTTGGCCAACTTGCCGGAAGCCAGTGCGCTGTATGGGGTCATGGCAATGCGCTCCTCGCGGCAGAACGGGAACATCTCGCGCTCTTCCTCACGCATAATCAGGTTGTAGTGGTTCTGCACACTGATGAATTTCGCCCAGCCGTTTTTCTCGGCCATCGCGTTCATCTTCGCCACCTGATAGGCGTAGGCATTGGCGATGCCGATATACCGTGCCTTGCCTGCACGCACGGCCTCGTTCATGCCCTCCAGAATTTCCTCTGCCGGTGTCTTGTAGTCCCAGATGTGGTAGATGTACAAGTCCACATAGTCCATGCCGAGGTGCTGCAGGCTGCTGTCGATGTTGCTCAGTACATGCTGCCGACCATCGATGCCATTCGTGATTTCCTCCTCTGTGCGAGGCAGGAACTTCGTGGACACCACCACGTCTTCGCGGCGTGCCATATCCTTCAGCGCCCTGCCCACGAACTGCTCCGAAGTGCCCAGCTGATAGGCTATCGCCGTGTCGAAGAAGTTCACGCCGAGGTCGAGTGACCGACGAATGATTTCCCGTGTCGGCTCTTCGTTAATCGTCCACGAGTGCTGTCCGATACTGGCATCTCCAAAGCCCATGCAGCCGAGGCAAATGCGCGACACGTTGAGGTCTGAGTTTCCAAGTTTTACGTATTCCATATTGTTGCTTAAGTTATTTCAAAGTTTCACCATAGGCCTTACCCATCTTCACGCAGTCACCAATAATGTCGCCTGTACGCAGGTATTTATAGGTGGGCATCTCGAAAAGCACGGGTTTCAATTTTGTGTAGTCAGGCTTTCCCTTCTCGTCGAGCATTGTTTCTTCGACGTAGGTATTGAGAATAGTGCAGATGTAGTTCTTAAAGCCGTCAATCTCGTATGTATCAATGACCTCGCACTCCATTACCAGTGGCGATTGTTCGATGACGGGCATACCAGCCTCGCCCAGATGATAAGGCAGCACGCCCGACTTGTCCGTTTTTGCCCCGCTTACTGTTCCCGTATAGTCTGCAGCAGCCACAAACTGCTCGTCGATTATGTTCACCGACAGGCGTTTGGTCTCGTTGATGGCCTTGATGCTATGGTGTGAAGAATGGATGCTCAGCAGCATTTTCGAGTGGCTGACGATACCGATGTGAGCCACCAACAGCCAGTTTACTTTCCCTCCTTCTCCTATGGTTCCTACAACCGTGGCTGGTGTGGGATAGAGAGCCAGTTTCTGTCCGATGTTCTGTTTCATATTATTCCTTTATTTCAGTTTGTTATACACTTCGTCAGTCACAGGCTCAATCCACTCATTCGAGGCTCCTTCCTGAGCATCACGGTGATAAGTAAGGTGTTGGAACCATGAATCTTTGGCGGCTCCGTGCCAGTGTTTTACCTCTGCAGGAATGGCGATGACTGTGCCAGGAGTCATCTCGACGGCATCCTTGCCCCATTCCTGATACCAGCCACGACCACTGACACAGATGAGTACCCATTCCTGATACCAGCCACGACCACTGACACAGATGAGTACTTGTACTGCTTTGTGGTGGATATGCCAGTTGTTACGGCAGCGAGGCTCGAAGGTAACGTTTATAACACCACCGCCAACGTCAGCCAGATAACTCTGACCGATGAAATACTTGCCGTAAGGGTTCGGTTCGCCTTTCGGCCATTTGCTGCGCAAGGTATACCCCTCGCTGTCGAGCCAGGCACAGAGTTCATCAACCAGTTCCTGACTATTGCCCATGTTCACGGCTCCCTGCTTGTGGGCAGCCAACTGTGGAACAACACCTTCGAGACCACTCAGGGCAGCAACGGTCACTATCTCGCGGTCGGCAGCAGAGAGTTGGTCGCTGGCGAAGATGTCACCGAAGAGGTGCGATTTCAGATAGTAGTCATCCTGCGGACAGAAGTTGTAATCGAAAGAACGGCCAGAGAGCTGCGTCTGCACCTCTGTACCCTGCTTCAAAGCCTTTGCTGCGTCACCCCATATTTCAGGACGTGTCCACTGCTTGCCTTCCTGCCAATTCTCCTGCTTGTTTTCCAATACCTTATTCAGAACGCCCAATGCATTCAGCGAGCGTGGAAAGCCCGTGTAGGCATAGAGCTGTGAAAAAGCCTCCTTCAGCTCATTTATAGTCACGCCGTTGTCGAGTGCCATCTTCACGGCAGGCTCCAACCGTTCCAAATCACCCTGTGCCATCAGGCAGGCACATGCTGCCAATCCCTTTTGTCTTTCGGTCATCGTCTGACCTTGTATTGTCGCCATAGTCATTACTGCTATTATAAATGTTACTATTTTTTTCATCTGATAATTTTAACTTTGTTGAACTTGCTCACGTTCAGAAATAAAAAATGAATTTTCATTTCTCTCACTTAATCGCAACTTTTTCCCGTCTTTAATCACAATACCCTTTTGTCCTACCAGAGCGAGAGTGCCCTGCAGCGTATAGACCTTTGACTTTTTTACGTCAGACTTAACATGGCTGATTCCTGTCGTTGATGAATGAAAGTTCTGTGTCGGCAGCCAGTTCTCAATCAGCGAATTGCGGTTGGAATGGTTGCTGGCATTAATCCATAAGGCATCACCAGCCCAAGTGACGTTGGGGAGCAATCGCTGGGCATCTGCCACTACGCCGCTGATACCACTCGAATGACTCGACACAATCATCGCCACCGTCTTGCCAGCCAATTTTGATCTGTTCTGGAAGAGGAAAGTTTGCATAATAGCCGCCATCTGGCTCCACCAGAGCGGAGTCACGATGATGATATTTTGGTAATCATCGATACTGACAGTCACTGGGTCGATGGCAGGATAACTGCTTGCATCGTTTGGATTCGCCTTAATGGCGTTCAGCAGTTGCGTACCCAAGGCATAGTTGTTCGCCTCATACCTAAGTCCTTTCTCTGCGGGCAGGATCTCCAATTGGTCAGCCGTAATCTGACTGGCCAGGCTGTTCACTATCGCCTTGCAGTTGCCCGTGTAGCTGTAATACACAATTAGCGTCTTGGCTATGTAGGCCTGATACTGATTTGTCTCTGCCTTCACCTCGCAGTCCGACGAACAGCAGGTTAGCAGCATAGCTGTCATAAATAGTAAAAAATGTCTCATATATTACGTATTATTTAAGTCTCTTGAAAATTTTGCTCATCGTCTCAGTGGCAAGCGGTGTGAGGTCTTGCAGTTTCAGCGACTTCACCATGTGGAGTGTGCCCTGCTTGTATTTCTGGAAGTGGGCGGTCTGGATGTGGAGCTGATAAGCCTGCTGTGAAGCGTAGATTTCGAGGATGCGAATCTGAGTGCTGTCCTCCTTCATCTGATTTGGAAAGAGACAGAGCACACCGGGCTCTTCGGCGAGGCTCTTCTGCTGAATTTCTGTTGCAGCAGTGAGATAGGCTTCGAGGTGTTCAGGATGTACTTCTATATCGGCAATGCGAACGAGCATCGTATCTTCATGCTTTTTCGCTGTCGGTTTGTCGGAGGACAGTCCCAACAGCCATTCGGCATTCTTGTGGAGAATCATCTCGCGATACGCTGCAAGGTCTGGCTCTGTAGTCAGGTACTGTTGCATGCGCTGGAGGCTCTGGGTGAGCACCTGCGGGGCGACGTAGGGATAGTCGGAACCATAGAGCAGATGGTCGGGCGTGGTGATGGTGAGCAACATGCGGATGACCTCTGGCGAGTGGGCACCGGCGAGGTCGTAGTAAAGGGCTGCGAGGTTGGCATCCCAGTCGATATCGCCCACGAGTTTATTCGCTTGCATCACGGGAGTTAGCGACTGCATGCGCGACACCATCAGCGGCAGATAAGCTCCGCAATGCGGCACTACCACCTTGACGTTGGGGTAGCGAGCCAGCACATTACGACTGATCATATTCGACACGGCACGGGTGGTCTCTGAGAGATATTCCTGCATGGCGAGGGGTGTCTGCTGCATCACCTGTTTGTTAACGGGGTCTGGACGATGTGGATGCAGGATGACGACTGCCTTACGTTCATTGAGGAACGAGAAGAGGGTGTCGAGTTCTGGGGCACCCAAATACTGACCATTGACGTTAGTGGCCAGTTTGATACCGTCGGCACTCAGTACATCCAGAGCATAGCGGGCTTCCTCGATGGCTGCATCTACATCGGGTAGTGGCAGAGCTGCACAGAAGCGGAATCTGTCAGGGTGCTCGTATTTCAGTTTGGCTGCTGCCTCGTTGGTGGCACGTACAACCTTCGCAGATGTCGGCTGAGGAGCCGCTAATGTCAAGACTGATGTATGAATACCCGCTTCGTCCATCCACTTTAGTTGCGCCTCTGCATCCCACTTCGGAAGAGGAAAGCCCTCGTCCAACAGCCTTCCCTCCTTGTCGAGGGCAGACATAAACTCAGGTGTGATGATATGCGAGTGCATATCAATCACGCCCTGAGCCTGCATCATCGTTGCAAACAGCGTTGCTATAATCGTTGTCCTTATTCTCATAAAAGTACTATCTTTTTTATTTCTCATCTCCCTTTGGAGGGGGTGGGGGAGGCTATTCCATTGAGTGTTCCCAACCTCCGCGAGTATCAATACCTGTAACATCTGCGAGAGCTTCGAGGCGTGCAACTTCCTCTGAGGTCAACTGAATCTTAGCGGCCTCGGCAGCCTCGATGACATGACGCTCTTTGGTGGCTCCGATAATGGGCTGTGTTCCCTTGGCGATAGCCCAGGCGATGCCGATCTGCGAGCACGATGCACCGTACTTCTTGCCGATGGTGGTCATCTCATTAGTGAGGGCTTCAAGCTGTTCCAGCACGGGGTTATACTTCTTGCCTCGGTCGCTCTCTGCGGGCAACGGGCTCTCCTTATTATACTTACCAGAGAGTGCGCCCTGTTCCAGTACCATGTAGGCCCAGAACTCAATGCCGTTCTCCTTGCAGTAGTCCAGCACACCACCTTTCTCACTCGAACGGTAGAGCAGTGAGAAGTGGTTCTGCACGGCACTCACCTTAAAACCTGCCTCGCCCAGAATCTCTTTGGCACGACGTATCTCAGCGATGTTATGGTTCGACACGCCTACGCGCTTCACCTTGCCTGACTGCAGCAGGGGAATCAGTCCTGGTGTCCAACGCTCCACGTCCATCGGGTTGTGAATCCAATACATGTCGATATAGTCGATGCCCATGCGATCAATTGAAGCGAGAGACATTTTCTCAACGCTATTTTCATAAACCTCTGCCAGCTGCGGGGTAAACTTAGTTGAAACCTCCACATCCTCGCGCTTCTCGCCAGCCACAAACGAGCCAAGAATCTTCTCCGACTCGCCCATGCCATACACGGTAGCCGTGTCCCAGAGGTTTAGTCCGTTCTTCATAGCCGCGTCGAATACGGGCTTCAAGTTCTCTACGTCGGTCTTGCTGCCGAATACTGCGTCTCCTCCAAATGCTCCTGCGCCCAGGCCTAGGTTCCTAATGCGATCTTTGCCATAATTTTCTAATTGTTTTGATTTGATGGTGCAAAGGTACGGGGATTTTTGCAACTTCTGCCTAACTGATTTACTGATAAATCAACCCAAATTACGGATTCTACCAATTTTACATCTTTGTCTCGCAAAAATGTGTACCTTTGTACCCGAAATGAAGCAAAGTTTGAATGTTGAATCAGTTAACGACTACGCCCGCTACGTCGGAGCAGAGGAGTTGCATCCGCTCGTCTCGATTATACATTACGACGAGCTGGAGCACTGTCGCCATTCGCTGAACAACTATCAGGTGTACGGTGTGTTCTTGTTGCAGGAAAGCCCTTACACCATTACATACGGGCAGGGTCACTATAGCCACAGTTCTGGTTCGTTGCTCTGCGTGGCTCCAGGGCAGACGGGAGGTATGAGCGACAATGGTGAGATTATACATATTAAAGGATGGGTACTACTGTTCTCGCCTGAACTGCTTCACGGCACAGACCTCGGACGACGCATAGATGACTATCATTTCTTCTCCTACTATGAAAGCGAGTCGTTGCATCCTACGCCAGAAGAACAAAGAACGATAGAAGTTTGCTTCAAGATGATTCGCAATGAACTGCGTTCTAAACCAGACAACGAGCATCTGCGCCGCATCATCATCGCCTACCTCGAACTGATACTGGAGTATTGCGCAGGATTCTATGAGCGTCAATTCAAGACTGAGATTACAGCTGACAACGACCTTCTGAAACGCTTCGATGATTTACTGAAACACTATTACAGCGAAGGACGGCAGCGCAAGCTCGGCCTGCCCACCGTCCGCTATTGTGCTCAGGAGCTGTTCCTTTCGCCTAACTACTTCGGCGACCTTATCCGTCAGGCTACAGGCGAGACAGCCACAGCCATCATCCGCAACTTCGTGATGCAACGAGCCACCGCCTACCTTCACGACGGAAAAAACATCTCAGAAACTTCTGAACTCCTCGGCTTTGAATATCCGCAACATTTTACTCGTGTATTCAAAAAACACTTCGGTCTCACTCCCAGCGAGTTTTTAAGGAAGTAAGTCATTCCAATTGCTTTTCTTTTTAAAAGGTACAAAACTGAATGCACACATTTTAGTATATTATATAACCTTGCACTAAAGCAGGTTGGATAATATGCAATACAATTTCAAAAAACACTACTACGATCCATACGATAGTTTGGACGCAGCATGGAAAGCAAGAATCTCACACGATTGGCTTTCTGTAGGAGAAGCGGCTCTCCTTTCTGGTTTCAGTCGCCAGTACATCAACAGACTTGTCACAAATGGTCGAATAATAGCCAAGAGAGGCTACGAGGGTAACTATGGTATTTCATGGAAGAACTTCGTCAAGTGGTACTCAGCCCTGCCTGCCACTCCTTCCTCTCCTATCGGTTATGCAAGCCTTTCCTCGACGAGATAAAGCAGCGCATCCGTCACGCCCAGTATGAGGCGATGAGGGCGGTGAACACTGAAATCATTTCCCTCTATTGGGAAATAGGTCATTCTATCGCAGATAAACAGGCTGCAGGATGGGGCAAATCTATTGTGGAGCAACTGGCAAAGGATATTCAGGTGGAGTTTCCAGGAATCAAAGGGTTTGGCAGTAGGAATATTTGGTATATGGTTCAGTTTTATACTGAATATCAGGTGGATGCAAATCTGCAACCATTGGTTGCAGAAATCAGTTGGGCGAAACATCTTGCTATTATGACCAAGTGTAAGGACTCGCAAGAACGTCAGTTTTACATCCTCGCCACCAAGAAGTTCGGTTGGACAAAGAACGTATTGATACATCAGATTGAGCGTAAAGCATACGAAAAGTATCTGCTTGGACAAACCAACTTCGACTCCACACTGCCTGAGAATATCCGCAATCAAGCAGCACTTGCCGTAAAGGATGACTATTTTGTGGGCTACGGCGATTTGGGAGAGGACCATTCGGAGTACGAGCTTGAACAGGATATTGTTGCCAATATCCGTCCTTTCTTGGCCGAATTTGGTAGCGACGTGATGTTTGCCGGCAACCAATACAGGCTTGAAGTTGATGGGAAAGAGTATTTTGTCGACCTAATGCTATATCACCGCAAGCTACAGTGCTTTATTGCCATAGAGTTGAAGATTGGTGAATTTGAACCGGAGTATAAGGGCAAGATGGAGTTTTATCTCAATGTCATCAACGATACAGTTAGTTCCTCATGAGAATCCCGCTATCGGCATAATCATTTGCAAGTCGAAGAACCGTACCATTGTAGAGTATGCACTTCGCAACGCAACGGCTCCAATAGGTGTGGCCACATACAGTATCTCCCCTAATTTGCCAAAAGATTATCAAAATCTGTTGCCGACAGCAGAGAAAATCAGTGAACGTCTGAAAAAGTCTTTTATGGAATAGGTCTGTTGGTTTTATTGAGGCAAAGAACTATGAATCAAGGGTACAGGAACTCGCTTTTGTGTATTTGCCATCTGTAACGTTAGAGTAGGAGGCTTTATAATCCTCAAATCGCTCTTGCTAAATTTTGTAATATGTTGAATGGGGAGCGAAAGGTTGGATTAATGTCCTCCGTCATTCTCGTATATCGGCAGTGAGTATCGGTTACTGCAGGCTGGAATCTGCAACATAATATTTGTTAGAGTAAAACAGAAATTGCCGGTATCGGCAAGAATCGGTATCAGCGACATATCTGACTAACTATGCATTGAGCGAGTTGGTCATGTATGTGATAGAAGATACTGGGTGTTCTATTGAAGAAGCAATGGAGTGAGTTTATAATTCGAAGATTATGACTGCTCTGCAGGACGAAGAATACGAATTGTATGTGCAGAGTCCTGCTTATCTTTATGAATTGATGAATAGATAGCAATTTCAACGTTGTGGATTTAAATCGACAACATCGAAATTTATAATGATTAAAAAAAATGTTTGAAAAAGGTTGTGGTGCTACAACCTTTTTTGTCCTATTGAAACAGGGCGAAGACGGCGGAGCCGGAGCCTGTCATTGAGGCGTAGATGGCTCCTTCGTTGTAGAATTGCTGTTTCAGTTGTGCTATGGTGGGGTGGCTGGGAAAGACGCTGGTCTCGAAATCGTTGACGAAGAGGTCTTTCCATTGGGAGACTGGGGCGGTCAGCGCTTCTTTTAGATTGACTTTGGCAAAGTGGTCGGTGCGGCGATTGCGTGGCAGTAGGTTGGCGTAGGCTTCGCGGGTAGATACAAAATCGTCGGGTTTGCGGATTTCTATGCGTAGGCCGAGGTCGGACAGCGAGAAATCGAGTGGCTCCATCTTGTCGCCTATGCCGGTAACATAGGCGGCGCGGTTGTGGATGAAGAACGGGCAGTCGGCACCCAGTTGTGCGGCGTAGTGGCAGAGTTGGTCGGTGGTGAGATGTAGGTTGAAGATGTCGTTGAGCATTCGAAGCGTGAAGGAGGCATCGGCCGAGCCTCCGCCAAGTCCGGCACCGAAGGGAATGTGTTTGCCGAGGTGGATTCTTACTGATTTGACTTGCGTCGGGTGTTCGGCTTTCAGCAGCCTATAGGCTCGCACGCACAGATTGTCCTCGGCGTTGCCATCGATGGTTATGCCGTCTTGTGTGAAGATGCATTGCTGATGGCTTGTGTCGTCGGGCAGTGGCTTGATGGTCAGTTCGTCGCAAAGGTCAAGTACGGGTAGGAAGATGCTTTCGAGATTGTGATAGCCATCGGGGCGGCGCTCGGTTACGTGCAGTCCGAGGTTAATCTTGCAGTTGGGACGAGTTTTCATAGGCTTGGATAATCTTTGTTACAAGATGGTGCCGCACTACGTCGCTGCGGTCGAGGCGTATGATTTCTATGCCTTTGATGTCGGAGAGAATCTCGGTGGCCTGTACAAGTCCGCTCTGCTGGTTGCGAGGCAGGTCAATTTGCGTTATGTCGCCTGTTACGACGAATTTGGCGTTGCGCCCCATGCGCGTGAGGAACATTTTGAGTTGTGCCGCTGTGGCGTTCTGTGCCTCGTCGAGAATGACGAAGGCGTTGTCGAGTGTGCGTCCGCGCATGAATGCCAGCGGTGCAATCTCTATGGTGTTGTCCTCCCAATAGGAAAGCAGTTTCTGCTGCGGTATCATGTCGCGCAGGGCGTCGTAGAGCGGTTGTAGATATGGGTCGAGTTTGTCGCGCAGATCGCCAGGCAGGAAGCCGAGGTTTTCGCCAGCCTCTACGGCGGGGCGTGTCAGCACTATGCGGCGCACCTCTTTGTTTTTGAGGGCGCGCACTGCCATTGCCACGGCGGTGTAGGTCTTGCCAGTGCCTGCAGGGCCGATGGCGAAAACCACATCGTTGGCGCGTATGGCGCTGACAAGGCGTTGCTGGTTTTTGGTGCGTGCCTTGATGAGGTTGCCGTTGCGGCCATGCACCAGTATCTCGTCGTTGGTTTCGGCCTCGGGAGTGGAACCGCCATTTTCTAAAATCTGCATTATGGCGTTCTCGGTCAGTTTGCCGAATTTCTCGTAGTAGGTCATCATGGCCTGCAACTTGCCCTCGAAGTGCTCGATGTCCTCCTCGCTGCCAACGGCTTTGAGCATATCGCCTCGCACTATGAGTTTGAGTTTTGGGAACAGCAGTCTGACGAAATCGAGCAGGCGGTCGTTGGTGCCCCAGAATCGAGTGTAGTCTATCTCTTCGAGCGAAAAAATCTTTTCCTGCATTGTGAGGAAGTTAAAATTGAATTTTGAAATATGAGAGATTGACTATCTTATTTCATTTTGATTAGGGCGGCGGCGCCGAGGATTGCCACGTCGTTGGCACGGAGTTGCGACAGATGGATTTGGCAACTGCCTTTGAAACTGTAGAGCATGTGTTTCTCAAATTCCTCGCGCAAAGGTCTCAGCAGCGGTTCGCCAACAAGGACGGGACCACCCATGAGGAAGATGGCTTCGGGCGATGAGAATGCCACTGCGTTGGCCATAGCGATGCCCAGATAGTGGGCGGTGCGGGCAAAAGTCTCCAGAGCTAGCGGGTCGGCAGCATTGGCGGCATCGCCGAGGTCTTTGCTTGTGATGTCGGCCAGAGAGCGGGTGTGGTCTATCCAGCCCGACTGACGCTGCTCGACTGCGGGGCGGTGTAGCGAATCGTAGGCGGCGCGCAGTTCGGCATAGGTCTGCAAGATGCCACGCGACGAGGCGTAGGCCTCCACGCAGCCATGCAGTCCGCAACTGCAGAGGCGGCCGTTGGGTTCCACGATGGCGTGTCCCAGTTCGCCAGCAGCACCTGTGGCACCAAGCAGCAGACGGCCGTCGATGACGATGCCGCTGCCAACGCCAGTGCCAAGGGTGAACATGATAAAGTTCTTCATGCCCTTGGCTCCGCCATAGACATACTCGCCGTAGGCGGCAGCATTGGCGTCGTTGCTCAGCACAACGGGCACGTTGAAATATTTGGCCATTTCTTTTTCGAAGTTGAGCACTCCGCGCATGGTGAGATTCATGGCGTTCTCGACACATCCGGTATAGAAATTGCCGTTGGGTGCGCCAATGCCGATGCCTTCCAACTGTCCGACGGAAATGCCAGCGCTGGCAATCATGTTTTTTATCTGCTCGGCAAGAACAGCCGCATACTGGGGAAAATCGGTGTATTGGTTGGTTTTGATGCTGCGACGTTCTACTATGGTTCCGTCTTCGCGAACAAGGCCCATGTCGGTGTTGGTGCCTCCAATGTCAATGCCTAATGCGTACATATATAAAATTGATTTTGAGGGTTGAATTTTGAATGCTTATCGTTGATTTTTGAAAGTCGGATTTAGACTACTTATTTGATGTAGATGATGTTCGACACGGGGCGTTCGCCTTTGTGGTCAAATTTGCCGTTGTCGCTGGGATAGTTGCGCACGCCGTCGAGGTGCTCGTATTTCTGCGGCCGCAGGTAGAAAGTTGATGAGCCGCCACCGTCGAGGTTTATGGCGTTGCGACAGCCAGCCCATTTCATAATGTTGGTCAGTTGCTCCAGCGTCAGTCCTGTGGCTTGACCTTTAAAGCGTCCGTCAGCCACGAGTATGACCGCCGAGCCGTCGGCTCGCGAACCTATAGCGGTGCGGTTATGGCGGCTGGTGACAAACGATTTGTCTGGCCGTTGCGGTATGATGCTGTCGTTGTAGATGAGCATCGGGCCTGCCGTCATCACGTTGTGGAACGGTAGACGGCGCTCGTCAAAGCGGTCGCTGTCGGGTATGACGAAATGCAGCATGCTGTCGGAAAGGCAGATTGTGGCAAACTGATAGTATTTCCGATTGACAGAGTCCTCTTTTTGCGGAGTGTTTTCCCCGACTTCGTTGTCGTCTATTTTCAGATAGCATACCGGGTTGCCGCGTCGCATGTCGAAAAACGAGCCGTTGACAGCGGCGAGGGCGCCATGGCGTTTGGCCTGCACCGATGTCTCGGTCAGCGTGCTGTCGTAGCCGAAATGTATGCGACTGATTTGGTCGGGCGGCACCACGATGAAATATACAAACTGTGGCTCGTCAAACAGTGTGTCGTCAATGAATTGGTGTTTGAAAAAGAAAATGCCGTCTTCATAGCGTTCGCGCCATGAGGCATTGGAAAAGTTGAGCGAGTCTCGGTTTTGCCCGCAGGTTGCCAGCATTGCGCTGACAAATAGCAATAAGGCAAAAATACGTTTCATATTGTCTCGTTTTTTAAGGAAATCACAAAAGCGAAAATTGCTGTGCCACTTCGGCAAGATAGCGTGGCGATATGGGAATGTCCGACACGCTGGCGCACTGCATTTCGGCAAAGGCTCCGCCCGACTCTTTACGGATGAGTTTGATTTTGCGGGGATTGATGAAGTAGGAGCGGTGGCAGCGCACCAGTCCGTGCTTCTCGCAGGTGGCCTCAACGCCTTTCATGCTGTTGCGCAGCGAGTAGCGTTGCAGTTTGCCGTTGTCGTCATACACAACGTTGACGTAGTTGCCAGCCGATTCTACCGAATAGATAGTGCTGAGTTCCACCATCAGTTTAGCGCTGTTTTTCTCGTCAAAGAATTGCACCACCTCTTCGATATGCTCCATGCCTTGGCGCAGGTTGTCGATGGTTTCGTGTGCGTCGCGCAGATTGTCGGCTGTGGCTTGCAGTTCGGTGTAAATCCAATAAAAGACGTAAGGGAATATGCCTACCGACAGACCTATAAGCAACACCTGCAAGAGGATTTCGAAGAATCCGCGATGCATATAGAGGCAGAGGAAAAGGTCGCAAAAGAGGCACGACACAAGCCATTCGAGCGCCAGCCATACAAGATATTCGCGGCTGTGCAGACGGTTGGTGCCAGTGAGAAGCAGCAGCGCGGTACGCGATATGGAGACGGTCACCAGCACTATGGCGGCAAGAATAGGCACCAGCAGGCCGTCGTGCATCCTCCAGTAGGTGGTGTCGTAGCCATACGATGGGGCGTAAAGCACGGCAAACAATATGCAAAACACCGTCAGGAATAGCACGAACAAAGCGTTTCCTTTTATGCTGTAAAACTGTTTGGGTATCTTCACGGTTAAATTATATTTATTTGACGAATGTCAATGATTAATCTGCTCTTTTACTTTTTTTATAGAATATATCGCCCCAGTTGTTGAAGTCGCGAGTCAGTTTCAGACCCACGCCCTGTTTGTAGGGCAGTTCGGTGCGGGTGAAGTCGTTGGTGTTGGTGCGGTTGAACACGAAAAGGTGGAGCCGAGGCTTGATTTTGTATCCCACCAGCACGTCGCCCACGAGGTTCGTGGTGGTGGCGTTGTCGGTCGATAGCGCGCGGCTGTCGCCTCCGTAGCCCAGCGTGGTTTCGAAATAGAGTCGGTCCCACTCCTTGCGAATGTCAACGTCAAATTGCTCGGTGGTCAGCGCCGTCTCGCCTTGGTAGCCGAAATTGACATCGACGACCTTCACCACGTTGCTCACCATGTTGCCGAGGGTCGAGGTCATGATGTTGAGGCCGCCCGATGCGGCGTTGTCCATCACGCTGGAGTTTGACGAGGCGTTGACGAATTGCCCCGTCAGCAGCAGCGATATGGCCTGTGTTAGCACTTCGCGCTCGTTGCTGCGGTCTATATATACCGACACCTCTTCCTCCACGCTCTTGTCGGCGTTGGGAAAACGCAGGTCGAACGATACGTGCGGCTCGTTTAGCGTGCCGGAGAGTACTATCACGTCTTCCACGTTGACGGTGCGCCCCGACGACTCGACGGTGGTGCCCATCAGCGAGGCAAGGTTGGCGTGAACAAGGTGTGAGGCCTTGATGTCGAAACGCGTGTTGTTTATATCGCCGGGCAGAACGATGGTGCTGCCTGGGTCGATGGTGAAGTTGGTGGCAAGGAACGAGAAGAGTTCAAGGCTGAGGTTGCCCGATGATAGTTCGTAACTTCCCGTGATATGCGGCTGTGTGCTTCCGGCAAGGGTTATCAGCACGTTGCCTGCTCCCGTGGCGGAGAGGTTGGGCGCTATCTGCTGGAATGTCATGGGCAGTCGCAGTCGCAGGTCGGGAGTTATTTCCAGTTCTATGGTCAGGTAGAGTGGTATCTGTGTGTTGCGCGAATCGGCACTCTTGGTGGTCTTGCTTTTCCGTCCATGAGGGTCAACAAAGGTTATGAAGTTGCTCTCTTCCACCTGTTTGCGGTCATCTACCGGCACCACCAGCCTACTTCCTCGGTTTGTGCGTGCCGATATGTTGACGTCCATGCGCTCGGCGTTTCCTTTCACTTTGCCCGACAGCGATGTCAAGACCTGTCCCGACGGCGCGTCGAGCCGTTCGCTAACGTTGTAGAGCATAAAGTTGCGCGAGTCAACGGTGAGGTCCATGCCTATGTTGTTGGTCTTTTCGTAAAGTACGGTGCCGCTTATCGACAGTGTGTTGTTCTGCGGGTCGCGCACAATGAAGTTGTCCAACTGCACCTGGTGGTTGTCGAGGTGCAGCGTGTCGGCAAAGCGGTAGGCCACACCTGTTGCCGATATGGCGAGCAGGCCGTCTTTCACCACCGCGTCGCCTTTTATGCGAGGCTGGCGCATGGTGCCGCCTAAATGTATATGTCCAAGCAGTTCGCCTTCGAAGCGAGATGCAAACGAACTAATCAGCGGCATTGCCATTTCGAGTGGGAAATGGTCAAAGTCGCAGTCTATGGCTAATTTGGGGTCTTTGTCGGCCATGTCGATGGTGCCGTTGGCCGTGAGTGGCGAGAATGAGCCCGACTCGCGGAATGTGCGTGTCCCCACGGTTAGTTTCACCTGGTTCTCCTCGGCGTTCCATTCGGAGAGCAGCGACAGCCGTCCAAGTTGGTAGTCGTTCACCTGGCACTCCTCCACGCCCAGATTGGCCGTAACATAGGGCGTTGAGGCAAAGCCGCGCAGGGTGGCGGTGCCGTCAATGCGGCCGTCGATATTGTAGCCGCTGCCTGCCAGCCATTGGCGTGACATCCAGGCGAGGCTGACGTTGTTGAACATCATCTGCACAAAGTCGTCAACCTCATGCTCGATGCTCACCGAGGCAGAGATGGACTGTTGGCTGTCCGATGCCACAATGAGCGGGACGTTCACGCCCGAATGGTCTATCCTTATGTCGTTGTCGCACACCATGTGCCACTTGCTGCCGCCAACGTCGAAGTCGCCTTGTGACAGTCTTATGATGTTGGCCGTGGTGTCGCTTTGCAGCAGCAGGCGGAGGTCTATGTTTTTCATGTTGCCATGTTCTCCGCTGGAAATCCTGATTTCCGACAGGCTGCTTGCGGCATCAACAAGGCAGTGTACGTCTTCAAGAAATGCGGGCCCGCCGACACACAGTTGCTCCGATTCTATCATCATGTTGTAACGGTCGCCATGTCGGTTGCCTATCACGCCCATATTGCGCAGGCACAGCGAGCCAATGGCGATGGAGTCGGAGCGCACAACGAGGCGCATATTGTCTTTGGCATTGTAGGAAATGCTCATTTTTGCGTTTCGGGCTATACCCACGCCGATGCCAAAGGTCTCTAATTGTCTGAAATCGCCTTTCCAGCGTGCGTCGGCATTCAGCGACACGTTGGCAAGTTCCTTGTCGTCTATTGTGTGCCATGGACTGAAGTATGCCGGACAGTAGTGTGCGCAGAACGATTGGAGTATTTTTGGTATCTGGGCGTAGGTGGCGCTCCATTTTGCGTTCATGGTCAGCCAGTCGCTGGATAGCGACAGGTTCTTGCCGTTCTCGGATTTGTAGATGGAGAGAATGATGTTGTTGAGCGAGGTCTGCTCATCGCCGATGTTCAGCACGGTGTTGGATAGCGACAGATTGCCCGTCATCTGTTCTATCTCGTTTCCGGTGGCGTCGAGCCTGATGTGCGACGATATGCTTACGGGCTTCTCGGTTTTCACAAAATGAAGGCGGGAGAGCGAGTAGTGGTTTATGGTGGCGTCGGCAAAATACTGCGGCATCTCTTTGTCGCGTGTCATCGAGGCCGAAAGCGTCATTTGCAGGAGTTCGTCGTCGAGGTCGAGGTCAAGGTCTATTTTGTCGTCAAGCAATGCGGCCTTGAATGACGTTGTATGTATTGGCACGCCGCGAATCACCGTGGAGTAGAGTTCGCCGTTGGCGTGTCCCGTCATCTTGCTGTAATCGGCTCCATGCATCTCGACCTTGGCTCGCAATCCTGTTTGCGACACCCATTCGTTTGGCAACAGCGAGCCAATCTTCAAGCCCGACGAGACTATGTTGGCAGTGGCTTGATGCTCGCCGCGGTCGTTGGTCTGCACGTTGACATCGGCGGTCAGAGGGCCTATGCCGGTAAGCAGGGCAATGTTCGAGGTGCATTGCGACGTGGTGCCATGCAGCGACACCTGGCCTTGAATGGCTTGCAACGGTTTTAGTATCAGTGGTATCTCAACTTTGGCAATGTCGGGCAGGTTTATTCGCGTGGCGTCGAGATAGGAAGTCTGCAGATTGCTTACGTCTATGTCGAACCGTGTCGTGGCAATGTCGGGCAGGCCTTTGACGTTTCCGGCAAAATGCAGAGCAAGCATATCGCCTATCTTGATGTCGAAATCATCTACTTTCAGGTCGGCGACAGGTCCTTCGGCTTGGCCCTCAAGATAAACCTTGTCGTTCACGCCCCACAGCAGAGGCACCCAGTAGGCCACGTCTTTCATGTCAACCACCGACCCTGGCCGTAGCAGCAGGGTGTGCCTTACGTTGTCGCAATAGGGGTCCATGTTCTCCCATCCTTCGTAACTCAACGAGGCGTCGAGCAGCAGATGGGTGCTGTCGGTGGAGAGTTCCATGTTGGTGGCCTTGATGCCAAAAGGCGATACCTTTGCATCGCACGAGAGGTCGGCAAGGTGAAATCCAGACTGTTCGCGGGTGGAAAACCGCACAATTCTACAATCCACCCACGATTCGTTGACGCGGATGTCCTTGATATAGGCCTGTACGTTGTAGTAGTGCTGGTGCTGGTAACTTACGCCGTGTTCCGGAATGGGGTGCTGTTTCCCGTTGTTCAGGTCCATGCGGTATTCCACGCCGTTCAGATACAGTTTCTTGCAGCGGACTATGAACCTTTTGTGTGGCGATGACGGTTCGTCGCTATGGAAGTAGTCGATGATGAATTGTAGGTTGGTCTTGCCAGACTCGTCGGTCACTAAGTGGAAATAGGCGTTGTTGATGGAAACACGTTTCACATCCAAGCCTTCGGCATCTATGGGGTTGCCCACGAATCCTACACCGAGTTTGCCACAACGGAATATCGTGTCGCCGTTGGGGTGTACGAGTTGTATGCCGTAGAGGTCCACGCCGCCAAGCGGATTGATACGCAGTCGCGCTATGCCCACCTTTCCGCCCCATTCTTTGCTGAAATAGTTTCCGGCAATACTGCCCGCGATATTCTGAACCATGTCGCAGAAGCAAAGCGCCACAACAAAATAGACCGCAATGGCTATGCAGCAGAGAGTTCTAATGACTATTTTACCTGTTTTTTTCAAAACGATGGTATTCTCTTGGGATGTCTTTTGAGAGCTTTTTATATACCCCTAACTTATTAATAACAAAAAAAAAACTTGTTTAGTACCTTACTATGTTAAAAGAATTAAGATTTTATGTGTAATTTTGCAGTCGTATTTTTGTAAGTAACCACACAATCGTCAATGGCTCTTATTCTTGCAATAGAATCGTCTTGCGACGACACCTCTGCAGCCGTGTTGCGCAACGACCGTATTCTTTCCAATGTCATAGCGTCGCAGAAAGTGCATGAGCAGTATGGCGGGGTGGTGCCGGAGTTGGCATCGCGCGCCCATCAGCAGAACATTGTGCCCGTGGTGGATGCCGCCATCAGCAATGCTGGCATCTCGCGCAGTGATATTGATGCCGTGGCTTTCACGCGCGGACCTGGCTTGCTGGGGTCGCTTTTGGTGGGTGTGTCGTTTGCAAAGGGGTTCGCCCAGGCGTTCGACCGTCCGCTTATCGAGGTCAACCACCTGCAGGCCCACGTCCTGTCGCATTTCATCAAGGAGTCGGACGACAGCGTTGTGCCGCAGTTTCCGTTTGTGTGCCTGCTGGTGTCGGGAGGACATACGCAGATTTTGCTTCTGCGCAGCCATTTCGAAATCGAGGTGCTGGGGCAGACCATCGACGATGCCGCTGGCGAGGCCATCGACAAGGCTGCCAAGATTATGGACCTCGGCTATCCGGGTGGCCCTATTATCGACCGCCTTGCCGCACAGGGCAATGCCGACGCATTCCATTTCGCCACGCCTCATATCCCTGGCTTCGACTATAGTTTTAGCGGCCTAAAGACCTCGTTTCTCTATTTTCTGCGTGACCAGTTGGCCGAAAATCCTGATTTCATAGAGCAGAACAAGGCCGACCTGTGCGCTTCCATACAGAAGTGTATCGTTGATTTCCTGCTCGGCAAGATGGAGCGCGCCGTGAAAAAATGCGGCGCACGGCAGATTGCCATTGCTGGCGGCGTGTCGGCCAACAGCCTGCTGCGCAGCAGCCTGCAGCAGATGGGGCAGCGTCATGGCTGGAAAGTCTTTATACCCAAGTTCCAATACTGCACCGACAATGCCGCCATGGTTGGCATTGCGGGCTATTTTAAGTATCTTCGCGGCGAGTTCGCCGACATTTCACTACCACCCTTTGCTCGATAAATAACACACTAACCCTGTCATAAGATATTCCGTCCATAATAAGCCTTTCCGTCGGTCATCGTGGTTTGCGATGATGACGTTTGTCGTATGTCTCATTATGGCTGCGCCACGCTCTTATGCACAGGACATCCATTTCTCGCAGATAGACCTCAATCCTGTGCTTTTCAACCCCGCCTATGCGGGTTTCTTCGAGGGCAAGGCCCGTTTCGGCCTGGCCTATCGCAACCAGTGGGCGACGGTCAGCAAACCCTATCAGACTTTTGCCGCCACGGCCGAGGCTTCGCTGATGCGCAACCGCTATCGCTACAATGGCCTCAATGCGGGCTTTATGGCCTATCGCGACCGTGCTGGCGCGCTCAACTACGGAAGCACTGCCGCCAACATCATTGTGTCCTACTATCAGTCGCCAACGGCCAGCATCAACAACTATCTGTCGGTCTCGATAGAGGCGGGCTACGGGCAGGCGGGCTTCGACGGCGATGCGGCAGACTTGATGGACAACCGCGAGATTTTTGAGAAAGACCGTTGCAATTATTTCACTATCGGCGCAGGTGCGGCATGGTTCTATCAGCCCGAGGACGACCTTATTGTGCGTGTGGCTCTTTCCGCTCGCAACCTCAACCGCCCTCATGTCAGTTATTTGGATAACGACAGCAGCCGCGTCTCGACCAAATGGAACATCTATGCCCGCACCGAATGGCGTTTTGCCTATAGCCTCTCGGTCATTCCGTTGCTTGCCGCGCAGGTGCAGCACAAATACCACGAAATCTACTATGGCGCCGACCTCAAATGGTATCTGAGCGAGAAACAAGACCTTATTGCCGTATGGGGCGGTATTAGTTTCCGCCATGCCGATGCGGCCATATTCACCGTTGGCGCCGAATACAACGCCTTTGCTTTTGCCATTTCTTACGACTCCAATATATCTAAACTCGCTGCCGCTTCACGCTCTATGGGCGCAATCGAACTGGGACTGATTTACCGACTGGTGCCCATTCGCAAACGCCTCGGCAGCCTCCCTTGTCCAATCATGTAATTTATTTCAATTCAAAATGAAAAGCCTTATTGCCCTATTGTCGTTTTTGCTTGTCGCCTCGTTTTCTCTTTTGGCGCAGAACGAACTGAAGATAATACAGTTGCCACGCGGCATCAATACCGTGGGCAACGAGTCGGCACCCACCATCATCGACGGCAGCCTGTTCTATTCCCAACTGCCTCATGCCGACACTTCGGGACGCAAACTCGAACTCGATGCCCCGCTGATGCAGATTATGACTGCCAAGATTGACGAGCGTGGCGTGCCGTCGACCCCGCATCCGCTCAAGGAACTGAACCGCAATAACGAGCATGTGGGCAACACCGCCTATGACAATCGAAACCATGTGCTCTATTTCACACGCTGCCAGTCGGAGACAGAGGGGCGCACCCCCTGCGCTATCTATTCGGCACAGCGCAAAGGCAACAAATGGAAGAATGTCAAATCCCTCGGCAAAGAGATAAACCTCGACGGCTACACCTCCACGCAGCCCGCTTTGGCTTACCTGTCCGACGGACGTGTGCTGCTCTATTTTTCGTCAAACCGCCCTGGCGGCCTCGGCGGCATGGACATCTGGTACACCATCATCTCCTACGATGGCACAGCGCCCACCACGCCCACCAATCTCGGCGAGCCTATCAATAGCGGCTACGACGAGATTACGCCTTTCTACGACGGCTCGCGACAGATTCTCTATTTCTCAAGCGACCGCAGTGGCGGCTATGGCGGCTTCGACATCTATGCCTCCAATGGCAGCCTCAACAGTTACTGCAAGCCCGTGCTGCTCACCATGCCGCTCAACTCGCCGCATAACGATATGGGCTATATGATGTCCGACACTCTTGGCACTCGAGGCTATTTCTCGTCAAATCGCGAAGGCTCGCTCTACAGCGTAACGCCCTACTGCTGCAACGACCTCTATCTTTGGGACAATCCGCCAGTGGTTGAACAGCCTGAAGAGACAAAGCCCAAGCCTGCCGACACCCTGCCGCCAGTGGCAGTGTTGCCACCCGACTATGAGGAACCACAGGTGCCAGAATCGCCTATTCCGTCGCCCCACAACCCCATCACGCTCTATTTCCACAACGACCAGCCCGACCCAGGATCTATCGCCACCACCACGCAGACCCGCTACGACCAGACCGTGGAATCTTATATGAAGATGCTGCCGCAATACAAGGCGGCATGGGCAACGCGCTATAACGGACGCATTCTGGATTCCGCCTCGGCGGTGCTTGAAGGCTTCTTCCGCGAAGAGGTGAAAGGCAACTACGACCGCTTGGAGAAATTCATGTGGATTATAGCCGAGCAGTTATGGAACGGCCACAGCGTGACTGTGACCATCCGTGGCTATGCCAGCCCGCTGTTCAACAGCGAGTACAACGCCAACCTCTCGCAGCGTCGCATAAGTTGCTTTATGAACTACTTGCGTGGCTGGAACCAGGGCAATCTGCGCCACAGCATAGCCGACGGCAGTCTGCGCATAATACAAGTGCCCTACGGCAGCAGCACAGCCAAGAAGAACGTAAGCAACAGCCAAACCGACCAAATCCATTCAGTCTATAGCGTAGAAGCAGCCCTCGAACGCCGAGTAGAGATAATAGACTACGCCACAGAGTAAGTTGTCTTAACAGATATCATTAGGTAAACATATACAAAAAGAGAGCGGACAGCCTTTTGGTTATCCGCTCTCTTTTTGAGGTCGCTTCCGGATTCGAACCGGAGTAGCAGGTTTTGCAGACCTGTGCCTAGCCGCTCGGCCAAGTGACCTTTTTGCTTTTGCGTTTGCAAAGATACGAACATTTTGCAAATTGGCAAAATTTTTTCTTAAAACGACGCTTTCTTTGTACATTTGCCTAATCAACACATAAATGTAAATCATGCGTTACGAAGTTGATTTCCTTATTATTGGGTCGGGTATTGCTGGTCTGAGTTATGCCCTGAAAGTTGCGCCATACGGCAAAGTGTGCATATTGACAAAGGCAGACGCCTCGGAGGGCAGCACCAAGTATGCGCAGGGCGGTATTGCCGCAGTGATGTACGACTCTGATAGTTTTGAAAAGCATATAGAGGACACGCTTGTGGCTGGCGATGGTCTGGGCGACCGCGAGGTTGTGGAGATGACCATTCGCGAGGCTCCCGACCGCATAAAGGAACTGGTGCGCTATGGTGTGAATTTCGACCGAGAGGGCGACCACTTTGACCTGCACCGTGAGGGCGGACACAGCGCCTTCCGCATACTGCACCACAAGGACAACACTGGCGCGGAGATTGAACGCGGACTGCTTCAAGCGATACACGACCACCCCAATATTGAACTGAAAGAGAACCATTTTGCAATAGACCTCATCACGCAGCACCATCTTGGACAGCGTGTGACGAAACATACGCAGGGCATTGAATGTTACGGCGTTTATGCCTTGGACTGCCGCACGCAACAGATTGATACCTATCTCTCGAAGGTGACCTTGCTGGCCACGGGCGGTATGGGCAACGTATATACCACCACGACCACGCCTATAATCTCTACTGGCGACGGAGTGGCTATGGTACATCGTGCTCGTGGCGTTTTGAAGGATTTGGAGTTTGTGCAGTTTCACCCCACGTCGCTCTATAATCCTGCCGAGAAGCCCGCATTCCTGATTACGGAGGCTTTGCGAGGTGCCGGTGCCGTGCTGAAAGATGCTAACGGCGAGGAGTTTATGCACAAATACGACTCGCGTCTCTCTTTGGCTCCGCGCGACATTGTGGCTCGCGCCATAGACAACGAGATGAAGCGTAGCGGCGTGGACCACCTTTATCTTGACGCTCGCCACATAGGGCGTGCGGCACTGATGAATGGTTTTCCGACCATATATGCCAAATGTCTTGAGATTGGCATCAATATCTCGAAGGAGATGATACCTATCCGCCCGGCGGTACACTACCAATGTGGCGGAATTGCCGTGAACAAGAACGGCGAGAGCAGTATTCGCAACCTTTATGCTGCTGGCGAGTGCTCGTGTACGGGACTGCACGGCGGCAACCGCTTGGCGAGCAACTCGCTGCTTGAGGCCGTGGTGTATGCTCACAATGCCGCTATGGCAGCCATAGAGAGGGTGAAAGACGTTGAGATATGCCAGAAGGTGCCCGACTGGAGCGCCGAGGGTATGGTGCTGAACGAGGAAATGGTGCTTATAACGCAGACCAAGAAGGAGTTGCAAGAGATAATGTCCAATTACGTTGGCATAGTGCGCAGTGACTTACGTATGCAGCGTGCTATGGACCGCCTCAACCTTATTTATCGTGAGACGGAGGATTTGTATAACCGTAGTGTGCTGACGGAGGACCTTTCGGAACTGAGGAACCTCATTGCTTGCGCCTATCTCATAACGAAGCAGGCTATGGCTCGGAGAGAGAACCGAGGATTGCATTTTTCTATAGACCTTATTAAGAAATAGGCTGCAGCGTGGCAAGGGTTATTGATATTGACCTCACTCCCGAACAATACTATGTGGAGCGGCAGCGCAACGAGGCTGTGGCTCGTCAACTGGGTGTGCGTGTCGATGACGTGGCGGCGGTGCGTGTAATTCGTCGCAGTTTGGACTCGCGGCGCGGCATACGCTACCACACGCAGGCCGAGGTGTATCTGCAAGGTGAGAGGCCTGAGGCGATATCATACGCTGGCAATTACCGCGACTGTCGCAACGCAAAGCCTGTGGTGATTGTCGGTGCTGGTCCTGCAGGACTCTTTGCCGCATTGCGGGCCCTTGAAGTGGGACTGCGCCCCATAATAGTGGAGCGAGGCAAGCCTGTGGGCAGCCGAGGCCGCGACCTGCGCCCTATAGTTTTGGAGTCGCGTGTCAATCCCGACAGCAACTGGTGTTTTGGAGAGGGTGGTGCTGGCACTTTCAGCGATGGAAAACTATACACTCGTAGCACCAAGCGCGGCAATGTGCAGGAGGTGTTGCGGCACTTTGTGGAGCATGGCGCCGACCCCGATATAATGATTGATGCTCATGCCCATATCGGCACTGACCGATTGGGCGGAATAATATCGCGAATACGTACGACTATAGAGGAGTATGGCGGCGAGTATCATTTTTCGACTAGGGTGACCGACCTTGTGGAAAGAGATGGTAGGGTAGTGGGAGTTAGAACTGAAGACGGCAGGACTATAGAAGGCGTGGCGGTAATACTGGCAACAGGCCATTCGGCGAGGGACATATACGAATTGTTCTTCCGTCGTGGCTGGCTGCTTGAGTCTAAGCCATTCGCTCTCGGTGTGAGGGTGGAGCATCCGCAGAGTCTTATCAATAGCATACAATATCACACGCCGAACTATTCTCGCTATCTGCCAGCGGCAGCCTACAGCCTAACCACGCAGGTGGATGGTCACGGTGTGTTTTCGTTCTGCATGTGTCCAGGTGGAGTGATAGTGCCTGCCGCTACCGATGCCATGCAGCAGGTGGTGAACGGCATGAGCAATTCGCATCGCAATTCGTCATTTGCCAATAGCGGTATAGCAGTGACGGTATCAGATGCTGATGTGCCTCAATATGAGAAATATGGAGCGTTGAGCCTGCTGCGGTTTCAGCAGGAGGTGGAGCGGCGTGTTTACGAGCAGGCTGGCTGCACCACTCATGCGCCAACACAGAGACTGACGGACTTTTGCGAAAACCGAGCCTCGACGCGCCTAAACAAGAGCGGATATATGGGAACTACCGTCAGTGCCTCGCTGCGAGAGTCGTTGCCTGATTTTGTCGTGGGCTGCCTGCAGAGGGCATTTCGCGATTTTGACCGCAAGATGCGGGGCTTTTATACTGCCGAGGCATCGGTGCTGGCTGTGGAGTCGCGCACCTCGTCGCCTGTGCGTATTCCGCGTGGGAGCGATTACCAACATCCACAGTTGCGAGGACTTTATCCCTGTGGCGAAGGGGCAGGCTATGCTGGAGGAATAGTGTCGTCGGCTCTTGACGGGATAAACTGCATTAATGCTTTTGTGGAAGGAAAATAATCTATAGGAAGTCCTATGCGGACATAGGATTACCTATGCCTAAATAGAATATCCCATAAAATAAAAAAAGCGGATGGAAACCCATCCGCTTTTTTTGTTGATTTATGCAAAGGTTATGCAAGACGTTTTTCGAGACGCTCGCGGATAGCCTTGATGAAGTCGAGGCTGTTGACAGCCTTGGGAGTTACGCCTTCCATCAGGGCAACGAGGTCCTTGGTGACGATACCCTCGTTGAGGGTGTCGAAGCAAGCGGCTTCGAGTTGGTCGCCGAAGTTGGCGAGGTCCTTCAGACCGTCCATTTCGCCACGTTTGCGCAGAGCACCGCTCCAAGCAAAGATGGTGGCCATGGGGTTGGTGGAGGTCTCTTCGCCCTTCAGATATTTGTAGTAGTGACGAGTTACGGTGCCGTGGGCTGCCTCATACTCGTATTTGCCGTCGGGGCTTACGAGCACGGAGGTCATCATGGCGAGGCTGCCGAAAGCGGTGGAAACCATGTCACTCATGACGTCGCCGTCGTAGTTCTTGCAGGCCCAGATGTAGCCACCCTTGCTGCGGATGACGCGAGCCACTGCATCGTCGATGAGGGTGTAGAAGAACTCGATGCCGAGTTTTTCAAACTGCTCTTTGTACTCCTCGAAAACTTCGTGGAAGATAATCTTGAACTGTGCGTCGTATTTCTTGCTGATGGTGTCCTTGGTGCTGAACCAGAGGTCCTGCTTGGTGTCAACAGCATATTTGAAACAAGCGTGAGCGAAAGAACGGATGCTCTTGTCGGTGTTGTGCATGCCCTGCAGAACGCCAGCGCCCTTGAAGTTGTGGATAACAACCTCTTCGTGTTTGCCGCTTTCACCGTCGAAAACGAGTTTGGCAACGCCAGCCTCTTCGGCGCGGATTTCTACGCTCTTATAGACATCGCCATAGGCGTGACGGGCAATGGTGATGGGCTTTTCCCAGTTTTTCACGGCAGGCTTAATGCTGTCAATGATGATGGGAGCACGGAACACGGTGCCGTCGAGCATAGAACGGATGGTGCCGTTGGGGCTCTTCCACATCTCGTGGAGTTTATACTCGTCCATGCGCTGGTGGTTGGGGGTGATGGTAGCGCACTTCACAGCCACACCGTATTTCTTGGTGGCCTCTGCGGAGTCGATGGTAACTTGGTCGCGGGTTTCGTCGCGGTGTACCAGACCGAGATCGTAGTATTCGGCTTTCAGGTCAATGAAGGGGAGAATGAGTTCGTCCTTAATCATTTTCCAAAGGATGCGGGTCATCTCGTCGCCATCCATCTCGACCAGCGGGGTGGTCATCTGAATTTTTTTCATGATATTTATTTTTGATTTGTGATTATAGAAGTTAGGTCTTTGCGATATGTGCTCGTTTGCTTTTGAATATTAATGTATTATGAATATATATTGATGTTCAAAGGCAAATGCAAATGTATCATTATTTTTTGTATAAAACCACGATTTTTTGGAAATTAGTGCAAGAAGGCGAGCAGGATACCTGCAGCGACGGCAGAACCAACGACGCCGGCCACGTTGGGACCCATGGCATGCTGGAGCAGATAGTTGGTTTTGTCGTATTCCAAACCGACGGTGTTTGACACTCGTGCGGCATCGGGAACGGCGCTGACACCGGCGTTGCCAATGAGGGGGTTAATCTTGTTGCCAGGCTTCAGGAAGAGGTTGAACAACTTGACAAAAAGAACGCCGCAGAATGTGGCAATGACAAAGGAGAATGCTCCAAGGCAGAAGATGAGTATGGAGCGGCCGGTCAGGAATGTGGTGGCCTGGGTGGAGGCTCCCACGGTGATGCCGATGAGCAGTGTGCAGACGTTGACGATGCCGTTGGCGGCCACCTCGCTCAAACGTTTGGTGACGCCGCTCTCTTTAAGCAGGTTGCCGAAGAAGAGCATGCCCAGCAGTGGCAGACCCGACGGCACTATGAATGCACAGAAGATGAGGCCGAGGATGGGGAAGATGATTTTCTCCAGTTTGGACACTCGGCGTGGCGGACGCATGCGGATGGTGCGCTCCTCCTTGGTGGTGAGCAGGCGCATGATGGGCGGCTGTATGACAGGCACGAGGGCCATATAACTATAGGCCGAGACTGCGATGGCGCCCATGAGGTCGGGTGCAAGTTGCGAGGAGAGGAAGATGGCAGTAGGACCGTCGGCACCGCCAATGATGCCGATGGCGCCTGCCTCGTTGGGGGCAAAGCCAAGTGTGAGGGCTCCGACATAAGCGGCGAAGATGCCGCATTGGGCGGCAGCGCCAATGAGGAAGAGTTTGGGGTTGGATAGCAAGGCGGAGAAATCGGTCATGGCACCGATGCCGAGGAAGATGAGCGGCGGGTACCATCCGTTCTGCACGCCGTGGTAGAGAATGTTGAGCACCGAGCCGGACTCGTAGATGCCTATCTTCAATCCGGGATAGAAGGGAATATTGCCCACAAGGATTCCGAATCCGATGGGCACGAGGAGCAGCGGCTCAAATTCTTTCTTGATGCCGAGAAAGATGAACAGCAGTCCTATGAGTATCATTATGATATGGGCGAGCGTCACGTTGGCAAATCCGGTGTACTGCCAGAACTGTACCAACTGTGTGGACATGAAGTCCATGAAGCTGCCTGTGGCTAACATTAACATTGTTGAGATGTTTTGATTAGACTTGTGTTAGTGTGTTTTGTGGTGATGGGAGTGAGCCATATCGCAGTGGCGATGCTATCCAATGACGATAAGCACGTCGCTTTCAAGCACGCTGTCGCCTTTGCGCACACAGACTTCCTTGACGGTGCCAGCGGCGTCGGCCTCGATATGGTTTTCCATCTTCATGGCCTCGAGCAGTACCACGCTCTGTCCTTCCTTTACGGTGTCGCCAACATTGACAAAAACATCAAGAATGGTGCCGGGCAGAGGTGCCACGACGGTGTTGCCCGTAGAGGATGCCTTAGGTGCGGCATGAGGTGTGGCCACGGGTGATTCCTTGGGCGAGGTGGCAGGATTGTAACGTTGCACCACGTTGGCGGCAGCGGTAACATGAGGAGCAGGACGCTCGCTGACGGTTGACATCTTGCGCATTTCTTGGTCAACAAGGACGTGATAGTCGGTGCCGTTGACAGCTACGCGCATTTCCTGTCCGTCAACATCTTTTATGTCGACAGCATAGTCTTTTCCGTTTATTTTGAATTTGAATGTTTTCATTTATCGGGTCTTTCTGTTAAAGTATTGATTCATATTGTAGAACTTGGCGTTCCAAGGCGTCCAGGCGCGTTCCACCTTCTGGATGGTAAGAATGTTGTCCTCGTCGTCGTGGAGGTCATCCTGATACATATAGATGGCGGTAGCGATAGCCACATAGACCTCTTCGTCGGTGCCAAAGACGAGGCGTTGGAGACGCTTGCTCTGGTCGTTGTCGCTCTTATGCTTCTCGAGGTGTAGCACGGCACGTCCAAAGGCTTTGAGCACTAGGGCGATACAGATGAGAGCGAAGAACACTACGAGGACTGCTACCATAGTGAGTCCAAGACCGTAGGGGTCGGTGGCCTTGATACTCTCGGCCTGTTTCGGCACATGGTAGTGGAACGGTGTGACGGTTGCCTGGTCGAGGTTTTCTATGCCCGCCGAGAGGTTGACGATGTTGATGTCGTAGCCTGTCGGGTTAAAGCCCATGACATAGATTTTTCCTTCTATAGGGTTGAATTCGAAGGCGTCGGAATGGCAGGCGAAGCCCTGAATGCCCGAAAGCGTAAGTGCGTCGAGGTTGTCGGCTGAAGCCTGCGGATTGATGGCCAGTGTGCCGAGGAAGGAACTGTCTTCGGCAGTGGCGAGGAAAAGGAGATGACGGCCTATGACTTTGATGCTGACGGGGCGCAGAATCTTTTTGACATCGTAGCGTCCTTTGTAGGTGTCAACACGATAGTGGCCGATGCGTTGCATGGCGTTGTCGGCATCGTGGCTGAGGGCGACGAACTCAATGGCGTTCTCAACGCTGTCGATGACTGCGAAGCCCATGGGTGTGTGGCAGGCCTTGGTGGTGGTGAACTCTATGGCGCAATGCGGCATAGGGGGCTGGCCTGCGTGGCAGGCGGGAAGGCATGCCGAATCGGGCATGGCCTGCGGCGGGGGCATAGGTGCGCCACCGCCGTGATGGTGGGGCTGCGCGATGCCAACCGCCGAAAACAGCGCCAGACAGGTGATGTATGCCGCTATTTTTCTGATTGCATTATTCATAATCTCAAGTGAATGAGTAAGGGTTAAAAACAACGAACAGTTTAGTCCCAGTGTGCTCCGAGGGTCAGACTATTTTTCTTTGTCGCATTTTTTTCTGACATTCGGGCTTGCCCTCTTTGCAGCAGGCTTTGTCGCCTTCCTTGCAGCAAGGTTTCTGCTCTTTGCAGCACTCGGGCATCTCGCCGCAGGCTTCTTTTTTGGCCTTGCAGGCTGCCACGGCAGCGCAACGTGCGCAGGTGGTGTCGGCGCACATCTCGCACTGGCTCTTGCATACGCACTCGGCATCAGCGCAGGTGCATTCGGGCAGTTCGCATTTCTTCTGGCACTCGGTCTGCTCGGTGCAAGCGGTGGTGTCCTCGCATTCGGCGGGGGTGGCGTTGTTGTTGCAGCAGGCGCTCATGACAAATGCAAAAGCGGTGGCTATGATAAGGGAAAGGATGGATTTTTTCATAATTGGTTTATCGGGTTGTGATTAAATAATAATTGGTTTATGATAATTGGCGAGATGTTTGCTCGCCGTGGAATGGTGAACTACAGCGGGATATTGCTGTGTTTCTTGATGGGGAGGGAGTCCTTTTTTGTGGACAACGCCTGCAGCGCACGGATGACGCGGAAACGGGTGTTGCGCGGCTCGATGACATCATCGATATATCCGAACTTGGCTGCGTAATAGGGATTGGAAAACTGGTCGTTGTATTCTTTTTCTTTTTCGGCAATGAACTTGGCGCGCTCTTCGGGATTGTCGGCAAGTTCTTTGAGTTGACGGCCATAGAGGACATCGATGGCACCGCTGGCACCCATGACGGCAATCTGTGCGCTGGGCCATGCGTAGTTGATGTCGCTCTTAAGTTGTTTGCAACTCATGACGATGTGAGCGCCGCCATAGGCTTTGCGCAGTGTTACGGCTACTTTGGGCACGGTGGCCTCGCCATAGGCGAAGAGCAGTTTTGCGCCGTGGTCGATAACGCCGTTGTATTCCTGGCCTGTGCCGGGCAGGAAACCTGGCACATCAACGAAGGTTACGATGGGAATGTTGAAGGCGTCGCAGAAGCGCACGAAGCGTGCAGCCTTGCGGCTGGCGTTGCTGTCGAGCACGCCTGCCATGGCCTTGGGCTGGTTGGCGACGATGCCGACGCTCATGCCGCCCATGTGGGCGAATCCGACAACGATGTTGGTGGCGAAACGGGCGTGGACTTCGAGGAAGCGTGCGTCGTCAACAACGGCATAGATGATGTCTTTGACATCGTAGGGCTCGTTGGGATTGTCAGGAATGATGCTGTTGAGGCGGTCTTCCAGACGGTCAACTGGGTCTTCGGTGGCCACGAATGGGGGCTCTTCGAAGTTGTTGGAAGGCAGATATCCCATCAGGTCGCGAATCATGCGGATGGTGTCTTCCTCGGTTTCGCCTACAAAGTGGGTGACACCGCTCTTGGTGGCGTGGACTTGTGCTCCGCCAAGTTTCTCGGTGGAGACATCTTCGCCAGTGACGGTTTTCACCACCTTCGGGCCCGTAAGGAACATATAACTGTTCTCTTTCGACATGAAGATGAAGTCGGTGAGTGCGGGGCTATAGACAGAACCACCGGCGCAGGGACCGAATATGGCGCTAATCTGGGGTATGACGCCCGACGCCATGATGTTGCGCTCAAAAATCTCACCGAAGCCTGCCAGCGAACTGACACCTTCCTGGATACGTGCACCGCCGGAATCGTTCATTCCGATGACGGGGGCGCCAACTTTCATGGCTTGGTCCATCACTTTGCAGATTTTCTGTGCCATGGTCTCGCTGAGGGAGCCGCCGAAAACGGTGAAGTCCTGTGCAAAAACATAGACTTGGCGGCCGTTGATGGTGCCGTAGCCTGTAACGACGCCGTCTCCGAGATAGGACTGTTTCTGCATGTCAAAGTTGGTGCAGCGGTGGGTGAGGAACATATCGAACTCTTCGAATGAACCTGGGTCGAGAAGCAGAGTTATGCGCTCGCGTGCGGTAAGTTTGCCTTTTTCGTGCTGGGCGTCAATGCGTTTCTGTCCGCCACCCATCTTGGCCTCTCCGCGTCGGTCGAGCAGTTCTTTTATTTTTTCTTCAAATGCCATATCAATGGATTTTTGTTTGTATGTTGGTTAAACGTTTTTATGCTCTGGTGAGATAAAAATCGTTTGTTGTATGTATCTTTTGTTTGCTGGATTTTCCAAAAAAACAACCAACAATAGCGGTGCCGACATTGTTGTTCGGACCCCTATCGTGGCGTATGGTTAAAGTGAAAGGTGCGTGGCAATCGTCTTTTTCATCGTGCGACGCATGGTCGATGGGTTACACAATAGGCTTGGGGGCGACTGCTTTTTTCGTTGCGTTCTGCATGTTTTTGCCTTCCACCGTGGTTGTGGCGTGCGGCACTATCATCAGACGCTCTTTGGGTATGAGTCTGCCTGTGATGCGGCAGATGCCGTAGGTTCTGTTTTCTATGCGTATCAGTGCGGCTTCGAGGTCCTTTATAAAACGCATCTGGCGAGCGGCAAGTTTCGAGTTCTCTTCTTTTGCGAGAACTTCTTGGCCGTCGTCAATGGTCATAATGGTGTGCGAGGTGTCGCGAACGTCGTTCTCGCTGCCAGCCACGGCTTGGTTCAGAAGTTCGAGATTGCGTTTGGCTTCCTCGATTTTCTTTAGTATCAACTCTTTAAACATCTGGAGTTCCTCGTCCGAGTATTTTGTTTTCTCTTGCTGTGTGCTCGGTGTTTCCATGATGGATATGTTTTTTGGGGTTATTATTTACTTGTTGAAAAGCGTTTTTTAGGTGCTATATATTTGTGGCAAAGGTAGCAAACAATTATGTTATTTACAAATTTTAACATTTTTTGCTTTCCAACTAATTGCCCAAATATAATTCTATCAGACCTTTAGGCGCATTAATATATATGGTCTTGTTTTCGCGGTCCAGGCGCTCTATGACGGGGTCAACTACCGGAATTAGTATTTCGGTCTCGTCTTTGAAAATTTGGAAGAGTGGCTGTGCAGGATAGTCGATGACGGTCTTGATTGTGCCAATGTCGCCATGAAGGCTGTCGATGACGCGGAAACCTGCAACTTCGTGAAAATAAAATTGATTGCCTGTCAGTTCTGGAAGCAGTGAGAGAGGTAAATATAGGTCGCAGCCGACGAGCGATTGTGCCTGCTCAATGGTCAGGTCGTCAAACTGCACTGTTGCTTTGTTGCCGTTTAGGTTTGTGATTTTGAAGAAATAAGGCACGAGTGAGCCTTTCACCTCCACGAAAGCGCTGTCGAGGTCTTCGTAGGCCGTAGGGTCGTCAACATCAAGGAAAAAGATTACTTGCCCTTTGAACCCGAAAGGTTTGGTGATTTTCCCCAGTTGATAGCATTCTTCTTTGGTCATACTGCGCAGTATTCGTTTCGCGTGCAAAGGTACTAAATGTTTTGCTTACGAGTGTGGCTCTGGTTGTTTATAAGAAATACTATTGGTTGAATGTTAAATGGTTGTGTGTTTGTAAACAATGCGTGGCGCGCATCGTGCAGATACATTATTCGACGGCCACTGATGGTGTTTCGCTGCCAAAGTCGAGGTATGGGCAGAGTTGTGCTATCGTGCTGTCGTCCATAGAAATGACGAGGCGCAAATCGTCGCACGAATTATATCGATGGCCTTTGTTGCGGTAGGCTATCACGTCGCGTGCTTGATAATAGTCTATATATGGGTGCTTTACCAATTGTTTTAATCCTATCTGGTTGATATTTATGCGTGTTATGCTGTCGCTTATTGTAAGGTGGGTCTCGATATGGTGATAGAGTTCGGGCGTCATGCCATAGACTTCTAAAATCTGTTCTTTGGCTACGAAACCGCCCAGACGGTTGCGATATTTGACAATGCGGCGTGCGTAGGCTGGGCCTATGCCGTGGAGCAGTTGAAGGGTGAGAGTGTCTGCAGTGTTGATGTCAACTTTCAGTGGTTTCCGTTTTGGGAAGAAACGTTGCGTGTCGTATTTGATGCTGTCGTGTTTGTAGTATGGACGAGTTGTGGTATTGTCGTGGCTGAATGGATTGTTGTTGTCTTTTGTGTTGCGCTTATAGGAACGATGGTAGTTATAATTCCCATTCCGTTGATATTGTGTGCTGTCGCTGTTGGAAACCATTGTTGTCTCTTCGGGCGGTATAGGCTCGCTCTCTGGCGCAGGCCACGCCACGAGTACGACCACAATCACGAGGATGAGCGCCAGATAAAGATATCCGCGTTGTGCAGTCCGAGAAAGCGAGTTCCGTTTCTTCATCTATTTTTAATGGTTGCAGACTAATATTACAGAAAACCATATATATAACAACAAAAGAGAAAATATATTTTGATGTTTTTTGTGCAGATGATTGTTTTTAACGAAATAGTCAAATTATGTGTTGTCGGCAATAGAGATACCGTAATTCCCCTAATGGTAATCCTCAAAAACATTAATGATAAGTCCTGTTAAAAAGGACGTTTATCATAAGTCTTATGTCTATGTCGGGAAATTCATGTAAATTTGCAATATTCTAAAAATCGATGTCATCACATGAAACGCATCGTTATCATTGTATTATTGTTTGCAACATCCGCGTTGTCAGCACAGACACTGCAATTTCAGACTCTTGGCACTCTAGACGGGCGTGTGGGCGCTTCGTCGTCGCTGTTTTTTTATGATGGGAGCCTTTGGTCGGCTAATGACCACGGATGTGTTACTGTATATTCTATTGATACTCTGAATGCCGCTATTACGGACTCTCTATTGACCGTGGCGCCTCGTGCTGTTGACTTGGAGGCTGTGGCGCAGGACGATGAATATCTGTATCTTGCAGATGTTGGCAATAATGCGGGGACACGACGTGACCTCCATATTCTTCGTTATGATAAGGCGTTGGTGATGGGAAGCGCCGAGCCTATTGTGCCGGACACGATTTGGTTGGCCTATCCAGACCAGCAGTCGTTTGAGTCGGCGGCGCAGAATACTGATTTTGACTGTGAAGCTGTTGTTGCTACGGATACGGCGTTGCTGCTGTTTTCTAAGCAGTGGGTGTCGCACCAGTCGGTGGTTTATTCTGTTCCTAAGGTGCCGGGGCGTTATGTGGCTTCGGCTGTTGCTGAAATACCGGTGGACGGGCTTGTGACGGATGCCTCGTTGCATGTTGGCACGCGTCGTCTGGTGCTTTGCGGCTATAGCCCTTTTCTGCAGCCGTTTGTGTTTGTGATAGAGAACTTTGGAACAGAGAATGTGCTGGCCTGCCCTATGCAGAAATATTATTTTGACGGTGTGATTGCGCAGACGGAGGGCGTTGCCACGCTTGACGGTCAGCGCTACTATGTCAGCAGTGAGTCGTTTTCGATATTGGGCTTTTCAGATTCAGCCCGTCTGCGGGTGGTGGACATACCGCAGGCTTCGACGACGTCGGCTGTTGCGCCACAATCGCAGCCGGTGTTTCGGGTTTACCCTAACCCTTCTTCGCAGACGCTGAATGTTGTTGGTGTTGCAGATGGCAGTATTGTCTATCTGCTTGACATTGATGGCCGTATTGTTATGACGGCTGATGCCGAGGGAGAGCGTTGCGTTTTTACGCTGTCGGGTCTGCCTTCTGGCACCTATATCGTGTCGGACGGCAGCTGCTCGGTGTCGTTTATTCATACAAAATAGACTTTTTCCGCCATGGCCGACAACTATCTTGAAAAACGCTACGACGAGGTTTTCAACTCTCAAAAAGTAAGGGTGAAACGCATTGGACATACGGTGGACGAGTTGCTGCTGCGTAACCGCAGTTATAGGGGTTACAATAAGTCGTTCGTGGTTAGCGAGGATATGCTGCGGCGCATTGTTTCGGTGTGTTCTCGTATTCCGTCGGCACGCAACCAGCAGGCATTACGTTTCCGCCTTGTGACAAAAGGCGACGAGGCCGATTTCGTGCTTCAGAATATCAAACTCGGAGCCGCACTGCCTCAACTGCATCTGCCGTTTCCTGGCACTGAGCCGGAGGCGTTCATCGTGGTTTGCTCTACAAAAGCGGAGGACAGCATGGTGGATATCGATCTCGGCATTGCGTTGCAGTCGATGTTGCTCAAAGCCGTGGAGATGGGACTTGGGGGACAGATAATCGGTGCCTTTAATCGTGAGGCTATTCGCGAGCGCCTTAATTTATCCATAGAGCCGCTAATGCTCCTTGCCATTGGCAAGCCAGCGGAGAAAATAGAATTGGTGAGTATTCACGACGGAGAGGCGCAGGCCTACTATCGCGATGAACGTGGTGTTCACTATGTTCCAAAAATTAAATCAGACGAATTGATAATCAATAAATAATAACAGATGAAAAGAATACTCCTATCTTTACTCCTTGTGGCTTTTGCCTCGTCGGCAATGGCCTTCGACTGGCGTCCGGCAGTGAATGACACCCTGCGCGCCCACATGTTCCGCTTTACAGAGCAATTCATAGAACAGGCCAAGGGCACCAAGGCCGAGAAAGTACTGAAAGACTTTCTAAAACAGCAGAAAAAGATTGCCGACAAGCAGCCTTACGCTTGGATTGCCGAGACTCACGCTGTGGTGGCAAAACTCAAAGAGATGTATCCTCCGCGCATAGACGATGGCGAACAGGATGCCGTAATACGTCGCAATATAGTAAGACTGGTGGATTATCCCTTGCATGTGAACAATCGTGCCAAGGAGACTCCCGACGAAGAAAAACAGGCTTTCGACAAGGCCACCAATACTTATCTCGCCTCTACGCGTCAGATGGCTCTCGATTGGTTGCGCCAGCCCGCTCCCGACAGTGGGTCTGTGGATATCTGCCTTGTTTACAATATGGGTACTTTTATCCGCACCAGTCAACGAACCTTTGCGATGGACATCTGCTGGAAAGGAACGAAGGAAGAGGCCGACATTATAGCCAACGCTATTGACGCCATCTTTGTCTCACATCCACACCAGGACCATTATACTCCGTTCCTTCTTGAGGCTGTTGCCAAAGCGGGCAAACCAATCATCTCTCCGGCCAAAACTCTTCCGGGATTTAGCAACCAGCGCGTGGTGGCTATCACAAGCACTATGTTTAATCCTATTACCGTGGCGGGTATTGACATCCGTGTGCTGCACGGCGCTCAGGAAGTTGGCGACCACGACTCTATTCCCAATAATACCTATATGCTCCATTTTGATGGCTTCACGCTTATCAATCAAGGTGAGAACGAGAATCTTCCGCTTCAACTCCAACTGCCCGTATGGCCTCGTCCCGACATTATTATTGCTCCGTCGTGGAACCTGATACAATATTTCCTCGAACCGCTTATGCGCACTCGTGGTGCTGCTGTGAATCCTCCTCTGTTCCTGCCTCTCCATCAGAATGAGATGGGGCATCGTGTGCAGCAGCGTGAGAGCTTCTGGGAACTATGGAACCGCAAGGACCGTCTGGGCAATCCCGATTTCCACTATCCTCCCTATATGGTCATGGACTGTGGCGAGCATTTCGTGTATAAGAAATAGCCTCGTTTTTCATCCAATGTCACCTAAAGGCAACGACACAAAGCCTCGCATCGGCATTTTCGGCCGACGCAACCGTGGCAAAAGCACCCTGCTCAACCTCCTGACGGGGCAGCAGACGGCCATCGTATCGTCAACGCCGGGAACAACCACAGACCCCGTGCGCAAGACTTTTGAACTGACTGGGGTTGGCCCAGTGGTGTGGGTCGATACGGCGGGTATTGACGATGACAGCGCTTTGGGGCAGCAGCGCATCGAAAAAACCATGCTCGAACTTGCTGAGGTATCGCTTGCGCTAATACTTTTTTCCGACCAGCAGTTCGGTCAGCCCGAAGCCAGTCTCGTGGCTCAGTGCGAAAGAGCCAATATACCTTATATTATTATATATTCGCTTTCCGACGTATTTCCGCCTTCTGCGGACTTGCTTTCCGACATTTCGCATCGTTACGCCCACGAGGTCATTCTGTTTAATCAGACGGATTCCAACGCGCTATTGCTACTCGTCGAGCAAATATGTCTGTCTCTTCCAGAGTCTGCCTATCGTGTGCCAAATGCGCTTGAAGGTATTGTCGGTGCCGGCGAAACGGTGGTGCTCGTCTGTCCCATCGACGAGTCTGCCCCCGAAGGACGTCTTATACTTCCTCAAGTGCAGACGCTGCGTAACCTGCTTGACCTTAATGCCAACGCTTTAGTATGCCAGCCTGCGCAACTTTCTGCTACATTGAGGTCGCTCTCGTCGCCACCAAGCCTTGTCATTACCGATAGCCAGGCTTTCTCGCAGGTGGCACAAATCGTGCCGGAGTCTATTCCGCTTACAAGTTTCAGTATTATCCTCGCTCGTGCCAAAGGACCATTCCGCCATTATATAGCGGGACTTAACGCCATAGACAGTCTGCGTGATGGCGATAGGGTAGCCATGCTTGAAAGTTGCTCGCATACCGTGACTTGTAGCGATATCGGCCGTGTGAAACTGCCTCGACTCCTTTCGGCTCGCACTGGACGTCAACTCCAATTCGAGGCAGTCTCCAAACTCTCATCGCTAGCATTCCCCGTTTCTGAATATGCGTTGATAATCCAGTGCGGAGGATGCGTCATATCGTCACAGCAACTCAATGCTCGACTCTCCCCGGCCATTAGTGCGCAAGTGCCTGTAACTAACTATGGACTTGCCTTGGCCCATCTCACTGGCATATTGCCGCGTGCCATAAAATCGTTTCAGTAAAAAATACTATTCAAAATGCCCATAATTTCAATAATAGTAGCACTCGACAACAACCGAGCCATAGGCCTTAACAACAATCTCCTATGGCACATCAGCGATGACCTTAAACGTTTCAAGGCGCTAACCACCGGACATACGGTCATAATGGGACGTCGAACATTCGACTCCCTTCCTAAACGACCGCTCCCCAATCGGCGCAACATCGTTCTAACCCATAATCCGTCGTTCCAATACGAAGGCGTTGATGTCGTACAGTCTGTGCAGCAATGCTTCGAACTAATATCATCTTATCCTTCCGACGACGAGGTGTTCATTATAGGTGGCTCATCAATATACGAAGCATTCCTTCCATTTACACAACGCATCTACGCTACCCATGTCCATCATTCATTCCAGGCCGATGCATTCTTCCCCTCAATTGATTCTGGCGTATTCCTCGTCCAAGAACAGACCCCATTAACGGTCGATGAAAAATCCAATCTAACATATAATTATACAACTTATATTCGGAAAAACGACTAAGAAAGAGCGAGTTCGCACATATGTCGCTCGCAGAGCAAACTTATTGATTCTGTAAAAACTCTCAAAATTGCCAAAAAAGAGTGTGCCAGCGGCATAAAAAACAGATGTAGATAGAGTCATAGAAAAAAATAATTTACAATAGTGATTGTTAAAAATCAATAGATTAAGTTTTGCGTTTCAAAAAAAACCGAAAATAAATTTGCCGGTTAGAAAAAAGGTTGTATCTTTGCACCCGCTTTCGACAAACGGACGGGAGTCCGAGAGGGAAGGCGAGAGGAATTTGAAACAGATGAGACAAGAGATAGCG
>ONLQ01000013.1 GCA_900318665.1 uncultured Bacteroidales bacterium | reverse complement strand
ACACCGAGTGCCTGCTGGGCATGGATAAACTTGTCGAGAACCTGCTGCAAGTCAAAAAAGTCGAAGTGGGGGAGCTCTGACCGCCGCCAGCGGCAGCATGAAACGCAACACCGTGGCCTATATCGACACCATGCTACGCTACTACCTCCACATCGACCCCGACACCCTCGACGACCAGAGGTGGGCCGAGACCTTCATGCAGCTGGCGGACATAAGAAAACGGGAACTGCAAAGCAGCCCCCGTTAGAAAAACTTTTAGAATACAATTTATTTAACCCCCCAATGATCTCCATCGAAAAAATTCGTACTTACATACTTGCCAAACAGTTTGTATAGCAGGAGGAAAATCAATATTGAAAACAACGTAGTCATAACACCTTTATTTTTCTGCAAAATTACGAAAAGAAAATGAAATAAACAAAAAAAATGCCAGACAGCGTCAACATAACCATGAACTTCGTTGCCAACACGGCAGTTTTTGGCGACATCAACCAGAGGCTTAATGTCGTCAGCAACCATGTGAAAAACGTAACCAACCAGTTTACGCAAGTTTCGAACCGGGTGAACAACGTAACCAACAATGTCAACCATTTGGGCGACAGCATGGACCGATTGAGTTCCGTGTCGTCAGGCATCGGCGGTTTCTTCAGAAAACTGGGCAACTTCGGTATGGGAGCCGCTGGCATCATCACCACATTTAACGCTGTCACAGGCAAGATGAAAGAGTTCTCCGCCCCCACCCCCACACACCACCAGCCTGTTCAGTTCCGGACAGCGGAAGCCGCTGCCCACATGTATAGGCCGTCCCAAGGCCGCGCGAGCAGGGTCCAGCACATTGACGACCAGCGCCGTGAGATTCATCACAGCATAGAGCGACGGCGAGTTGTCAATGCCGCGCACCGTGGCCGTCTGCGAGTGCGTAAGTTCCTTAATAGTGAAATATTGCATTTTTTTGTCAGTTTGAATTTTTGTTGTATCTTTGCAAGCAGTCAGGACCAAGTGTCGTGGCTTTGGGGATGCCCGAAAGGGTGTTCCCGCTTTTTATATATCATATTCTATTACTTGGCTATAGCCCTTAACAACACAGATGACGTGTTTCACATGAATAGTTATTGGAGTACCATCAGGTTTTAACTGCTGTTTGAAGTTTGCAATGGCTTCTCGTACCGATTCATCGTTGAATATGTCGGGATAGCGAAAATATAAACATATTGAATCTGCGTTCGTAGCATTTAATCCGTTGTATATTGCAAGTTGAGAATTCTTCTTCCAAATTCCGTTACGGATGTTGTTCGCTTGACCAGTTGTTACGGTGCGGATATCCATAATACGCCCATCCAAACTCAAGTCAAGGCAGCAAATTTTATTCCCATTGCCACCTTTAATTCCCTCTTCGAGCAGCACGGCGCGGTGTCCCATGCGGTAGGCCTCGTTCATGCACTCTTTTTCAAGCTGGGTGGCGGAAACTTTGTCGGCAAAGAACTTTTGCTCGTTGTCGTGGTCATGGTCTTCATGCCCTTTGTGGACGGCTTTGTGTGCTCCTGAACCCCAGTCGAACTCCATTTCCTTGTAGTCTCCCGTGCGTTGGAGACGTTCATATTCGACAATCGATTTGGCAATGGGTTCTACTGTTTCCTTGTTCTGGCATCGTGAGAAATACGGCGCATCCTCCGAAAAAATCTGTCCCGTCTCTGCTGGGTTGCCTTTTAGTCCTGGCACCTCGATATTCTTTTGCGGGTTGCCGGTGGTGACGGGGTCGTCGGTCTCTTCCCAGTCGCATTTGCAGTTCCACAGCGTGCCAGGCTGGTTGTGCTGCCAGAATGGGTCGTCTTTGGCCCACACGCGGCCGTAGAAAGGCATGTGTGCCTCGCGGGGCGTGGCACTGCGGCTGGCTATCCAGCGGATATTAGGAAACAATCTGGCGTGGTCGTCCTGGTTGAACTGCTGCCACTGTTTGCCTGTGCGGGCGCGTGTGCGTGCGGTGTTGGCCTCGGCGGCCAGATAGCGGGCGTGTGCGTGGAGCGGACCTGTGCCGTCTCTCTTTTCGTCATTGGCAGCCACGGCCTCGCGTATCATGTCGGTGGCGCGAGCGGCCTTGTAGGCAGCAAAACGGCTGACGCCTCACAGCAAAACCCAGACCTGGCAGATTAAACAAAACTTAAACACGCTTTTAGAATTTAGACATAAAGTTAAACGCCTGAAAAAAAGTCACACCTACCGTCAAAAAAACTTTCCCCGAGTTCCTACCCCCCGAAAAATAACGGCGAGTGGGAACTCGCCTATTTTCGACTCGCAGGTCCACCGGACCTGCTCGCATGTTCTACGGCGAGAACGGAGGCAGGAAGGGCTACTATCGCAAGCCCACCCGCAAAGACCTCTCCTACGCCATGACCACACCGAGTGCCTGCTGGGCATGGATAAACTTGTCGAGAACCTGCTGCAAGTCAAAAAAGTCGAAGTGGGGGAGCTCTGACCGCCGCCAGCGGCAGCATCAAACGCAACCCCGTGGCCTATATCGACACCATGCTCCAATACTACCTCGGGATAGACCCCGATGGGCTGGACGACAGCCAATGGGCGGAGAAGTTTATGATGCTGGCGGACATAAGAAAACGGGAACTGCAGAGCAGCCCCCGTTAGAACGAAATCCCTGAAACATATTCAGTCCCTTCCAAAAAAATCCTTATAAGGATCGTCCTTGAAAGGATTGCAAGAGAGAAACTTGCCGAAAAGCTTGCAGATAACAAGAAAGATGAATATTGAAAACAACGTAATCATAGCCTTATTGTTTTTTGCAAAGATACGAAAAAAAATGAAATAGACAAGAAAAATGCCGGACAACAGCGTCAACATAACGATGAACTTCATTGCCAACACGGCAGTCTTCAGCAACATCAACCAGAGGCTTGATGTCGTCAGCAGCCATGTGAACAATGTATCGAACCAGTTTGCGCAAGTGTCGAACAGGGTGAACAACGTTACCAACAACGTCAACCACCTTGGCGACCGTATGGGCCGGCTGCGCTCGGCGTCGTCAGGCATCGGCGGCATCCTCAGCAAGATAGGTGCCATAGGTATGGGTGCCGCCGGCGTTATTACCACTATCAGTGCCATAACAGGCAAGATGAAAGAGTTCGCCGAAGCCAACCGTGCCCAGCAGGAAGCCGAAGCCAAGCTCGCGCAGGTCATGCGCAACACCATGGGAGCCTCCGCCGCCCTCATTGCCACCCTCGCACACCGCTCCGACATCATTCCCGCAAGCCGCATAGAAGGACTGCCCGACGGCCTCGACGTTGAAGCCCAGACCCAGACACTCTCCAGCATCCACCAACGCCTCCTCGCCATAGAGCAGACATATCGCCAAGCGAAGATGCCTCAGAAGCACAAAAAATAGTCGAGAACGAATACAATGCCCGCTGTTTCGAGGGATACGAGGGCAGCGTCACCAGCTGGCTGGTTCCCTACGTGCAGCCAGCCATGGCCATCAGCCTGCACGACGAAGACCTGCCAGATAGAGACGGAAAATACTACGTCGTGGCCACCGAGACCACATATAGCAAAAGCGGCGTTCAGCGCAAAATCACGCTGGGCCGCCGCCTATCGTAAACCAGTGACTATCTATTTGCAGGGTCTTGGCCGTCCAGTACTCCAATCCTCACATGGCAAATCGGTGTCGTGCCGCATGGTCTCACCATCTCTAAATTTGACTTTAAGATTTTCCTTACCAACCGTTTTAGTAAACTTGACCGTGAAAGCAGCCATTTTCCTATCATCCGTCCACCGCCAAAGGCCGCACTCGTCGGGGTATTTCTTCACGATGCCGACCCACATGTCGGGCGTTTCCCCCTTGCGTGCCTCACGGATAAGAAGGTCGTAGGGTTCACCGTCCTTGGCGACATAGACATTGCCATACAGATGAAAGGATTCATTAGGCATTCGGTTAGTCCACACCCATTGGCACTGCTCGACGTCAATATTAGGCACCAAGTCTTCACCCGTGACAAACTGTGCAGAAGCACCCAGAGAAGACACAGCGGCAAACAAGAACAAGATAAAGCGATTCATGATTCAAATGACATTTAATCAATAGTTAAAAACGATACAAAAATAGTAAAAATATGGAAACCACAACCAAGATTAAGCAGTACATCCGCCACATAGCCCCGCAACCCTACACAGAGGTGAGGCTTGGTAGAGTGGTGTCGGTCGAAGGCGACACCTGCACCATAGACCTCGACGGTTTGGAAATAGACGGCGTGAGCCTGCGCCCAGTACAGGACAGCAGCAACTTGCCCCTACGCATAACGCCCGCCGTGGGAGCATTCGCCATCGTCGCCGACCTCTCCGAGACGCTGCGCAAGGCCGTCGGCATGGCTGGCGTCAGTCAGGACCTGCAAGACCAATGGCTGGCCAACGTCAGCCGCTTTGCCGCCTACAAGGCCGCCCGCGCTACCGACATGATACGCGAGGCCGTCGCCGCCGATGGCGTCATCACGGACGGCATCAATCCGCTCCGCGCACATGCCCGCTATCTGGCCGCCGAGGCCAACACCGCCCGCACCCGAGCCCGCACCGGCAAGCAGTGGCAGCAGTTCTCCGACCCCGACCACGCCAGGTTGTTTCCCAACATCCGCTGGATAGCCTCACGCTCCGCCACGCCGCGCGAGGCACACATGCCTTTCTACGGCCGCGTGTGGGCCAAGACCGACCCCTTCTGGCAGCACAACCAGCCAGGCACCCTATGGAACTGCAAATGCGACTGGGAAGAGACCGACGACCCTGTGACCACCGGCAACCCGCAAAAGAACATCGAGGTGCCAGGACTGAAAGGCAACCCCGCAGAGACGGGACAGATATTTTCGGAGGATGCACCATATATTGCGAAAGCTTCCAAAATCGAGCTGGACGAGACAACAAAAGAAGCCTTCCCACACTTGCAGCAGCTCATAGAGACTGACACCAAACAGTACAGAATAGACTACTACAACGATGGCGGAGGCCTACTAACCTCCAGTTATGCACGTATTGAGGAAGGCAACACTGGCAAGCAGGAACTTCAGAAATTTGATAAAGAACACAATATGTGCCGAATCCTTGCACAAAACAAACACGATGTTGTTTATCTGCGGTCAAGGGAAGGCTACTATGACATATTGATTGATGGCATCCCTGCCGACTTGAAAAAGACAAAAAGCCATAATCACATTGTCGACTATGCGAAAAAAGCAATACGAAAGCAGCATGCCAATATAGTTATTTTTGAGTTTGAAGATGGTTTTTCTCCCCAAATATGGGACGAGTTAAATAAAGTAAAAAGTCTTGGGATACCTTGTTATTACTTTACTTCTACAGAGAAAATAGTGCATATCCTATAAAATACAAGGCCGCCTAAAGGCGGCCAAGGGTGTCACGAACCTTTCGGCACGTATCGTTTGCAAAAATACATTTTTTTTCAAATACAACAAAAAAATTATGAATCACTACAGAAAAAGCATTGAAAAACTGATGTCCGAGGGCTATACCCTGCTGCGACTCGGCAACGTGAAGGAAGCCAAGGGCTGGCCTGTGACCTACAGCGACTCCACCACGGGCTACGGCAATTGGCGAATTTATGACTACTACGACACCAAGACTCTGCGCGACAATGTCGTGAACCGTCTGGTGACAGAAGAACGATACCTTGTCCTATAATTTTTCAAAACCATGAGAAGCAGATTTGCATCAGCGATGCTTTACACTATGGCATTAATGGCACTGGCCTGCGGATCCACACCATGCAGCAGTCGGACTGTCGTCCAGCACGAAAGTCCCAATCTCACAGGTTTTACGCCCGTAACAGGACGCAGAAGATTGTCGAAAAAAAAGAGGAAACAGAGCCATTAGCCGTAATCTCTTATTCTCTTACAATCTTAATACCATAACTTCTTAAACACTGTTAGCAATGTACCGAATGAGCCATGACATAGTGATAGGCGGGCGGCGGCTGAGGCTGCTGGAAAAAGTAGTCATCAAGCGTTCCGTCGAGAACCTTGCCGACACCGCCACCATCACACTCCCTGCCTACGTCCTTGGCCGCCCTATAGAACTGGGCAACAAGATACAAGAAGGCGACGGCGTGAACATAGCACTCGGCTACGACGGAGAAACCAAAATGGAGTTTTCCGGCTATGTTGACGACATCTATATAGGCAAGGACGGCATCGAGATACGCTGTATGGACGAACTGTGGAGGTTCAAGAATACATCGCTGAAAGACGAAGTGCTCAAAGCCCCACGCCTCAAAGACGTGCTTGAAAGCATCTGCCAGCAGGTTGACCCGCAAATAAAAATCAACTGCGACTACGACATAGACTACGATAAATTCACCATCTTCAAAGCTACAGCCTATGACGTGCTGACCAAGATACACGAGGAAATCAAGGCCGACATCTATTTTGACAATGGCGAACTGCACCTGCACCCGCCTTACAGCGTGGTGAACCAAAAGATGGTAAAACTGGATTTCGCCCGCAACATAGAAACCTCGGACTTGAAATACATACGAGCCAAAGACCAAAAGATTGAGGTGGAAGTCACCATAAAGAAACCAGATGGGAAAAAACATACGGAAACATACGGCTCAACTGGTGGCAAAAAAGTGTCGATAATAGCCCAAAGCGAGAGCAAAGAGGAGGCAAAACAATTGGCCGAGAACGAATATAATGCTTGCTGCTTCGATGGCTACGATGGCAGCGTTACCGGCTGGCTTCTCCCATACGTGCAGCCCGCCATGGCCATCAGCCTGCATGATGAGGACCTGCCGGACAGGGACGGAAAGTATTACGTGGTGGCTACCGAGACCACTTTCAGCAAAAGCGGCGGCCAACGCAAAATAACGCTGGGCCGCCGGCTATCGTAAGATTTCAGAGAAACTACTTGCAGGGCTTACGAGTGCCACTGCTATAATCCCAACAAGGCAAATCGGTGTTGTGTCTGTTCTTTTCACCATCCTCAAACTTGACAATCAGGTGTTCTTCTCCTACCTTGGTGACGAACTTGACAACCAATACCGCTTTTTTGCGGTCATTCGTCCATTGCCACAATCCACACTCGTCAGGATACTTCTTCACGATACCCACCCACATATCGGGTATTTCCCCTTTGCTGGCCTCGCGTATTTTCAAATCATACGACTCACCCTCTTTCGCCACATAAACATATCCGCTAAGATAAATCCTTTTTTCTGGCACACGATTGCTCCAAACCCATTCACAAGCCTCTTTATCAATATTAAGGATTCTGTCTTCAATCCAACGGAACTGCGCCGAAGCCGAAAAAGAGGCAACAACAAGGCAAAGAAAGAACAAGAATTTCCTCATCATTCAAACGACGTTTAATCAGCGGTTAAAAACCCTGCAAAAAAAATGGATAACTCAACAAAAATAAAGCAATATCTCCGGCGCATGGCTCCGCAACCGTACACCGAAGTATATCTGGCGCGAGTGAAATCCGTAGAGGACGACACCTGCACCATAGACCTCGACGGTTTGGAAATAGACGGCGTTAGCCTGCGCCCAGTACAGGACAGCAGCAACCTGCCCCTACGCATAACGCCCGCCGTAGGAGCATTCGCCATCGTCGCCGACCTCTCCGAAGGGCACCTGCGGCGGCTGGCAGTGCTGGCCGTGTCAGAAGCCGAGAAGATAGAACTGCGAGGCGGCGAGAACGGCGGGCTGGTGAACATAGAGAGCCTGAAAGACTATCTGGATGCGTTCAAGAATGCAGTAAGCAATGCACTGAATGCCATAGGGACTGGTTCTGTCGCCAGCGGCCCTGCAGGCAAGGCCACGTTTGATGCTGCCATGACGACAGCGGCACAGCACCTTCAAACCCTCGAAGACACCGCCATAACCCACTAAAACGAAAGAGAAACCATGAAGACCAACTGCCGCGGACCCACCGCATGACATTCATCGGCCACAGGGCAAAAAAAGCCCCCGACCGATTTAATAATGAAGGAACGCGCTACGTCTATTTCACCAGCAGCCGGAGCAGCCTCGTCGAGCTGGCCGCATGGATGGGGAACAACCCGATGAAGGGCGACCCGTTCCAAGGAGCCACGAGCCATGAAATCCACGTCGGCGGACAAGCACTGAACTACACCGACATAATGTTGGAAAAGACCGATTAAACAGCGTTTGAAAGATATTTGAACGCAAAAAAGTCGCTGCACACAGATGCAACGACTTTTTTGTTTTTACAATTTTGGAGACGTTTTAATTCAAAATTGGGGACGATTTAACCCGCCGATTATAATTGTTTGGTGTTTCGTTGGAATCAATAGTTGCTATCTACGTAGAGTTTTATTACTTTGCCGTTGTTGAGGGTTGCTATTAGGATAAAACTCATATCGTTGCGATAGGCGAATGTCTCGGCATAACCTTCGGTGAAGGGAGTGGTGGTGAATGGTGTGCCGTTGAGAGAACCTATGAGTTGGTCATCGTCCCACTCGTATTCGATTTGCAGGTCGGGAACGGTGATGTTGAAGGAGAAGCGGTAGCCGTCGCCTGTTGGATTTTGGTTTAAGTAGGCATGGAGGTTGTCGGAATAGGGATAGATGTTGCCAGAGGCGGAGATTTTGTCGCCGGTGCAGGACCAACTTACAACGCCGGTGCCGGTGTTCTGGTTGGCTTGTGAGGTGATGGCGTATTTCACACCGTCGAGAATCATGCTGTTTCTGGTGAGGGGGATTATTTCTCCTGTGAAGGCCATTTTGAGACTGATGAGAACAGTGGTGCCGTCTTTGAGTGTGCCGTCAATGACGAGGGTGTAGCCTTCGGCGGTGCGTGTAGTGGTCAGCGTTCCGCTGGTGAATACGGGATTATGGGTGCTCTCCTCGTGGCCAAGGTCGCTATTGACGTTGCCGCTGTAGTTGCTTTGGGTGAACATAATCATATCTTCGCCGTTTTCGACTTCGTAGCGGAACCAGTATTCTTCGTTATCCTGCGGATTGGCGAGGTCGAGAGTCTTTTCGAGCGACTCCCATGCGATGCCTGCACCGAAATGGGCGCGACTGTTTGCGGCCATGGAGCGTGCGTTGATGTTGGCGGTGCCGAAGTCGTCAAACTCAAGGTTGCTGGACAGGTTGCTGGTGATGTTGCTCACGGTTGCAATGTTGTCGGTGTTGGTTACGTTGCCGCCATTGTTACCACCGTTGTTGGTGTTGTTTTGGCTGTTTGTTTCTTCGTTATCTTTTTCGCAAGAGACCATGGCTATTGTCATCATTGCGGCAAGCAGAAGGGAAAAAACTTTCTTCATGATAGGTTGTTTTTATGGTTTATGATTTGTAATCGTTTTTTTTTATTGCCCAAAATAGCATTCGTGGTATGTTGTAAATACTTTAACGCCAAATGATGGGTTTAATTGTATTTATAGCAATAGTTTAGCGGTTGCCATTACGGCTATGTTGTCTTCGGCTTTGGTGCGGTGGTAGTATGCCGTTGGCGGCGTCAGGCGGTAGGCTGCGGCGGCACCTATTTCTATCAGCCCCCATTTCAGCAGGCTTTTTATTCCAATGGCAGGCTCTAATATGCCCTCGGTGGGTGCATCGACCGCAATGCCGTCTATTATGGCGTGGTCTGTCATATTTTTTCCGTCGGCAAGCCATCCTGCCATGGCTCCAATCTGAAGGAACGGCGTGGGGGACGAATAGGTGGCGTCCCACAGCGGCTGGCTTGTGGCGAGGTGCAGTGTGGCTCGTGTGTAGAGGTGGGCGTGAAACTCGTTTGGCGAGGTTGTCATCATTGTGTTCTCGAAGAAAATGGGGCAGTCCCATGTGCCAGAAAGGTTGAACAGACGGCTGTAAGGCACAGTGGTGGTATATCCGGCCTGCGCAAAAACGTTCATGGTTGCCAACGGGTGGATGACGTGCTTTTTGTTGTATTGCGCAATGGCGCGGAGATATGGCTCGCTGTTTGCGTTGTGGCAGGTGCCGCCTGTTATATCGACCGAGAGGCTGTTGCGGTAGGTGGCGCGCAGGTGTGCCTCGCTGTATCGACATAGGGGCAGGCTTTCAATGCTGTCGTATAGCAGTGTGCCGTCGGCGGCGTAGAGGTTTCGTTCCAAAGAGTGGCTTACTCTTGCCGCAAGATAGATGTCAGAGGTCGGATAGCCCGTAAGGCTTACCGAAACGATGTCGGTCAAGGCGTAGCGGTCGGTCATATACATGGCGTTGTGCGCTATGTCGAACACATGGTATTCTTCGAGCGAAGTGGCGCCCGCTTGGAGCATATCATGGCGGTACGACAGTTCGGGGCGCCATTTTCTTCGCTGTTTCGACTGCAATGCCACACTGCCGCCGTAGGTCGCCGCATGGCTGCGCTGTCCATATCCCGCAAAGGCCGACACTTGCCACTGATGGAGGGCCGTGCGCCCTTTCTCGCTGTTGTCGTTGGGATAGGCAATATAGAACGATGCCTCGAAATGAGCACCGTCGTAGCGATTGTAGTTGAAAATGCGGTCGGTGCTTAGGTATAGAGAGGCATTGTCAGTTGCCCTGTTCAGCCTGACATACTGTGCGTTTGCCGAAAAGGATAAAAGTGTGATTGTTAGAACGAATAGGATTTTTCGTACCATTGTCCCGCTCTTCAGTTGCGTTGCAAATATAATTGTTTTATATGTAACGGTAAAACCTTGTTATGTATTCATTTCGTTTGTATAGGGTTTCAATATCGCTGCAACTTCGTATCTTTGCAATAATAAAATTAGGAGGATATGTCTGCTGTAATCATCGGAATATTATTGCCTTTGCTGGGAACCATGCTTGGCTCGGCATTCGTCTTTTTCATGCGCAAGGAGATTCCCGACCGTCTGCAGAAAACCTTGCTTGGCTTTGCCAGCGGTGTGATGGTGGCGGCCAGCATCTGGTCGTTGCTGATACCGAGCATGACGATGGCGCACGAAAACGTGCTGCCCGCCGCTGGTGGTTTCATGCTTGGCATCGGATTTTTGCTGTTGATAGACGAAGTGACTCCCCACCTGCACAACGGGGCTGCCAAAGCCGAGGGCCCTCGCAGTTGTCTGTCACGCACGGCGATGCTGGCGCTTGCCGTAACCATCCACAATCTGCCCGAAGGTATGGCCGTGGGTGTTGTTTTTGCTGGCGAGGCGCAGGGGCTGACGCTCAGCGCCGCACTGGCTGTCAGCATCGGCATTGCCATACAGAATATTCCCGAAGGCGCTATTATCTCGATGCCTATGCATGCCGAGGGCAATTCGCGATTGCGGTCGTTTCTAATAGGCTCGCTGAGCGGTGTAGTAGAACCCGTAGGCTCCGTGGCCATACTGCTGTTGGCTTCCGTGCTGGGCGTGGCGTTGCCATGGCTGCTGGCTTTCGCTGCCGGTGCCATGATGTATGTCGTGGTTGAGGACCTTATTCCCGAAACAGCCCAAGGCCGTCACACCAACCTCTCCACCATAGGCTTTGCCATAGGTTTCGTGCTGATGATGGCAATGGACGTGCTTCTCGGATGAGCAGAGTCTCTGCCGAGCGTGAAAAATCACCAAAAGTAGTGATTTTATGTTGCATACAAATATGTATTTTTGTGATTTGAGATTGAGTGCTGTTTTGTTCTAAACAGATTGATAATCTAATGAATAGCAGTGGTTTCTTCTTGTCGTTGCTGGCGGTGGTTAATGCCATGTCGCCTTATCTGCTGCTGGGTTTCCTTATAGCGGGGGTGCTTCATGTGTATGTGCCGAAAAGGTTTTACTTACGATATCTTTCGCGCGACAATAAGTTGTCGGTATTGTGGGCAGCCTTGTTAGGCATACCGCTGCCGCTTTGCTCGTGCGGCGTCATACCCACCGCTGTGGGATTGAAAAACGAGGGGGCGTCGAAAGGCGCTGTGGCGTCGTTTCTTATTGCCACGCCGCAGACAGGCATAGACTCCATTCTCGCCACATTCTCGCTTATGGGGCTGGGGTTTGCCGTAGTGCGGCCTGTGGCGGCATTGGCCACTGGTCTTTGCGGCGGCTTGTTGGTCAACCGTTTTGTCCGTGATGACGCTGTGGCTGTGCCTACGGGTCAATGCTCTCTATCCACCGAGAAAGGCAGTCGTTTATGGCAAGTGCTGCGTTACGCCTATTTCGACATGATTCAAGACATCGGTCTGCGCCTCACCATCGGATTGCTCATTGCGGCCCTTATCGGTGTTGTGGTGCCTGACGAGTTCTTCCTCTCTTTTGGTTCGCAACCTTTGTTGCAGATGCTGGTGATACTCGTGGTTGCTGTGCCTATGTATATATGTTCCACAGGCAGTATCCCCGTGGCGGCGGCGTTGATTATGAAAGGACTCTCGCCGGGAGCCGCGTTGGTGATGCTGATGGCTGGCCCGGCAGTCAACATTGCATCCATACTCGTGGTGCGTAAGTCGCATGGCAGTCGTTTCACTTGGATTTACCTGCTTACTATAGTGGTGTTCTCTATCCTTTTCGGACTGCTGGTAAACGCCATTGGCATTGGTGCCGACATCATGCCGACGTGTGGCGCTATGCACGGTGGCTGCTGTCCGTCGGAGGCTACGGCTCCAAGCATATTCCCGACCATTTGTTCGGCACTTTTAGTCTTGTTCATCATAATAGCATTGTCCATGAAATTTTTTAGCAAATTCAAGAAACAAAATGTCGCTGAAGGCACGGTGGTTTACACGGTAGAGGGTATGCACTGCAACCACTGCAAGGCTTCTGTCGAGCAGGCTGTTAGCAAACTTAAAGGCGTTACTGCCGTTGAGGCAACGCCTGCGGCTAACACACTTGTGGTTACTGGTACGGCAGAAGAAAGCGACATACGCAAAGCCGTAGAACAAGCAGGCTTTGAGTTCAAAGGTGTGAAAGAATAGAGAGTGTCGATAATTAGAGGCTAATTCCCTTCGCGGAACTCGGAGGGCGACATTCCTGTCTCGCGGCGGAAATAGCGGCTGAAGGAGGCTTGCTCGTCAAAACCCAGCATATCGGCTATGGCCTGTACGCTGAGGTCGTGGCGCATGTGGAGCAGCATCTTGGCTTCGGCCACAATTTGGGAATGTATCCAATGGGCGGCAGAATGGCCTGTTTCCTGCTTGATTACGGTGCTGAAGTGCTTGGAGGTAAGACAGGCCAGTTCGGCATAGAACCCAACGTCGTGGTGTTGGCGGAAATGTTTTGACAGGTTGGCGTGGAACTGGGCGCTGATGCGGTTTGTTGCTATATCGTCGTTTAGTTTTCGCTTACGGTAGTAGTTGAGTAGTTGTAGAAAACTCTGCATTTGGAGGGTGAGCATGGTGCGTTTGTTCTCGATGTCGAGTAGAGAGGTCTCTCGCATTACGGACACAACGTGCATAAGCACGTCATATTCGTGTTTTTGTAGCCCCATGCCGGGCTGTGGCTCGTAGCGGTACTGGTTCTGCTTGATGATTTGCAGCAGAGGTTCGTCGAGTGCCGTTGCCGATACGACGATGAGCGTGGCACGATAGTCATCGCTTACTTTGCTACCTTTGACTATATGGTCGGGATAGACAACCGATATATCGTGTGGCGCAAAGGTGATTTCTTTCTCGTCGTAGGAGCCTTTTAGTGTGCCTCCGTGGTTGATACAAATCACATAATGTGGCGAACTGTAGGGAGCGCCGCTCCCAGGCAAACTTTTAACGTTGTCGAGTATGATGATTCCCTCTTCGTTGATTTTTAGGGCGTTTTGTTCGAGTGCGTGAATTTCCTTGTGACTGTTGTTCATACCGCAAAATTACGTTTTTTATTCCTTATTGATGAATTAGCCCAAGTGTAGTCCTCAATATTGTATTAGTGACCATTCGGACCTAAGTGTTTATGCACTGAAAGAATGCTTAATTTCTTTATGGGATTTTTGCCAAATATTTCCGTAGAAGTGTTATCGCTTGAACAGTAAATGGTTGCTATTTTTGCATTGTTGGCGTTCTCTTTGAAGTGATACCTGCAAGGACTTAATCGACAATATGTTAAACTCTCAAATACAAATATGCGTTATGATTAAAAAAAGCATTTTTCTTGTGTTGCTTGCCCTATCCCTTGGCTTGACGGCGCAGACTCCAGTGGCCGATACCGTAAGGGTGGTTTATAATGGCTTGACAGCAACAGTCAGCGTGGCTGACAATGTGGCGCAGTATCTCACTGTCAATCAAGATGGCGCCCATGTATCCATAGCCCAGAGTGGCGACCTTGCCACGGAGATAACCTATACGCTCAGTGGCTCGACAAACGATGGAGAGTTCTATATGTCGGGTTCCTACAAGGCCACTATCGAACTCGGTGGCTTGACACTTACCAATACCACGCCCGTCTATAGCGGTGCTGCCGTCCACATTCAGAACGGCAAGCGTATTAAGGTTAAAGTCGTTACTGGCACTACCAACACGCTGACAGATGCTGTCGGCGGTTCGCAGAAAGGCTGTCTCTATATTAAGGGACATGCCGAGTTTGCGCAGAAAGGCACGCTAAACGTTGTGGGTAACGTGAAGCACGGTATCAAGGCTGGCGAGTATATCACGCTAAAAAACGCCACTATCAACGTCACCTCTGCCGTTGGGGATGGTATCTCGTGCAACCAATTCTTCTTGATTGAGAGCGGCACCGTCAGCATCAGCGGCACGAGCGACGACGGCATCCAGTGCGACCTTGACGGCGACACTTCGACAGGCGAGACCACCGACCACGAGGATGAGGATAGCGGAAACATCTATATCCTTGGCGGTACTATCAATATATCTTGTACTGCTGCCGCTGCCAAAGGCATAAAGTGTGAAGGCGATATGAATATCTCAGATGGTGAAATCACCATCACAACCTCCGGCAAAGGCACTTGGGACGAGGACGACCAAGAAACTAAGGCATCCTGCGGACTCAGCGCCGACGGCAATATGAACATATCGGGCGGTACAATCAAACTTACCTCTACAGGTTCGGGCGGCAAAGGCATGAAGTGCGACGGCGTGCTGACGGTCACTGATGGCAGTATCACCATCTCCACCAGTGGCGGCCTCTACTACAACAACGGCACGACCGAGAATACTAACTACACCGGAAATACCGATAACGTCAGCAGCGACTACTATTCTTCGCCCAAGGGCATCAAGGCTGGACTGAAAACGCAGAATGGCAGCAGTTATACCTACAGCGGTGGCATTGTCGTCAGTGGCGGCTATATTAAGGTAACCACCACGGGAACCAACGGCGAAGGCATTGAGAGCAAGAATACACTCGAAATCAGTGGTTGCGAACTCTTTGTCAATGCCTATGACGATGCTATCAATGCGGCGCAGGACATCACCATTGATGGCGGTTATGTCTATGCACGTTCTACTAATAATGACGGTATGGATGCCAATGGCAACTTCTATATCAATGGCGGTTTGGTCTATGCTATAGGCTCTGGCTCGCCCGAGGTGGCCATCGATGCCAACAGCGAGGATCGCAAGAAACTCTATATCAACGGCGGCGTTGTGATAGCCATTGGCGGCATTGAGAGTGGCAGTTCCGTCAATCAGCCTTACACACAGTTTTCTTCGGTAAGCAGCAACACATGGTACTCATTGACCTACGGCGACAATGTTGTTGCATTTCTGACCCCGACGATTAGCGGCAACGGCAGTTTTGGTGGAGGCCCTAATGGCGGCGGCAACCCAGGAGGTGGCCCTGGCGGTAATCCAGGAGGCGGCCCTGGTGGTAATTCTGGCGGCGGAAACTCTACGACAATGTTTGTTTCGGCACCTTCGACTCCCTCGCTCACAAGTGGAGTTACCATTAGCGACGGCACCTCGATTTTTGAAGAGAACTGCTATATTGACGCTGCTATTGGAGGCACCAACGCCATATCAGAAGTCGTTACGGATAACGCAATCACCGTTCGCAGTTTGCAAGGCCGTATCGTTGTTGAGGGTGGCGAAGGCAACGAAGTTCGCGTTCTTGACGTCTGTGGCCGTCAACTCGTAAAAGGCACAATGAGCAACGCTCAGTATGAGATTGCAACTTCAAGTCTCCCCGCTGGCATTTACTTTGTAAAAGTCGGCAACCACCCCGCACAAAAAGTCGTTGTCATGAAGTAAAAACATGACTTGATACAATATTCATAAATTTAACGAGGCGGGCGCACATTTGTGCGCCCGCCTCGCTTTTTTGACTTTTTTCAATATCAATACTTTTTTTTCAATGCACGTTCTGCAAGGCGCATGGCGAGGATAGAGATGGGAATTGTCAGCAGTATCACTGCAATCAACATCGGGACGTTGTCGATGATTGGTTTCATCATTTCATCGTAGCCAGCAGGCATCTCCGCCACGGCAGCGGCAAGCGAGCCTTCGGTGTCGGTCCACCAGTGGGCGGTGTATGCGAAAAACGAGAGAGCAAACGGCACGAAACTCCAGCGGATGCCTTTTAGTGTGTCGTAGTGGCAGAAACGGCGGATGATTTCGGCGAGCGCAGTTAAAACAATAATGCCGATGACGAAGGCTGTGTCGGCTTCGCCCACCAGCAGAAAGAGAACGAGAATAAAGCCGTTGAGCGCGGTGGCGGCACCAAAACCGCGGATAATTGTCGCCGTGCGGAGATAGACAAACGCCGACAACAATGGCAATACTGCGCCGACATAGGCATAGCAGGCGGGATGAATTGCACCGCTGGCGGCACCCATGATGAATATGGCCAAATAGGCAAAGGCCATCAGAAGGATTTGAAATGCTTGTTTCATAATAATCATTTTTTTATCTATATGTTTTGTTGTTTTGATTTATGGTGCAAAAGTAAATTCGCAATCAGTCGCAGACAATCACTATAAGTAGTGATTTATTGGGGAAATGATGATGTCATAGCGTAAGTTATTGTGATTTGTGTTACTTGAAATCAAATATTGTTACACTGATTTTGTCTTCTTTGATTATGTCGAAAGTGGCTGTTTGCGGTCCATAATGGGCCGTTATGATATGGGATTGGTCGGTTGTGAAAAATTTAGTATTTTTGCATTTTTAATTAAAAATGTAATAAAATAATAACATTATGAACTACGATCTTATCGTCATAGGCAGTGGCCCAGGAGGCTATGTTGCTGCCGTCAAAGGTGCCCAGATGGGTCTGAAAACCGCTGTCATCGAGCGCGAGAACCTTGGTGGCATCTGCCTGAACTGGGGCTGTATTCCTACCAAGGCCCTGCTCAAGAGCGCACAGGCTTTCAACTATGTGCAGCATGCTGCTGCCTACGGTGTGCAGGCACAGGGTGTTGAGGCCGACCTCTCTGCTATGGTGGCTCGCAGCCGTGGAGTGGCCGACACTATGAGCAAAGGTGTTCAGTTCCTGCTCAAGAAAAACAATGTCGATGTCATCATGGGTACCGCCAAGGTGATGCCGGACCATAAGGTTTCGGTTGTTGATGCCGAGGGCAAAGAGACCGTCTATGAGTCGCCCCGCATCATCATTGCCACAGGTGCTCGCAGTCGCGTGATGCCCAGCATGCCGCAGGACGGCAAGCGCATCATTGGCTATCGTGAGGCCATGACGCTGCCTTTCAAGCCCAAGAGCATGGTTGTTTGCGGCAGTGGTGCTATAGGAAGTGAGTTTGCTTTCTTCTATCAGAGTATTGGCGTGCAGGTTACGCTGGTGGAATTCATGCCGCAGATTCTTCCCAACGAAGACGAAGATACTGCAGCCCAGATTAGCCGCAGTTTCCGCAAGATGGGTATGAAGGTCATGGCTTCCTCATCGGTGGAAAAGGTTGACATTGAAGGCGACATCTGCCATGTGACAATCAAGGACATTAAGAAAAACACCGAGACCGTGGTGGATTGCGACGTTGTGCTTTCCGCCGTCGGTATTGCCACCAACCTTGAAGGCATTGGCCTCGAAGAGACTGGTATCACCACCGAGCGTGGCAAGATTATTGTCGATGACTACTATCAGACCAATGTGCCGGGCTATTATGCTATAGGCGATGTGGTTCACGGACCCGCTTTGGCTCATGTCGCTTCGGCAGAGGCCATTTGCTGCGTGGAGGCCATGATGGGCGAGAAACCCCAGAAGGTGAACTACGACAACATCCCTGGCTGCACCTACACTACGCCCGAGGTGGCAAGCGTGGGGCTGACGGAAAAGAAGGCTCGCGAGGCAGGTAAAGATATTCTCGTTGGCAAATTCTTTTTCAAGGCCAGCGGCAAGGCTACGGCAGCAGGCAATACCGATGGTTTTGTGAAGGTGGTTATTGACAAGGAAACCGACCAGTTGCTGGGCGCTCATCTCTGCGGCGACAACGTTACGGAGATGATTGCTGGTCTCGTTGTGGCTCGCCAGAACGGACTCACCGCTCATCAGATTGCCTCTTCCATACATCCTCACCCGACTATGAGCGAGGCTATTATGGAGGCTGTCGAAGCCGCATACGGCAAAGCTATTCACGGCTGATAATGCTTTATACAGCCCTTCCCCCTCTCGCGAAGGAGGGGGAAGGTTTTTAGAAGCCATTAACGCATAAAAAGACAAAGAGAAATGAAAAAACACTTCTATCGCTTCAATCCTCATACGCTTGCCTATGAGAAAGTTATCGTGACCTTGCGCGACCGTATGAAGAGTATCTCCACCACCGTCCTTTTCGGATTGGTGCTTGGCGTGGTTTTTATGGTTATTGGCTTCCAACTCATTGACTCGCCCAAAGAGCGTACACTGAAGCGCGAAATCAGACAGTATCGTCGCCAGATACGCAGTCTCAATGCCCGCATGGACCGTGCGTCGGAAGTGCTTGCCGATATAGAGGCACGCGACAACCAGGTCTATCGTGCCATTTTCGAGACACCGCCTATTGATGCTTCGGTGCGCAATAGCGGCATCGGCGGCGTGGAACGATATAGTGACTTGGAGGGTTTTGAATGTAGCGCCGAGATTGTCTCTACCTCTAAAAAGATAGATAACCTCACCAAGCGGCTTTATGTTCAGTCTCACTCGCTTGACGAGGTTTACAAGATGGCTGTCACCAAGCAGCAGCGTATGCTCAGTATGCCAGCCATTATGCCCCTGCCCAAGGACCGTTGCCATGTGGCGTCTGGCTTTGGCTATCGCTATCACCCCATTCTCCACACTCGCCGTATGCACACAGGTCTTGACCTTACTGCCGCCAAAGGCGAGCCAGTCTATGCCACGGGCGACGGCGTGGTGCGTGTGGCCAGTCGCAACGCCGAGGGCTTAAGCGGCTACGGCCTTGCCGTGTTTATCGACCACGGCTACGGCTTTCAGACGCTCTATGCCCATTTGAGCAGCGTGTCGGTCTCTCCCGGACAGAAAGTGCGCCGTGGCGAGAAGATTGGCGCCGTGGGTAGTTCGGGACTCTCGACGGGTTCCCACCTTCACTACGAGGTGTTTCAAAACGGCGAGCGTGTCAATCCCATCTACTTCTTCTTCAACGACCTTACGCCCGAGGAGTATGACGAGGTTATCGAACTCGCCAATCAGGAAAACCAGTGCCTCAGTTGATGCCTGTCGTGCATGACAAAATAATGTAGCCCTATCAACGATGCAAGTCCTTATTGACGATAATGCTGGTTTCTGTTTCGGTGTGGTCAATGCCATTCGCACCGCCGAAGAGCATCTTTCGGCAGAGGGACAACTCTACTGCCTTGGCGACATAGTGCACAACAGCGCCGAGGTGCAGCGTTTGTGCCAGAAAGGGTTGCGAGTGATAGACTACGAGCAGTTGGAAAACTTGCATGCCAATGCCAAGGATATGAACCCCAAGGTTCTTATTCGTGCGCATGGCGAGCCTCCTTCAACCTATAAGCGTGCCGAGGCATTGGGCGTGGAACTTGTTGACGCCACCTGCCCTATGGTGCTCGGCCTTCAGCATCGCATACGCAGCGGCTACGAGGAAATGAATGTCGTAGGCGGGCAGGTTGTCATCTTTGGCAAGCCGGGACATGCCGAAGTTATAGGTCTTAACGGCCAGACCGAAAACACCGCCGTCATTGTGAGCAATCCCGACGACCTGTCGCAGATTGATTTCTCACGCCCCATAAGACTTTATTCGCAAACCACCAAGAGCAAGGAGGACTACGACCGCCTTGCCGACAACATCCGCGCCCGAATGAAATGCGACGACTTTGTGGCATATAACACCATCTGCGGACGTGTGATGAATCGAACCAAGAGCCTCGCCGAGTTTGCACAAGTTGTCGATGTGCTGCTGTTTGTCGGCGGAGCCAGCAGTTCTAATGCTCACTATCTATACGAGTTCTGCCGCACGGTGCAGAAACGCTCCTATTTTCTCTCCGCCCTTGCGCAACTTGACAGGCAGTGGTATGCCGATGCCAACACCGTAGGTATCACTGGTGCCACCAGCACCCCACGATGGCTTATGGAACAACTGCGCGACGCAATACTGCAAAACCATTGACACACAGAGCACCATGTATATAGAAAATCTGAAACTATCCAATTTCAAAAACTATACCGACGCAGAGGTTGACCTTTGCGACAACATCAACTGCTTTGTGGGCAACAATGGCGCAGGAAAGACCAATCTGCTTGATGCCGTCTATTATCTCTCGTTCTGCAAGAGTTATTTTACTGCTATCGACACGCAGAACATACGTAGCGACGAGCCGTACTTTGCCATACACGGGCGCTATCGTCACGACGATAACGAGTTTGTGGTCTCGTGTGTGCAGAAGCGCGGACAGAGCAAGCAGATGCGCATAGACAAGAAAACCTATAAGTCGCTTGCCGAGCATATAGGCAAAGTGCCGCTGGTTATCATTACCCCCAGCGACCAGTCGCTCATCATAGGCGGCAGCGAGTTGCGCCGCAAATTTGTAGATGGCGTTATCTCGCAGACCAATAGCGACTACCTGCACCACTTGATGCAGTATCAGAAATGCCTCGAACAGCGCAACAGCCTGCTTCGCCGTTTTCACGACGACCGCGTTTTCGACGAACCCTCGCTGCAACTCTGGGACGACCAACTTGTAATTCACGGTGCAAAGGTGCTCGCACGGCGTGTGTCGTTTGTGCGCGACTTTATCCCCATTTTCCAGTCCTATTTTGCCACTATCGCTGGCAATGAGGAAACCCCATCGCTGTTCTACGACAGCATACTTCTGCCGAAACAGCAGACAGGAGAAACTCCTGCTATCCCTTCGGAGGAAGAAATGTCCGTGACGTTTGCCAATCAGTTGAGAGAGGCACGACAGCGAGACAAATACTTGCTACATACCACCGTTGGACCGCATCGTGACGATGTGGAACTGCTTGTTGACGGACTATCCGTAAGACGCTGCGGTTCTCAAGGACAGCAAAAGACATTCCTGCTGGCACTCAAACTCGCCCAGTTCGAGTATATATATAATGTATGCGGAGTGAAGCCGATACTGCTTCTCGACGACATATTTGACAAACTCGATATGCTACGCGTCCGCCAGTTGGTGCACCTCGTTGGCACCGACCGCTTTGGGCAGGTGCTGCTTAGCGACACCCAGCCGGGACGTGTTCAGGCCATATTCGACGAGATGCCCAATGTGGAGCATCGCATCTTCAATGTAGAAAAAGGCGTCGTGTCGCAAACTGAATAATACTACTCATCATGAACAAGGACTTTCATCCGCTACAGCATTATCTTAAAAATGTCTATGAGCAACTTAATATCACCGAAGCCGTGGATAGCGTTGAGGTGATTGAGGCCTATAAGAAAACCGTTGGCGAACTGCTGACAAAACTCACCAGGGACATACGCTACGACAACCATCGCCTCTACGTCACGTTGTTTTCGGCAGCGCTACGCTCCGAGTTGTTCTACAAGCGTCAGGGACTTATCGACAAAATAAACGACACCCTGGGTCGCCCTGTGCTTCAAGAAATAGTATTCAGATAGAATCCTTAAAAAAGAAAAACCGAAATCAAAAAATACAGACAAATGAAATATAACCTCTCTCCCGTCGAAGCCAAGCAGTATGCTGGTAATCTTGTTTTTCTTTACGGTGATGAGGTTGCAGAACGCAGCCTGCCTCTCTCCAAGAAAGAGATAGAACTTTTGCGTGAGCGCCGTGCCGACGAAAAAGATTGTATTCTCTCGTTCGACCGTCTGCCGTATCGTCTTTATGTCGTTTGTTTCGACAGCGAACTGCCAGCGCAGCAAAGCCAGGAACGTCTGCGTCGCTCTGCCAACAAACTGCGCGAGCGTATGCTTGCCGACAAGGTCTATGACATTGCGCTTACGGGCGAGGGCATTATTCCGGAAGAGGTTGTTGCTTTTGCCGAGGGCTTGACTATCTCGGACTATAGTTTCGACCGCTACAAAGGCAAGACCCCAAGTCATATTGCCTCGCTCACCGTCGATAGCCGTCTGATAGAGGCCGACGAGTGGCAGCGCAATCTCTGCCTCTGGAATCGTCTGTTTTGGTGTCGCGAATGGGTTAATATTCCTGTTGCCGACCTTAATGCAGCCCAGTTTGCCGAAGAGTTGGCGTCGATTGCCGCCGACCTTGGCGTGGCATGCACGATATTTGACAAGAAAAAGATAGAGGCCTTGCGTATGGGTGGCTTGCTGGGTGTGAACCGCGGCAGTGTTGACGAGCCTCGTTTCGTGGTGCTTGAATATAAGCCCGAGAAAGCAGTCAATAGTCGTCCTGTGGCTCTCGTTGGCAAGGGCGTGATGTACGACACCGGCGGACTCAACATAAAGCCCGACGACTATATGCGCGATATGAAGAGCGACATGGCTGGTGCTGCTACCATGGCATCGGTGCTGTTTGCTGCTGCCGACAATCATCTTCCCGTCCACCTCGTCGCCTGTCTGCCTATGACCGACAACCGCCCCGGCTTCAATGCCTATGCTGCCGACGATGTGCTTACTATGTACGACGGGACCACTGTCGAGGTTGTCAACACCGACGCCGAAGGCCGTTTGATTCTTGCCGACGCCATTGCCTACGCGGTGGCATCCTACAAGCCCGAACTTCTCATCGACATCGCCACGCTTACCGGCGCCGCCATGCGAGCCGTAGGCCCCTACGCTCTTGTGGCTATGCAGCAGAATGCCGAAAACCCGCTCAACCTGCTTCGCATTATGGGAAACCAGGTATATGAGCGAGTGGCAGAACTTCCATTCTTCGAGGAGTACGACGATATGATTAAGTCGGAAGTGGCCGACATCAAGAATTGCGGCGAGGCACAGGCTGGCGCTATCACCGCAGGCCGTTTCCTTGCTCATTTTGCCGCCAACACGCCCTACATACACCTCGACATTGCAGGCGTGGCGTTCTTCTCTAAACGCGAAGGCTACTATGCCGCTGGCGCCACAGGCTATGGCATGCGCCTCCTCTATGCTTTCTTCCAAACCTACGATATCATGTAGTAAAATTGAAAAGACCCTTTTCAATTTTCAATAATTATATTTCAAAATTTAATATTCTCTATAATGGAACAATCAAAAGAAAACAAACGCATACGCCTTGCCATCACTCACGGCGACCTCAACGGTGTGGGCTATGAGGTTATTCTCAAGACCTTTAGCGATGCCCGTATGTTCGACATCTGCACTCCCATTCTCTATGGCTCCACCAAGGTGGCAACCTATCATAAGAAACTGCTCTCGCAACATCACGACATTGCTTTCAACACCATTCGCGACGCTTCGGAGGCTGCCGACCGCAAGTTCAATATTATCAACCTCACTACCGATGAGGTGAAAATCGACATCGGAAAATCGACCGAGGTGGCCGGTATGCTCTCTCGCGTGGCTCTCGACGAGGCTTGCCGCGACCTTTCGGAAGGCAAGGTCGATGTGCTTGTTACCGCTCCTATCAACAAGAAAAATATTCAGTCGGCAGATTTCGATTTCCCCGGACACACGGAGTATCTCTCCCATCAGTTCGGCTGCGGTTCGCTCATGATGATGGTGTGCGACCGTATTCGTATCGGCATTATGACCAACCACCTCGCCATTCGCGATGTGCCTAACGCCGTAACGCAGGACCTTATTCTTGAAAAACTGATGATAATGAACTCCTCGCTCAAGAGCGATTTCGGCATCACCATGCCCAAGATTGCCGTCCTTGCTCTCGACCCCCATGCAGGAGACAATGGCGTGATTGGCGATATTGACATGAACGTGGTTAAACCTGCCATCGATGCCGCCCGCAGCAAAGGCGTGCTGGCCTATGGTCCGTTCCCCTCTGACGGTTTCTTTGGCTCCAGCGAGTTCAGTCGTTTCGACGGTACCCTCGCTCTCTATCACGACCAAGGCCTTATTCCTTTCAAATTGCTATCGTTCACCGAGGGTGTCAACTACACGGCAGGCCTTCCCTATGTGCGTACCTCTCCTGCCCACGGCACTGCCTACGATATTGCCGGCAAGGGACAGGCAAGCGAGCAGTCGTTCCGCAGCGCTGTCTATCTGGCCTGCAACATACACCGCAATCGCCAAGAGTACGAAATCCTTACCGCCGACCCGCTGAAATAAGCCTTCTGCAATGAAGAAACTCCTCCTTATCGACGGCATGGCGCTGGTATATCGTTCTTACTATGCGCTTAACCACAATCCCCGTCTCAACTCCAAGGGAATGAACACTTCGGCGGTGCTGGGGTTCGCCACCACGCTCTACGACCTTATGCGTCAGCAAAATCCGTCGCATATTGCCGTGGCGTTCGATTTGCCCAAGCCCACATTCCGCCACGAAATGTATGAGCAGTATAAGGCAAATCGCGAAGCCATGCCAGAGGACATCGCTACCGCGCTACCATACATCAACAAGATTATCGCCGCGTTCAACATTCCCATCCTTACCTGCGAGGGCTATGAGGCCGACGACGTTATAGGCACCATTTCGCATAAGGCCGAGGAGGAGGGCTTTGACCAGGTGCTTATGGTGACGCCCGACAAGGACTTTGCTCAACTTGTGACGAGCCATGTCCTTATGTATCGCTTCGGACGTATGGGCAAACCCGACCAGGTGTTTGGTATTGCCGAGGTCTGTGAGAAGTTCGGCGTGTCCGATTGCCGCCAGGTTATCGACTTGCTTGGACTTTGGGGCGATGCGTCGGACAATATTCCAGGAATCCCTGGGGTAGGGGAGAAGTCTGCAAAGAAACTCATCGACCAGTTTGGCTCGATAGAGGCCATGGTGCAGAACTCTGACGAAATAAAGAACGACAAAATGCGCTCGTTGGTCCAGCAGTATGGCGACCAAGCATTGTTTTCTAAAAAACTTGCCACCATATCGCTCGACGCGCCGATACCTTTCGACGAGCAAGCGTTGCAGCGTGAAAAGCCAGACTATCGCCAGTTGAAATCCCTTTTCGACGACTTGGAGTTCCGCGCCTTCTCGAAACGCATCTATACTGATTTGTCGTTGTCTGACCCCGATTCGGCAATGCTTTTCTCAAAGGCTGCCGCCAAAACCGTCGAAAGCGTCAAGGCATCACCCCAACTCTCGATTTTTGACATTCAGCCTGATAGTGACGCGGAATCTAATGATGCTGCGGTGGTTTCTAACATTTCGGAAATCACTGAAGAAAAAGAAATGCCCGCCGACTGCGACGTTTCAATCATCATACAAGGTCCGGTCATCACTCTCTCCACCAATGCCGAGAGTGCCTATACCGTGCAGGTGGATAAGGTTGACATTGGTGCGCTAAAACGTCTGCTCGAAAATCCTAACACTATAAAACTGTGCTACGACCTCAAGTCGCTAAAATACATTTTGCGTGAACTCGACATAGAGATTTCTGGAATGATTTTCGACTGTCAGTTGGTGCATTATCTCATCGACTCCGAGGCTCGCCACACATTCGATTTCATTTGCAACAGCGTCATAGGCGTAGAACCCGAAAGCCAGCAGCAGTCGGTGGCAGCAATGTGGCTAATCTATCCGCGCCTATCGTCGCAACTGGGCAATGCCGACCTCTCGCGGCTCTATTACGACGTGGAACTGCCTTTGGTCGATGTACTTATCAGCATGGAGCAAGAGGGCGTGCGCATTGACGTGTCGGCGTTAAAGGAATATTCGCAAAATCTCACCGCCCAGCGTGACACTATAGAGCAAGAGATATACTCGCTTGCAGGCGAGCGCTTCAACATCAATTCGCCAAAGCAACTCGGCGAGGTGCTTTACGAACACATGAAGATAACCGACAAGCCTCCGCGTACCGCAACCAAGCAGTACTCCACAGCCGAAGATGTGCTGCAGAAACTCAAAAAGGCTCACCCCGTCGTAGAGAAAATCCTTGAGTATCGCTCTATATCCAAGTTGCTGGGCACATATCTCGATAGTTTCCCGAAACTCATCAATCCAGAAACGGGTCGTCTGCATACTATATACAATCAGACCGTCACCGCCACGGGACGCCTCAGTTCCTCGTCGCCCAACCTACAGAATATCCCTATTCGCACCGAGCGTGGGCGCGAGATACGCCGTGCCTTTGTGCCGCGCAACGACGATTATGTTTTGCTTGCTGCCGACTATTCGCAGATAGAACTCCGCATCATTGCGTCGCTGGCCAACGACCGCCACATGATTGAGGCCTTCTCAAATGGGCTTGACATTCATGCCGCCACCGCCGCCAAGATTTACAAGGTTCCTATCGAGGAAGTTACAAAAGACCAGCGTCGCAATGCGAAATCAGTCAATTTCGGCATAGTTTACGGCATTAGCGCGTTCGGTCTTTCCGAGCAACTTGGCATACCCCGCAAAGAGGCTGCCGCTCTGATTGAAGAATATTTTGCACAATACCCCGACATCAAGGCGTTTATAGAGAAAAACATTGCTTTTGCACGCGAATATGGCTATGCCCGCACTATGCTTGGACGTCGTCGCAATTTGGCAGACATCAACAGCCGCAACAATAGTCTCCGCTCTTTTGCCGAGCGCAACGCCGTGAATATGCCAATTCAAGGCACCTCGGCCGACATGATAAAGATTGCCATGAACCGCATCTTTGCCAGTTTTACAGCCAAAGGACTTCGCTCGCGAATGATACTGCAAGTGCACGACGAGGTTGTAATAGATGTCTTTAAGCCTGAATTGGACGAGGTTAAAGAGATTGTTCGCAAAGAGATGATAGAGGCTCTGCCGCTGTCTATTCCTATCGATGTGGGCTTAGAGATAGGGCAAAACTGGCTCGAGGCACATTAATTTTTATTTAATCAATAAGTTTTGTTATATTTGCGTTTTCTCTTTTTGGGAGGAAAAGTTAAATATTTGTTTGATAATAAAAAACTTGTCTAATATGAGAAATCTCGCTATGGTTGCTTTTGGTGGCAATGCCCTCCTGCGCAGCGGGCAAAAGGGAACCTATCAAGAGCAGTTGGCCAACGTTGAGCAGACCTGCGAAAGTCTGTGCAATCTAATCAAACGTGGCTACAATATTGTCATCGGACATGGCAATGGCCCGCAGGTGGGCAACGTCATGCTGCAGCACGAGGCTGGCAACAAGGACTTCAAAATCCCCGCCATGCCTATGGATTTCTGTGTCGCTGAGACACAGGGTTCCATCGCCTATATGATTGAACTGGCATTGCGCAATGTCTTTGCCAAGAACGACATCTATCGCGATGTTGTTACCATCGTTACGCAGGTGGCTGTCAATGCTCTCGACCCCATGTTCCAGAATCCCACCAAGCCTGTCGGACCTTACTACACCAAGGAAGAGGCTGAGAAACTGCACGAGGAGACTGGCGCTATCTATAAAGAAGACCCCAAGGGCAACGGCTGGCGCAAGGTTGTTGCTTCTCCGCGTCCCAAACGCATCAACAACATCAAGATTATCAAGCACCTTGTGAAAGGTGGCAATGTTGTTGTGACCGTCGGTGGCGGTGGTATCCCCGTTATCGAGGAGAATGACTATGTGCGTGGTGTCGAGGCTGTTATCGACAAGGACCTCGCTTCCGCACTCTGCGCTATCCAGATTGAGGCCGAGGAGTTCTACATCCTTACCGATGTGCCCAAGGTCTATATCAATTTCCGCAAACCCGACGAGAAGGCTCTTGACGTTATCACCGTTGAAGAGGCCAAGAAATACCTCGCCGAAGGTCAGTTTACCGAAGGCTCTATGGCTCCCAAGGTCCGCGCTGGCATCATGTTCATCGAGAATGGTGGCAAGACCTGCGTAATCACCGAGGCCGGTCAACTCGACAACCCCTATTGTGGAACAAGAATAGTGCGATAGTTCTAATTGAACAATTAGAAAAACTATAATCACGACAAGCAACAAAATTCAAAATTCATAATTCAAAATTATTAAGTCATGGCTTACAATCTTCGTAACCGCAATTTCCTGAAGATTTTAGACTTCAGCCCCAAGGAACTCAATTATCTGCTCGACCTGGCTCGTGACCTGAAACGTGCCAAATATGCAGGAACCGAAAAGCCCACGATGACCGGCAAGAATATTGCCCTCATCTTCGAAAAGACCTCCACCCGCACACGTTGCGCCTTCGAGGTGGCCGCTAAAGACCAGGGTGCCCATGTCACCTATCTCGGTCCTACCGGTAGCCAGATTGGTATCAAGGAGAGCATGGCCGACACCGCTCGCGTTCTCGGTCGTATGTTCGACGGTATCGAGTATCGTGGCTTCACTCAGGAGACCGTTGAGGAACTGGCTAAATATGCTGGTGTTCCCGTTTGGAACGGCCTCACCAATGAGTCGCACCCCACTCAGATTCTTGCCGACTTCCTCACCATGCAGGAACATGCTGGCAAGCCCCTCAATCAGGTGACTTTCGCTTACATTGGCGATGCCCGCTTCAATATGGGTAACAGCCTTATGGTTGGTGGCGCCAAGATGGGTATGGATGTCCGCATTATTGCCCCCAAGAAACTCCAGCCCGCTAAGGACCTCATCAAGACCTGCCAGGCAATAGCCAAAGAGACCGGCGCCAAGGTTACCGTTACCGACGACCCCAAGAAGGGTGTCAAGGGTTGCGACTTCATCTACACCGACGTTTGGGTATCTATGGGCGAGCCCGCCGAGGTTTGGAAAGAGCGTATCGATATGCTGAAACCCTTCCAGGTCAATGCTGAATTGATGAAGGCTACCGGCAATCCTCAGTGCAAATTCATGCACTGCCTTCCCGCTTATCACAACCTTGAGACCCAGGTTGGCCGCGACGTCAACAAGCAGTTTGGCTTGGACGGCATCGAGGTTACCGAAGAGGTTTTCGAGAGCGAGAACAGCATCGTTTTCGACGAGGCTGAGAACCGTATGCACACCATCAAGGCTGTTATGGTAGCCACGCTGGGCGACTAATACCTTATCGCTATGAAAACAAGTAAACTTATTGGACTTATCATATCCATATTGGCATTCTTTGTCATCTTGTTAATACCGACCTCTGCTTTTGGTATTGACGGGCTGACAGTGCTGCAGCAGCGAACCATAGCAATCTTTGTTTTTGCTGCTTTGATGTGGATTACCGAGGCCATACCTTCATGGACAACCTCCGTCCTTATCATTGTAATATCTCTGTTGATATTGAGCAATAAAGGATTAGGTTTCCTTATGGTGGATGCTGACGGCGTCGCGCTCGAAGGCACAATGGCCTACACCAAGATTATGTCGGCTTTTGCTGACCCTGTCGTCATGCTCTTCCTCGGTGGTTTTACCCTTGCAATCATGGCACAGAAATATGGACTTGATGTTACTCTGGCTCGCGTCCTGCTCAAACCTTTCGGCACCAACCCCAAGATGGTGCTGCTCGGTTTCCTCAGCGTTATCGCTGTTTTCTCCATGTTCATGAGCAACACCGCTACGGCTGCCATGATGCTTGCCTTCCTTGCTCCTATTCTTGCCACCTTCCCCAATGGCGACAAGGGTAAGATTGCGCTTGCACTCTCTATCCCTATTGCTGCCAATATTGGTGGTATTGGAACAACCATAGGCACGCCTCCCAATGGTACCGCTGTCTCTAACCTTGAGACCGCTTTTGGTATCAGCGTTTCTTTCGGCGAATGGGCTATCCACATGATTCCTTTTGTAATCATCATGATTCTCTTCGCCTGGGTGGTGCTGCAACTCATGTTCCCCTTCTCCAGCAAGAAGTTAGAGGTTAATATCCCCGAGAACACTAAGCCTAAAACATGGCGTACCTATCTGGTTTGGGCCACCTTTGCCGTAACCATCCTGCTGTGGGCTACAGAAAACGTCACCAAGATTAGTTCTAACATCGTGGCTCTTATCCCTCTGGCAGTATTTGTCTGCACTGGCACCTTCACCAAGGACGATATCAAGCAGATTGACTGGAGCGTCCTTTGGTTGGTGGCTGGAGGTTTTGCCCTTGGCTATGCTATGCTCAACATCGAAAAAGGTGGTACCGGACTTGGCGCAGCCCTTGTCAATGCTATTCCTTTCGGACAGATGAGCATTGTGCTGGTGTTTGCTATTGCAGCACTGGTATGCTATATCCTCTCCAACTTTATCAGCAACTCTGCTACGGCTGCTCTTTTGGTTCCCATTCTGTGCGCCGTCAGTGTTGGTCTTGCCGAGAATCCCTCGTTTGCATTATTCGGTGGCAGCAAAGCCATGGTAATCTATGTCTCCACTGCGGCCTCGTTGGCTATGCTGATGCCTATCAGCACACCTCCTAATGCCATCGCATTCTCAACAGGTCTTATCAATACCAAAGATATGATTAAGGTTGGTTCAGTGATAGGCGTTTTCGGACTTATCTTCGCCTTCTTCTGGCTGACAAAGATTTTCCCATTCTAAAAAAAAGAATTTGGTTAATAAAGAAAGGGCGGATACTATGTCCGCCCTTATTAATGAAATAAAAAGATGAAGAAAACCATTATTTTTTTCTCCGCAGCCATGCTGGCCTTGACCGCCAGTGTTAGCGTCAATGCTCAGGAACAGCCTGCTCCGGCTCCTCAGCCTCAGAAAGTACAAATTACTCCTTATGGTTTTGTGCGTAACTTCCTCACATTCGACAATCGCAGCATGTACACTGTTTGTGGTTCCGACTACAACAATATGCCTTTCGATGAGGATTTCGCACTTCCTGTCAACCAGCGCGAACAATATGGTGATGTCGATATTAATGAAATCCCCACCATGCAGTTCCATGCCCTTTCCACTCGTTTCGGACTTCGTCTCAGTGGTCCAGATATTTTGGGTGCAAAGAGTACAGGCCGCGTAGAGGCTGACTTTGCTGGTTTTGGCAACAACAACACCGTGCTCCGTCTTCGTTTGGCATGGGTTGACCTCAATTGGAATGGCCGTCATGCAATCCGCGTTGGTCAGGATTGGCATCCTCTGAGTGGCGAGATTATGCCCGATGCTCTCGGCTTTGCCGCCGGCGCTCCTTTCCGTGCTCACAGCCGTACTCCGCAGTTCCGCTATATGTACACCACTCCTTCTGGTTTTGGCGCACAGGCACACCTGCTCTATCAGTATCAGTTCCTTACCAATGGTCCCGAGGGCGCAAGCGAGAAGTATGCTAACCGTGCCCTCATTCCCGAAGTGTTTGTCGGACTTAACTACCGTGCCGGTGGTGTCTATGCTCAGGTTGGTGCCGACGTGCTGACCATTCGTCCCCGCGTAACGGCAAATATTCCTGCAACAGCCACCGAACCAGCCCATAATGTCAAGGTCAATGACCAACTCACATCTGTTTCTCCAACCATCTATTTCCAGTATGTTGAGGGCCTTTTCTCTGTCAAACTGCGTTCTACCTATGCTCAGAATACCGCTCATGTCAACCAGATTAGCGGCTACGGCATTTCCGCCATCAATCCCGATGTCAGCCAGGAATATACTCCTCTGCGCAGCAGCGTCAGTTACCTCAATTTTGCATACGGTAAAAAATACAAGGCCAACCTGTTCTTTGGTTTCATGAAGAACCTTGGCACCGCCGAAGACCTTGTGGCTGCTCCTGCAAATGGAATACCCTATACTCTCTATCTCAAGAACAACACTATCAGCAATGTTGACTATATGTGGCGTATAGCCCCGTCTGTGAGTTACAACCTGACTCATTTCAATGTTGGCATCGAGTATGAACTCACCTCGGTCAACTATGGTGACAAGACGAAGATGAAAGCCGATGCTACTTTCAATTCGGAAGACTGCCACACCGTCAACGGCCAGCGCATCTGCCTCTTGGTTAAATACAATTTCTAATATTTTGCAATTAGAAAATTTGTAGAGTCTGTTTTTGATGAGATTTATTATATAAAACTCGAAACAGCAACTCATTCTAAGCCGAGATATGATTTTCCATATCTCGGTTTTTTTTTATTTCAATGTGTCTTTCTTTGTACATAGCGCTCTCAGTGTGGATTTGTATATGAGCCTATGAAAATAATAAATGCGTTTCGTGTGTTTTCAATCGATTGATAATAAGTGCGTTTTGTTTATTTGATTATGCCGGTTCCAATCTGCACTAAACTATTTTATATGCTAATATCTGTGCTATTTCATTAAAAATTACTATCTTTGCAATTTATATATACATTTTGAATTATCATAACGATAGTCTTTGGTTAAAATGAATAGTAAGAATACTATAATTAAGCAAGTTACGCTTCTCGTTCTTTTACTCATACTGGGTGGTTTTGTATCAGCACAATCACCCTATTACGAAGAACCTAAAAGTGGATGCGATTCTGTTTATTGGCCGCGTACTGGCAAATACTATACCGAAACGGGCACTTATTATGACACCGCCGACTATATCTATATCCAGTCTATCCGGGTTTATAATTCTGTCTATGACACTGTTGATACAATAGGTTGTGACACGCTATTTTACAGAGGTGCTAAATACTACAATGATGCGTTTTTCCTGGCCTATCACACATCAACTCCTCAAGGATGTGATTCTTTCGTCTATTATAATCTTACCATCCGTCACCCCAACACTGGCGAGCAACTCTCTTCGGCTTGCGACCGTATGGTTTGGGGAGGCAAGATTCTTACCCACGACACCGTAGGCGCTCTTGCCACTTTCAAGAACCAGTGGGGTTGTGATAGTGTGGTGACACTAGACCTCATTGTGTTTGAGTCGAAGTTCTCTGACACTGTTGCCGATGTGTGCGACAGTATTCTCTGGTATGGCACAATGTACTATGGCGGCAATCCGACGCATGTTTTCCCCAACGCTACCACGCGTGGATATTGCGATAGTACGCTGACTCTGCATATCAATCTTCTTCACGGCACCCATATCGACACCTTTGCCAACGCTTGCGACACTTTCACATGGCGTGGCAACGGTCTTAACGCTTCGACGCATATCCGCACGCCCTACATGCAGTTTGTCAACACGCAAGGCTGCGACAGTTCGGTGCATCTCTATCTGACCATGCATTATAGCAATACGGGTGACACCGTGGCGCGCAGTTGTGATAGCGTGGAATGGCACGGCAAGTCGTTCAACTCTAACGATACTATGCCGACCTTTGCCTATCTCAATCAGTATGGCTGCGACAGTGTGGTTACAATGCGAATAATTCTTCGCTATAGTTCTCAGTCGCACGATACGGCTGCAGCATGTGGCAACCTCATATGGCGCTATCATCAGTATTTTGAGTCGGGCCTCTTTTCCGATACTATTTACAATAATGTGGGCTGCGACAGCGTAATCTATCTTCATCTTACCATCAATCCTCTCGGAGAGGGTGGTCTGACGGGTATGTTTGAGATTGGCGAAGACCGTTACGCTCTTTTCTCACAAGGCAATCTGCAGTATATGCCGTCGGAGAAACGTTGGCGTTTCGCCGAACACCAGTACGACTATATTGGTGCTGGCAACAAATATGTGTCGTCATCCTATTCTGGATGGCTCGACCTCTTTGGCTGGGGCACCAGCGGCTATCACCATCCACTCGATGCCGCTAATGTAGCATACCAGCCGTATGCCATTGACAATGTCACCCTCGATAACGAAATCAACAGCAAGGGCTATGGTCCGTCGATGAACATGACGGCTCTCGACCTTACGGGAATGGCTGCTAACTATGACTGGGGTGTCCGCAACGCCATAAGCAATGGTGGTCGTGCTGCTGGTCAGTGGCGCACGCTCACCGCCGAGGAATGGAACCATCTCGTTTATTATCGTCCTCGCGCCATCTTCAAGCGTGCCCTCGCTACTGTTTACGGAATTAGCGGCGCCGAAAAAGCCTATGGCGTGGTGCTGCTTCCCGAAAGTTGGTACCTGCCCGACAACTGCACTTTCAACCCTGGCACCGAACAAGGCTATTCTACTAACATCTATAGTAATGTGCAGTGGCAGTCCATGCAAGGCGCTGGTGCCATTTTCCTCCCCGCTGCAGGATGCCGTTACACCGATGTCGTGGCTGGCAAAGATGAATTTGGTTACTATTGGAGTTCCTCCCACTACGATGCCGAGTCAGCCTATCAGATGGTCGTTACCTCATCAGCAATGCTCATTCAGCCCGAACCGCGCCACATCGGTCGCTCGGTTCGTCTGGTTCAAGACATCAACGGTATAGACCTTCCATGCGCCACCTATGGAGACACCACGGCTCGTGTGGATAGTGTTTTCTTGTGGTACGGCCAAGAGTTCACCGAGACTGGCGAATACGAATATCTGCTGCCCGAGGTTAATATGGCTGGTTGCGACAGCACGGTAATCATCCATCTTACCGTTGGACCTACTGAGGGAATCGCCAATGTTTGGCCGTCGAATGTGCAACTCTTCACTCGTGATAACAATATTATTGTCCGTGGAATGCAAGGACTTCCCGTACGTCTCTTCGACGTGCAAGGACGCACCATCCGCCCCACGACTCTTTCGGCTGATAATGCTGTTTTCTCCGTTCCCGCTTCGGGCGTTTATATGATTCAAGTTGGACGCTATCCTGCACGCAAGGTCTCGTTGCTTCGCTAACTTCTTAGTCTTTTATTGTCGTTCACAATCCTTTATAGATATATGAAACAACGTAGCATTTTTTCTTTTGTGGCACTTATGCTCCTCATGGGTTTCTCCATAGTTTGGACGGGTAGCCTCAAGGCTACGCCTGTATGCTCTGGCGATACCACATGTGTCCATGTTGCCGTTGACAGTTTTGTTACCGCTTGCGATACCGTGGTGTGGTATGGACAGACAATCTCCACGTCTGGAGACTATCCTCACACCATCGAGAATGCTGCTGCAGGAGGCTGCGACAGTATCTATATTCTTAAACTCACCATCAAGACCAGCGATACTGCTTCTTTAATAGACACCGCTTGTTCACCAGTGCAGTGGTACGACACCCTAATCAGTGCAACAGGCTCATTCGTCCATCGTATTCATGGTGTTTCTGCTAATGGCTGCGACAGTATATATATGCTTACGATGTATATTGGTCAGGACATCATCGACACAGTAGTCCGCATGGAATGCGAATCTGTGACAATTGATACAAGCACCTATACACACGATACCATTATTATTGCTTCGCATACCCATACTGCGTTGGGTTGCGATAATATACAGTACCTAAACATTAATATCGGTCGTCGCGGACAAGAGTACTACGATACAATTATTGGCTGTGATTATATTTATTTTAATCATGAGTACAAGACCAGTAATTTTACTTATCGTCGTTCTTTTATTGATATGTATGGTTGTGATTCAAATGTTCACTATATGTGTATCGTCAACCATTCCTCCACAGGTCACACCGATACTACCGTGTGCGACTCGCTCGTGTGGGGTGGCAAGACGTTCCTGACCAACTGTGCCGATACTACGGTGACAATCAAAAATGTTGTTGGTTGCGACAGCATTATTACAATTGATACTCTAATCATCAATATTAGTCCATCTGGCGACACGTCGGCCGTCTATTGCGATAGCATGACATGGTATGGTCGTGTGCTTAAAGAGTCAGGCCGCTACGCTCAATCCATTGTGCCCAATCCCGAAGGCTGCGACAGCGTGTCGATACTCTATCTTACTATCAATAACAGCACTTTTAGTGACTCGGTGGTCGAGTCGTGTGATAGTTTCTATTGGAACAATGCAATGCGCTATCGTTCGGGTTATTATCCTGTCCGTCTTCCCATGCCTAATGCTGTGGGCTGCGACACCTCTCGCAACCTCGACCTAACGGTGCATTATTTCTCGCGCGGCGATACCAATGCCAATGTTTGCGACAGCATCAACTGGTATGGTAATCATCTGATAGAAAGTGGCCGTACAACCGTCACTCTTTCCAACCAGTATGGTTGCGACAGCCTTCTTACCCTCCGACTCAAGGTCCGCTATAGTTCGCGTTGCCATGAGTATGCCGAGGCAAGCGGCTTCTTCATGTGGCGCGGCTACCGTATAGAAAAAGATGGCGAGAATGGCGACACTATCATCAACTCGCAGGGCTGCGATAGCATTATTGTTTTACATCTCGTGCTCAATCCTATTGGAACGGGCGCACTCAATGGCGTTTTCCAGATAGGCGATGAAAGTTTCGTCAATTTCTCTATGGGCAATCTCCAGTATATGCCGAGCAACGATTTGTGGCGTTTCGCCTCTACACAGTACGACTATGTTGGTGCTGCCAACAGCCGCGCTAATGCCGAATATCATGGATGGATAGACCTCTTCGGTTGGGCAACAAGTGGATATCATAATCCTGCCGACCAGTATAACACCCACTATATGCCATACAGCATTGTCTCCCGCAATGTGTCTAACGACAATGCACATGGCTATGGCCCGTCTGTGACTAACGTAAGCCCCGACCTGACAGAGATTAGCATCAACTACGACTGGGGTATGTATTGCCCCATCGGAAATGGCGGCAATGCCCGTGGCCAATGGCGCACACTCAACGACGACGAGTGGCAGTATCTTCTTTTCTCCCGTCCTAATGCCATCAGCAAACGAGCCATGGCTACCGTGGCTGGCGTGACAGGCGTTGTCTTGTTGCCCGAAAGTTGGATTTTGCCTGTTGGCTGTTCTTACACTGCTGGCAATAACGATGGCTTTATTACCAATATCTATTCCACTGCCGAGTGGAACAATATGGAACTTGCCGGCGCAGTGTTCTTGCCTGCCGCTGGAGTGCGCTACGACACCAATGTCACCGCTCTGACGCAGAACGGAATCTATTGGTCCGTGACCCACTACGACCAAGAACGTGCCTATGCTATGCTCATCGAGCCTCGCCGTGTATCTACCGAACCTTTTGACCGCAGTGTTGGACGCTCTGTGCGTCTTGTTCAGGACATCAATGGTATTGACCTGCCCTGCACCACCTATGGCGACACATCTATCTCCGCTATCGATAGTCTCACATGGTTTGGCCGCACCTATTATCAGTCGGGCGATTATCAGCATCGTCTTGCGTCGGCCAACAGCGTAGGCTGCGATAGCGTTCTGGTGCTTCATCTTGACATCCATTCTGCTCTTTCAATATCCGATGCATCACCGTCAAGCAAATGCCGTGCTTATGCCGACAACCGTAACATCATAGTCGATGGTGCCAATGGTCTTCCTTTGCGCATTTACGATGTAACAGGGCGCCTGATAGTCAACGAAAGTTCAGTAAAATCCTCGTTGTCCACCTATCGTATGCCATCACCAGGTGTATATATGCTGAAAGTCGGCAACGCCAACGCAAGGAAACTGATAGTGAAGCGGTGATGATGGGATAAAATAGCCCGGAAATCACTCTTCAGTCACAGTCACGTTAATACATATCAAAAATATCAAAATTCAGTCGAGTTTTGATATTTTTGTTTTTTTTTAACAAAAAAATGTATTTTTGCAGATATTTTATTGCCTTATAGCAACATATAAAAGATTTATGCGTTTGCGTTATCTCTTGATAATCACGCTTTTGTTGGCTTTTTGTGGGGTATTGCGCTCGCAAACGGCAGCTGTTATGCCCGAAGAAGGACTGTTGGAACGACAGTTTTGTATGTCCGAAGGCTATGTGTTGCGCTCCTTGACAATGGATAGCAGTCTATTAGGCAAAGAGAGAGATGGTGCTGTCAGATTTATTTGCACTTCGGAAACCCCGATAACAGCCGTTTTTACAGCCGACTTTTGTGATGCGAGTTCCAAACTTTATGTTTATGATGGCGCAGATACCAATGGTGTTCTGCTTGCCACAATCGACGCCTCCAACAGCATGTGGTCGCCATTTACCTATACCGCAGGAAGCGGCGTGCTATATGTGCGTTATGTTACCACTGGCGCAGATTCCTGTTTCGAGGATTTTTATGCCACCATTAGTTCGGGACCGTACAATGTCTCTGCGTCTAACATCAAAGGTGTTTCTGCCGTTATAGATTGGCTCGACCAGTCTTCCACTCGGCAGTGGACTATTCGCTACGGTCGTAATAGCAATAACCCCGATAAAATGGTGCATGCCCGCGCCCACCCTTATACACTACGAGGTCTTGAGGAACTTTCAGATTATTATGTCTATGTTCTTCCGTCCGATACTACGCCGGTTTCCGCGGCATGTCGCTCTCTACATATCCGCACCCGTTGCAACTATGAGCAGCAGGGCTGTATCAACTATACCAATATCAAGAACGACTGCCGAGTTGAGTGCTCGTATGGAGCCTATGGCAGTCCCACGCAGCATTACGGCACGCTCGACTATGGCGAGAATAGCGATAGGTCGCGCCACACCGTCTGTCATACCCGTCAGATAGACACTCGTGCCACGCGTGGCAGCGATACGCTTTGGACCATTCCCGAAGGCGAGGTGGCATCGGTGCGTCTCGGCAACCCCGTGCGTGAGGGGCAGAGCGAGCGTATCAACTATTATTATTACGTGGATACCCGCTACTACGACCTCCTTATTATGAAATATGCCGTGGTGCTTGAAAACCCGAGTCACGGTATATCTGCACAACCTCGTTTCGATTTCGAGATTACCGACGAGAACGGCACGGCCATCAATCCCTCATGCAACTCTGCCACTTTTATTCCCAATTATTATGGTACGGGCAGTTGGAAAAACGGTAATAGCGGTGCCAAATGGCAGGACTGGACCACTATAGGCCTCGACCTCACGCCTCTCAACGGCCGTATCATCAAGGTTACGCTCACCTCCAAAGACTGCGTCTATGCCGGCCACTGGGGTTATGCCTATTTCATTCTCAAATGTGCCAACCGCAACATATCCTCGCTCCACTGCGGTGCCGACATTGCCAATACTTTCCATGCTCCCGAAGGGTTCTCCTACGAATGGTTCAACACAGACAATCCGGGCACTATCCTTTCTCGTGCCGACACCCTTTATGTGGACCGTATAGGCACCTTTGCCTGTCGCATGGCTTTTCACGGACAGGATGCCTCTGCCACCTGTGAATTTACATCTACCGCTGTGGCTGGTCCGCGCTATCCGGTGGCAATTTTCGACACCGTATGCTCCGACACCGTCGGTTGCAATTTCCGTTTCACGATGACCAACAACAGCCGTATTGCCGAGGACGAGGGCCATAACTTTATGACCAATTTCCCCTGCGAGAGTTACGAATGGATTGTTAACGACAGCATACGTTTCTACACTACTGACCTCACTTACGACTTCCCCTTTGGAGACCACAAGGTACAACTTGTTGCCAAATTGTCGGGCGGCTTATGCTCCGATACTCAAACCGTCAATATCCATCGTGGACCTATCTGTTTTATCTACGATACTGTTCTCTACACCCCATGCGATAGCGGCTGGGCTCGTCTGTTTGACACGGTGATGTACAGCGACGGCATGTGGACTCGCGATAGCGCCGACCATATCCACACGCTTATTTTCCGTACACGCTACACCACCTATGAGACCTATCCTGACACCGTTACGGAGAATGAATTGCCAGAATTTAGTTTCAACGAGGCTACTTTTGTCAAGGATGTTGACACCCTTTTCACTCTTGTCAACGTGGCGGGCTGTGACAGTTTCTTAACCTACAAACTATTTGTATGTTGGAACTTTGACACTACAATTGACCGAATAGAGTGCGACGATAAATTGCCGATGCGTTGGTTTGACGGATTGTTCTACGAGGCCGACACACAGCAGTTCCAGTATTTGCGCTATTGCCGTGGCGACAGTAGTGTTACGCTTGGTCTCGTCGTCAATCCCACATACCTCAACGACTTCTACGACACAATCTGCGACAACGAGTATAGTATCATGTCGGAACACGCCTACCACACAACTGGTGTGCATAGTCTTTACTTCCGAACCATTGAGGATTGCGACAGTGTTGAGCGACTTTTCCTTGAGGTGCGCCCCACCTATAATACCCTTGACAAGCGTGTTATATGCAGTTACGACTCTGTGTTTTGGCTTGACAGCATTGTCTATCGCGTAACGACCCATACGCCTTATATCACAGTGCGGAGCATTGACGATTGCGACAGCAATGTCCATCTCGACCTTGTTGTCCAGGCACCCGTTGAGGCTGTCATAGGCTGTTACCCCAATTCCGCGTCATATTCACAGCCCGAGATAACGCTTTTTGACCAAAGTCTTCGCTCCGTGACGCGCGTGTGGCACCTCCCCGATGATGTCGTTACCGGCCTATCCAACCCATCTTTCATCTATCCTGTTGGACAAGATTCTGTCGATGTAATGATGATTGCAATAGACACTCTCGGCTGTGTAGATACCGCGCATCGTATTATCCACATGGAGCGTGCCAGCGTATGGGTGCCTAACGTTATCACTGCCGAACTGCTTACCAACAATGTATTCTTTGTTCGCGGACTTGACATCAACGAGTTTGAAATCTACATTTACAACCGCATGGGTCATATTGTCTATCAGTCCAAGGATGTTAATGAGGTTTGGGACGGCACCTATCATGGCAGCAAATGCCCGCAGGCCGCCTACACTTATGTGATAAATTATACTTCTGTATACAATCCCAAGTCCTGGCTCAAGAAAGTTGGTACAGTGGTGCTCCTGCGTTAAGCAGTGGAGCCTTCCATATAATTGGATTTCGTATTTTACTTTAATATCTCTATTTATGCGCAATTTTTTCACATTCCTTTTTGCCGCATTGTTTGCTACAGCCATGGTGTCGTGTTCTAAAGACGACGACACCAATACCAGCAACAATGACAACAAGCAATCATCCGAAATGGGTGTCAACGAATTGATTATTGATGGCGTTGTCTATCCCATGAACGTAACACTTATGGGTGGTATGAATTTTCAGGCTACCGACGCAGGTGGACAGCGCTTTGTCATCAATGGAGGAATCCAGCACACCGAATGGGGCAGCACTTTCGATAAGACCTTCGACCTTACCCAGCCTATCGCAGGTATTCATTGCGGTTTTAGTCTCGAAAGCGAATCCTTTTTCTATCTTGTATTTGACAATACCGGTGAGAAAATCATGGGTGTGCTTGACAACACCGAGTATGATGGCGAATCGATGTTCAGCAGTGGTTCAGCCACCATTCGCTACAACGGGCAAAGCCTCTATATCAAAGTTAATGGCACATTGAAAAATGGTCACACCTTCGGGTTTATCGTATCCGTAGGAGAGCAAAATTCCGAGCCGCAGCCGCATCATCAGACTGACCGCATTTGTGTCGGCGACCAGCAGTATGAATATGCCGCATCGCTCAGCGTTAAATGCGAAGGCACCTACCTGCTCAACGTATATGACCCTACAGGCAACAACCGGTTCACTATGATTGCCGATGTGGAGCCCACATCCCTCCAAAATTCTGTCAACCTTGCAAGTAGTACGAGCAGTAGTCGCTATTTCGTCAGGTTCAATTCTCAAGGGCTCAGTTTCTCTCAGCAGCGTGACGCTGACAATTCCTCCGCCAGCCTCAACGGCGTAGAATGTGCCTCTGCTTTTAGCGAGGGCGGAATGGAGTTCTTCAAGTCCGAAGGCGAATATGTCCTTACTCTCAGCGGCGTTTTGACCAATGGTACTCGCTTCACGGCAACTGTCAGCGTTCCAGTTGCCGATATAGAGGCTATGGACAGTCAGATAATTCTCAATGGGGACCCATATGATTGTGAAGTTATGGGTATTCAGATGCGTGGACAATATACTTTCAATGCCTCTGGCCACGACTGCTCCGGCACCTATTCTTCCGTCGATGATGTCGCAGTCATCAGTCTTTCTGTGATTTTTAGCCCCGATGAAATAGGCAAGACTATCGACCTTGCCTCGTCCACCCCAGGTAGCAACTATATGGTGCATGCCAGCAGCCTCGACCTTATTGGGCTCTATTTCAATCAAAGTTATTCAAGCACAGATGGTCTCAGTGCTTGTTTTTGCCGTGGTAACGAAAATCCAGACCAGCGTCAGACGTCGCCAATCTTTTCTAAAGGTACTTTGAGCATCGACGAAGACGACGTGGCGATAACCGTCAGTGTTATAGGCATATTAACCGATGGCCGTTCAGTAAGTTCACAGATCCGTATCGACAAGACGCAGATAGAGCAATATTAATGTTCTTTCAATATTCTTAACACGCAGGGCATTTCAAAATCCGAGATGCCCTGTGTGTCTTTTTATCACAAATGATTGACCTCAATTGGTATCAAGAACTCTCGGCCAGAAATGATTTTTTCTTTTTTCATAAAAAATTGTATCTTTGCAGATTGGAATAAGTATGTCAACATGTAAAGTTTTTTGCCATGAGATTATCTAAAATCATAGCAATCTATATATTAGCACTTGTTGGTACCGTTTCTCTTTCGGCACAGACCAGCAGTGTAACCTATACTCTCGATGCTACAACCAATGGGACTACGGTGGATATGCCTGCCGAGGGGTTCCAACTTCAGGACGACGGTGGCAGTGGCACCTATAGCAAGGGTCGCGATTGGTATTTTGTCTGTTCCAACACTGGCGGACCTTGTGCTGCACCCAATGTGTTGGCTCTCAGTTTTTCTCATTTCGACATTGCCCCAGAGGACACCCTCTACATTTACGATGGTCCCTCGACCTCATCTCCACTGCTGCTTGCTTGCAACAACAACCATAATCCGCTTAATGGTGCTCGTACTATAGTTTACGCTTCGCCAACCAACAACAGAACAACCCATGCTCTCACGGTGCGTTTCCGCACTGCCGTGCATCAAGGAACTAATACGGGTTTCTTCTTCTACGTTACTTGTTTGAAGCCTTGTGAGATTATCACTCCTCACATTGATACAATTTTCGAGCGCACGCGCAATGGTATCGTCTATGCTCAGGACGTGGTGCGCTATTATGATGAAAAACCCGTTATAACCATGTGCGCGGGCGACGGCGTTCGTATTCATGGCTATGGCGATTATACTAACTTCACGGGTCATTACACTCCGTCGGATGCCACGAGCAGATTTACATGGACTTTCGATGACGACGACCATGTGCAGTCGGCAACCGGTATGGACCATATCTCTTATGGCCGTATTGACACCCTTGGCTGCCACAAACTAATTCTTGAAATGGTTGACGGAAATGGCTGCGAGGCCTCGATGTTGGACCAGATTCAGATTCGAGTGGCGACTAACCCTATTCGTACTATAAGCAACCTTGGCACCGTGTGTGAAAATGACGAGTTAGAGGTTGTGGTAAGTTACGATGCAAACAGCACACTTGGTATCGATTCCATAGAAATACGCAATATTCACACCCGCACCAATGAGGCTCTGACCTTTATACCTGACGGACCAAGATGTGCATCAGGTAGCGCACGTTGTTATAGTGCGCCAGTTACATTTGACGAGTTCCCTACTGGCTCAACAGTAACATCGGCGGGCGATATTTGTTCTATATGCGTCAACTATGAGCATGAGTTTATGGGCGACTACGACTTGGTCATTGTTTGCCCTAATGGCCGTAAGGCAACGCTCAAATATAAAGACAATACCGGCGGTCTTCCTGTAGGAGCCTATGAGGGTGGTGGAATCTTTACAGGCTATCCCTATGGTGGCAACGAACACCATTCGTGGGATGGCAGCGACGCCTGCGATGCATCCTATAATGCGCCAGGCATTGGTCTTGACTACTGTTTCTCGCGCAATGGCGACTATACCCTCGTTGATGGACAGCCTGCTAACACCACAAGAAATGGTCCTCACTATTTGGCTAATTCCGAATATCAGGATGCTGTGACAGTAACCTTTGATCCTATACCCGCAGCCTATTCTCGCAGTGGCGCTTCTTCTGCAGGATCGCGGTCGTTCTCCACCAAACATCCCAGCGACCATGCTAATCGAAGAGATTATTACAAACCTGCCGATAATTTCTCGACGCTTGTTGGCTGTCCTCTCAACGGAACCTGGAAGATCCAGATTTGCGACAACTGGGAGCAGGACAATGGCTGGGTGTTCGGTTGGTCGCTCGACATATGCAATATTAGCGATGAAGACGACTGCGAATATAATGTCAAGATAGACTCTATCACATGGGATGTGACACCCGAATCGGGCCGCTTTAATCCCACTCATGTGCGTCGAGATGTTGATGACCCATGGAAATTCTATTTCTCGGCAACCGACACCGCTGGACTTTTCAATGCCGAAATGCACGTCTATGACGAATTTGGTTGTAAATGGGACTCGGTGGGTTACTACACGGTGTTGTGGAATCCCAAGCCTGAACTCGGCGACGACCCCGTTTTCTGTCAGACGGGTACTTCTTCGTTTGATGCTGCCGACAATCACGCCCGTGGCCGTGGCTATCGCTACTCCTACGAATGGAGCACAGGCGAGACCACGCAGATAATATCGCCGACAGCAGAGTCAACAACATGGTACAAGGTCGCCGTCACCAATCAGGCCACAAACGGCTCCGATGCGCGTTGTGTCGGCATCGACTCTGTGGCTATCATCGTGGGTGTTCACCCAATAGCATTGTTTGGCCCCGACCCCGATAGTCTTGATGTCCTTTGTTCGCCATATACTATGGCGTTTGAAAACCTCTCGACCAATGCCGAGCATTATCTTTGGACTTTTGGCGATGGCGCATCGTCAACCAACGAGGAGCCGCTGCACACCTATTCGACAGGCACATACACCGTGACGCTCTATGCTATCTCTCGAGATGGCTGTCGCGACACTTTTGTGTGGAAAAACTATGCAAAGGTCAACAGCCCCAGCGAGACGGCCTTTGGCGCCATGCTGTGCAAAGGCGCGGAATATACCTGGATTGATGGTGTGACATATTATGAGCCTACAACTTCGCCAACGGTGGTTCTGAAATCGGCTATAGGTTGTGACAGTATCCTGCACCTCAACCTTGGACTCGACAACAAGACCAAGGCCAAGATACACGCCATGCCCGAAATCGCAAGTCACGACAATGGCAGTATCTGCCTCTACGACTATGGCGTCAATAGTTACAGGCGCACGTGGTGGATGCCCGATGGTTCTACCACCCAGTCGGAGGTGGCATGTTTCGATTTCCCCGTTGAGCAGGATTCGGTGCGTGTCATTCTTGCCATCGAAAGTGAGTATGGCTGCACCGATACAACGTCGATGATTATCCGTATGGATAAATCGAATGTGTGGATGCCCAATATCTTTACGCCTTACGAGCCCAACAACAACACTGTTCGTGTCGAGTGCTTTGAGGTTGACCAATTAGAATGTACTATCTACGACCGTCGTGGACAGATGGTATATAAGTTCAAAGACAAAGACGACGTGTGGAACGGCCGCATTGGCGACAAAATAGCCCCACAAGGTGTCTATGTCTATCTTGTTAGATACACCACCATCCACGATACCGAGCGTTGGCGTTACAAGAAAGGCACGATAATTCTTGCTCGATAACTTAAGGAAGTAGCCGAGCAAAAACTATCCTATGGCATTATGAGGCGTTGGTTTTTCATTATCAGCCTTTTTGCCTTATGCCTTGGATATAATGCTTCGATAGAAGCGCAAGCGCCATCTACGCAGGGTAAGGATTTTTGGCTTACTTTCCTCAACAACTACGGTAATGTTTCTGATTTGAAACTTATCGTAACCGGACAAAGAATGTGTACCGGTCGAGTATCTAATCCTAACACTGGATGGACGACCACGTTCAACGTCAGTCCTGGCGTTGTAACAAATGTTAGCATACCTGCCGCACAGGCCTATACTAGTTATGCCGGCACCCATGCACGAGGTCTGCATGTAACAACCACCGACACCGTCTCGCTCTACGCATCAAACTATTACCCTGCATCGTTTGACGTAACAAATATTCTCCCCACAAGTGCTTTGCGCGACGAATATATAGTGCAGACCTATTTCAATTTAGGCGCACCCAGCGAGTTTATTATAGTAGCCACGCAGGACAATACCCTAATAGACATTGAACCCACCTCTACGCCATTAGACCGCAGCAATGCACGTCCTTACGTCATCACGCTCAATAAAGGTCAGACCTATCAGACTGGAAGTCTCGAAAACGGTGGTCTCGCCGGAACGAGAATCACCGCACACGACTGCAAGCCCATAGCCGTTTTTGCTGGCAACTCCGTAACCCAAGTTCCCGAAAATGTATGCTGCGGCGACCATCTTGTCGAACAACTTATGCCCGTAAGTTTTCACGGGCGTAAATTTGTTGTGACATCTTCTTCTATGCGTGACGAGGACCGTGTACTTATCACGGCTTCCGATAACAACTGTATAGTGAAAATCAATGGCGTATATGCTACGACACTTTCAGCAGGGCAGACCTATGAATACACCCTACGCTCCTCTGTGGGAGTTATTTTTGTAGAGACATCACAGCCGGCACAGGTTTTCCTATACTTTACGGGCGCAGATATGCAGTTTTCCAGCATTGGCGACCCATCGATGGTTCTCATCAGTCCTATCGAACAGCAGATGAGCAAAGTAACCTTCGGGACTTTCACAACAGAATACACCACCAACCACTACGTGAACGTGGTCACCACAACCAGCGATGTGTCTGGTATGACGCTCAATGGAGTCAATGTTGCATCATACTTCCGTTCTGTGCCAAGCAATACCACTTATTCCTACGCTCGCATACCAATCAGTTATGGTTCTCACACTCTCGAAAATACAAAAGGCGGCTTTGTCGCTCATGTCTATGGTCTTGGCGAGTACGAAAGTTATTCCTATTCCGTAGGTTCCAATGCCGTTGACCTTGGGTTGCAACTCTATGTCAATAACACTCCTGTCGATGCCGTTAGCATTCCCGTTGAATCGTGTATTGGGCGCAGGGTCGATATGCGTGCTGCTTCCGACTATTCCATCTCCTCAATTCGATGGTTCTATGGCGACGGCTCCTCGGGGCAAGGACTTTCATCGACACACACATACACTGTTTCTGGAAGTTTCAATATCCGAGCCATCCTTGCCATCTCTGAGGCGCGTTGCGACGTGACACGCTACGACACCTTGTTGGCAAATATAAAAATCTTGCCAAACTCCTCTGGCTCTACCTCAAAAACACTCTGCGACGGACAATCATTCCGTTGGAACAACAGCGACTACGAAGGCACTGGTTTCTATTCAAAGACTATGCGTGCTGCTAATGGTTGCGACAGCACCGACCGATTAAATCTAATTTCCTATCCCACCTACAACAATACAATCACACGTGCAATAACTTACAGAGAAGTACCATACGTTTTTAATGGCAGAGCCTATTCCTCCTCAATAGATACAACGTTGCGATACACATCGATTCATGGCTGCGACAGCATTATCCATTTCAATTTAACCATCGACGTCAACAACGCCGTCACTATTGATACTTCTGTGTGCGAAAACAGTCTCCCAATCACATGGCGAGGATATGTTTTCTCCAATGCTGATAGTCGTTCGTTTACACTTCGCAACTCTATGGGTGGCGACAGTGTTGTAACCCTACGTCTGTCAGTATTAAGAAACAGCCGTTACGAACGCCATGATACCGTGGTAGAGAACAACCTTCCTGTTGCATTCGCAGGTCTAACATTCCGACAGAAACAACACGATACAATCCTACGGCGCACAAATACCGTCGGCTGCGACAGCACAATAACCTATTCGCTTCATGTGTGGAAAAACACCTCGGCAAGTCTTGATACCTCAGTGTGTGAAGGCAATCTGCCTCTGACCTGGCACGGACAACGTTTCACTGGCACAAGCACCCAAACTATCACAATTCGCAATTCGCATAATGCCGATAGTGTTATCACGCTAAAACTTACAGCAAAACGTAATTCAACAAGCATAAGTCGTGACACTGTTGTCGAGAACCGACTCCCAGTTATATTTGCAGGTCTAACATTCACCTCTTCCCAAAGAGATACAACATTACGGCGAACAAACGCAGTGGGTTGCGACAGTCTAATTCGCTATTCTCTACATGTATATAATAACGTATCTGTAACTCTCGACAGAACGATCTGCGAAAACGAATTGCCTCTCTCTTGGAACGGACAAACATTTTCCTCAGAAGGCAATAAGTCAAAAACACTTGTCGGGTCGCATGGCCAGGACAGCATCATATTGATGCGTCTCCATGTCCTCCACAATAGCCGTTACACCCGCCACGACACTGTCGTGCAAAACAGTCTTCCTGTCAGTTTTGCGGGACTCCAATTCTCTCGCCGACAAAACGATACGTTGATTGTCCGAACAAACTCGGTTGGCTGCGACAGCCTTATTACATATTCACTCCATGTGTGGCAAAATGTCTCCGCGACAGCCGATAGTACCATCTGCGAAAACTCTTTGCCACTATCTTGGAACAACCAGACTTTCACAAACTCCACAAACCGCACCATAACCTTGCGCACCTCTCATGGAGCCGATAGTCTGCTTACGATGAGACTAAAGGTCTTGCGCAACTCAACCTATACTCGTCGTGACACAGTAGTCCAAAACAACCTACCCATTCATTTCGCGGGACTAACATTCTCCCAAGCACAATCCGACACGCTAATCCGACGAACTAATGTGGCGGGCTGCGATAGCCTTATCAACTATTCTCTTTTTGTTCACGACAACGTTGGTGTGATGCTCGATTCCACCGTGTGCGAGGGTGCTCTGCCTCTGACATGGAACGGCCATCAGTTCAACAACGAAAGCATCGCCTCAAAAACATTCGCTGGCTCTCACGGCGAAGATAGTGTCGTTTACATGCGCCTACATGTGTTGCGTAACACCTATCGCACCTATCGCGACACCGTGGTAGAGAATCGTCTGCCAGTACGTTTTGCTGGACTCTCCTTTGCTCGCCAGCAGTCCGATACTATTTTGCGGCGAGTCAATGCAGTGGGCTGCGACAGCCTAATCATATACTCGCTTCATGTCTGGCGAAATGTCACTGCCACAGCCGACAGCACAATATGTGAAAACTCGTTGCCGCTGCGATGGAATGGTTACACGTTTGCTAATGAGGGCTCGCACACGGTAACACTCCGAACAACTCACGGTGCCGACAGTGTATTGACTATGCGCCTCCATGTGTTGCGCAACAGCACCTACGCACAACACGACACTGTAGTGGAAAACACTTTGCCAGTACGCTTTGCGGGTCTGTCTTTCTCAACTCGCCAATCTGACACGTTAATAGTTCGAACCAATGCCGTAGGCTGCGATAGTCTAATAACCTATTCTCTACACGTCTATTGGAACAAGACCACCACGCTCGATAGTACACTCTGCGAGAACAATATGCCAATAGTTTGGAACGGTCGCACCTTTACCACCGACGGCACGCAACAAGTTCTTCTCACCGGAGCACACGGCGAGGATAGCCTTGTAATAATGCGAATGCACGTTCTGCGTAACACCTACCGCACCTACCGAGATACAACTATTGAAAACCTATTGCCTATACGCTTCGCTGGTCTCAATTTTTATGGTCAGCAGCTCGATACTTTATTAGTGCGAGTCAATGCGGCTGGTTGCGATAGCCTAATCACATATTCGCTCCACGTCTGGCGCAATGTCACTGCCACCGCTGATAGTACAATCTGCGAAAACTCGTTGCCACTCCGATGGAACGGCTACTCATTTGCCGACGAAGGCTCGCACACGGTAACACTCCGAACAACCCACGGTGCCGACAGTGTGCTGACAATGCGCCTCCATGTGTTGCGTAACAGCACCTACGCACAGCACGACACTGTAGTGGAAAACACTTTGCCAGTGCGCTTTGCGGGTCTGTCTTTCTCGACCCGTCAATCTGACACGCTGATACATCGCACCAACGCCGTAGGCTGCGACAGCCTAATAACCTATTCGTTACACGTCTATTGGAATCAGACCATCACGCTCGACAGTTCATTATGCGAGAACTTTATGCCCATAGTATGGAATGGTCGCACCTTTGCTACCGACGGCACGCAACAAGTTATGCTCAATGGCTCCCATGGCGAGGACAGCCTTGTGATAATGCGAATGCACGTATTGCGTAACACCTACCGCACGTTCCGCGATACTACGGTCGAAAACCTTTTGCCAATCAATTTTGCAGACCTTTATTTTTATGAGCAGCAGTCCGATACGCTTATCGTGAGAGTAAATGCGGCGGGCTGCGACAGCCTAATCACATACTCGCTTCACGTTTGGGGCAATGTTACTGCCTCAGCCGACAGCACTATATGCGAAAACTCGTTGCCGCTCGTATGGAACGATTACACATTTGCCGACGAAGGCTCGCACACGGTAACACTCCGAACAACCAACAGAGCCGACAGTGTGTTAACTATGAATCTCCATGTGTTGCGCAACAGCACCTATGCCCAGCACGATACCATAGTAGAAAATAGTTTGCCAGTGCGCTTTGCGGGTCTGTCTTTCTCGACCTGTCAATCCGACACGCTGATACTTCGCACCAATGCCGTAGGCTGCGACAGCCTCATAACTTATTCGCTACACGTCTATTGGAATCAGACCACCACGCTCGACAGTTCATTATGCGAGAACTATATGCCCATAGTATGGAATGGTCGCACCTTTACCACCGATGGCACGCAACAAGTTATGCTTAATGGCTCCCATGGCGAGGACAGCCTTGTGATAATGCGAATGCACGTATTGCGTAACACCTACCGCACGTTCCGCGATACTACGGTCGAAAACCTATTGCCAATAAGTTTTGCATACCTTTATTTTTATGAGCAGCAGTCCGATACGCTTATCGTGAGAGTAAATGCTGCGGGCTGCGACAGCCTAATCACATACTCGCTCCACGTTTGGGGCAATGTCACTGCCTCAGCCGACAGCACAATCTGCGAAAACTCGTTGCCACTCCGATGGAACGGCTACACGTTTTCCGACGAAGGCTCGCACACGGTAACACTCCGAACAACCAACGGTGCCGACAGTGTGTTGACTATGAACCTACACGTGTTACGCAATAGTACTTACGTTCAGCACGATACAGTGGTAGAAAACGCTCTGCCAGTGCGCTTTGCTGGGCTTCGTTTCTTCATCTCGCAGCGCGACACACTTCTGCTTCGAACCAACGCCGTGGGCTGCGACAGTCTCATAACCTATTCGCTCCATGTCTATTGGAATCAATATACAAGATTTGACACCTCGGTATGTGACAACTTTATGCCTCTCGTGTGGCGCGACTCGCTTTTCATCGCCAGCGATGTTAAATCGACACTCCTTGAGGCATCGACTGGTGCCGACAGTATCGTGACACTTACGCTTGTGGTGTACCCAACCTACGACATGACCGTCGATGCGTCTATTTGTTATGCCGATTACTACACCGTTGGTGCAAAGCGGTTCCATTTGCCGGGATTTTACGATGTGCCGCTCGTTTCCACGCATCGCTGCGACAGCATGGTACATCTGTTTCTTACCGTTTATGAGACCTTCTATCACACTGAATACGACACTATTTGCGACAATCGTAGCCAGTATTTTGATGGCGGCTATTACCATAAGGAAGGCACCTATGTCATAAATCACTATACGACAGATGGTTGCGACAGCGTTATGACCCTCCATCTTGCCACATTGCCGTCGTACAACGATACCGACGATATAATAATCTGTTACGGCGGTAGTTATGAGTGGATAGACGATAGTGTTTACTCTGAGCCTACCGACCAACCTAATGTTCATTTCTTTGCCGTTAATGGCTGTGACAGCGTTCGCAACCTTGTGCTTCGGATAGATGACCCCGTGGTGGCCGATTACAAACTTTCGCCCGACATTGTTACTGCCGAGGGCCAAGAAGTTCAACTTGCCGACCGTTCGCTCAATTCCATCACTCGCACATGGACTGTCGGTGGCCGTTCTTATGGCACATCGCCTCAGATTTCGTTCCCCTATCCGTCTGACGTCGATACACTTCGCGTTGTTCTCGCTGTGAGTAGCAACTTGGGCTGTACCGACACGGCCCGCTTCATCGTTTCCTACGATGGAGCCCGCTTCTGGGCGCCGTCGGTGATTACCCCCGAATTGCCGTCAAACAACTATTTCTTTATCGCCACTTGCGCGCTCGCATCGTTCGAGTGTCGGATTTACTTATGTCTATACTGTGCGCTATACCACAATCGCCCAACCGCTCAATAATCACACTATTACGGGCAGTGTGCTTATAGTGCGATAATCGCCCTTTCCAATATTGGGAAACAATACGTTTTTAGGCGTGTTTGTTTCCTTGAAAAAACGTATCTTTGTTATTTCTTTTTAACCATAGTCTTTCATCATTTTGCTGAAAGATAGAACTCTATGACGAAAGTTCGTGTAAATAGACTGAAGAGAGTGCCTCATACTTGCGGTTTGAGCCGTGGAGTGGCCGTTCTTCTGTTTGTTGCTGCCTTGTCGGCAAGTGCTGTCAAGGCACAGGTGGCGGGTCTTTCGTCGCTTTCTGTACTCGATATGCCAGCATCGTCCCATGCTGCCGCTTTCGGCATGGATTATGTGTCGCTCGCTGGTGGCGATATTTCTGCGGCATTAGACAATCCGTCGATTATTTCGCCAAGCCATAATGGGCAGTTGTCGCTCACATATATGGGCATGAAAGCCGGAACCAATTTTGGAACAGTGGCATACGGCCATACTTTTGACCGTTTCGGCTCGTTCGTCTTTGGTTTGCGTTTTTGCAGTTACGGCTTTTTTGAAGGCTATACCTATGAGGATGTTTCGACAGGCCGTTTCTCTGCCGCCGACTATATTTTGTCAATAGGGTGGGGTAGGGCTATCGATTCGTCGTTCTCCATAGGCGTTAATTTCAAGCCCGTATATTCTCACTACGAGGACTATAGCGCCTTTGCCATTGCTTTCGATGTGGCGGGCTCGTATGTCAGCCCCAGCCGCCGTTTCTCCGCAACAATAATGGGTCGCAACATCGGAGCGCAGATAGCCACTTTCGACAACACAGTGGAGCATATCCCTTACGAACTCACGGCTGGATTATCATATAAGTTGAAGAATGCGCCGTTCCGTTTCTTTTTCAACTACGCCGAGATGCAGCGTTGGGATTTGCGCTACGACGATGCGTTAAATCCGACAACCGAGACAGACCCATTTACGGGACAGACCACAACGCAGAGCCCCACTGCCGCTTTTTTCGACAAACTTGGCCGCCATTTGCAAGCAGGTGTCGAACTCTCTATCGGCAAGGTGTTCAAGGCCCGTATGGGTTACAACTACCGCAAGGCAGCCGAAATGCATGCCGCCGATGTGCTCAACACGTCGGGCCTGTCGTTTGGCGTCGGCTTCTCGTGGCGTGGTTTCGATTTTGCCTATTCTCACAATAACTACCACCTCTGGCAGGCCCCAAACTATATCTCTATAACCACCGACCTGCGTCGTTTTATAAAGCAATAAACATCAAAAAACGATTTTACAGATGAAACTTTTGTTTATTGTTAGCAATCAAACCAATCCATATCTCAATGTAGCGGTGGAAAACTATCTTGTGTCGCTCGACCGTCCCGACACCGTTACACTCTATCTTTGGAAAAACCATCGCACAGTGGTAGTGGGGCAGAACCAGAACCCCTTTACCGAATGTAATGTCAATTTGCTTGAAAAAGATGGAGGATATGTGATGCGCCGTAGCACTGGCGGCGGTGCTGTCTATCATGACGACGGCAACCTGAATTTCTCTTTTGTTGTTCCTCCAGCACTCTACGATTTGCAACGCCAGTTTGGTGTCATTATGAAAGCCGTGGAGTCCTATGGGCTGCATTGCGAGGTCAGCGGTCGCAACGATGTGCTATGCGACGGACGTAAGTTTTCGGGCAACGCTTTCAGCCGCGGAGCGCATCAGTATTTGCATCATGGCACACTGCTCATTGCTGGCAATGTTGAGGATATGCGTCGCTATCTTATTGTTAAGCAGTCCAAACTGAGCCGTCATGGCGTGGCGTCGGTGCAGAGCCGCGTGGTCAACCTCTCGCAGTTGGCGCCCATAACCGCCGAGAATATCGTGGCACCTCTTGTCGAGGCTTTTGAAAAAGAATACGGCCAGAAAGCAGAGGTACAGTCGTTCGAAACCATAAGCCAGACCCCGGAGGTGCGTGCTCTCTATGACAAATACAGTAGCGATGAGTGGCTTTTCGGCCGTTGGCGTTCGTTCAAGGCACAGCGGCAGGCTTCTTTCCCTTGGGGCGAGGTCGAAATGTCTGTAAGCATTGATGAGGAGCGTCATGTCATCACCGATGTGCAACTCTCCACCGACAGCCTGCAGGCCACGCTTGCCAGCGAGGTCCGTACATTGCTGGTGGGCGCCTCGTCTATAGAGCCGCCGCAACTGCCGTCGAGAGTAGAAGGCGAACTACGCAATATGCTGTCTGATATTTTTGCGCTGCTCTACGACACCCAAAGCAATTTTTCCACATCTGCTGCCACTAAATAAATAGAAACCCAAGAATAAACAATAAAAACAATACAAAAATGAAACGTTTAATCCTAACAATCGTCTTTGCACTATCCGCCATGGCTGTAATGGCAAGTTCGGTGCATTATTTCACCTATTCGCAAGCCACTCGCGTAACCCACTACCTCAACAGTCAGAACGAACTGATGATTTATTGCGGCTACGAGAACGAGTTGGAAACCTACGTTCTGCTTAACGACGTATGGTCGGAGCGCGTCAATAGCACCTACTACGAGATTTGGGTCTATGGCTACGATGCCTACACCGGCGAGGAAATCTTTATGCCTATCGACCTCGACTGCATCTGGCTTATCCGCAACACCCGTATGTACAACGCAGCCAAATATCTGCGCTTCCGTTGCGATGTGTTTGTGCCGAATATTGTTTGGTCAGTGCCTGTCTATAACACCTTTGTTCGCGTATCTCACCCCGTGGTCTATACCCGCACCTATCACTACGATGTCCACTGCTACGGCTGGGTTCCTCCCGTGGTACACCCCGTCGCTCCCGCTCATGGCGTGCATCCCGTAGCCCCTGTGGTTCACCCCTACTATATGCGTCGTCCCACCGATGCTCCTCCTACCATTACCACCGCCTATACTCCTGGCAAGGAAAAACCGCAGATGGCAAAGTCTAACACCATTACTCCTACCACCTCGCGTCCCGCCCCGACAAGTTCTCCCCGCAGAATAAGCAACGGCACCAGCGCAACTGTCAACAGCAGCGCAAATCAAGCCCCCTCTCGCCCCACTACCACAACCACTACACGTCCTGGTACTACCACCACTACGACCACTACAACGACTACCACCAAGACCGACAAGCCGTCTAAAGCCACCACTTCGACCACTACCACTCGTCCTACCACTACTACAACCACCACTCGTCCTGCGACCGTGAACGCTGGCACCACCACTCGTACCACTACTACAACCACCACGACCAGCAAGCCCGCCAAATCGGAGCCGGTTTCCTCTCGTCCCGCTTCCAGCAACACCTCGCGCGTGAACTCCACCACCTCTCGTCCTTCCTCCACGGCCACGTCAGGCTCTTCTCGCTCCACTGCCACCAAGAGCAGCCCCAGCAAGTCGAGTTCCAACACCGTGAAGAGCACCACCTCGTCGCGCCCAACCTCTACTACTTCGCGTCCGCGCTAATCGTTCCGCATAAACATTAACTCACCCTACTAACATAATACTATGCTTCAGTTACAATATATAAAGGACCATACCGACGAAATAATCGAGCGGCTTAAAATCAAGAACGTACAGGATGTGGAGGCTCGCATTGCCTCCATCATCGACCTTGATGCCCAACGTCGCGCCTTGCAGCAGAAAACCGATACCCTTAAAGCCGAGCAGAACAACATTGCCAAGCAGATTGGTATGCTGATGAAGCAGGGCAAACGCGACGAGGCCGAGCAGGTCAAGCAGCGTACAGCCGAACTCAAGGCTGAGGAAAAGGAACTCTCCGACAAGGCTGCCGCCATCGAGAGCGACCTCAACGCACAACTCATCTCGTTGCCCAATGCGCCACATATCTCCGTGCCTCGTGGCAAGAGCGAGGCCGACAACGTGGTTGTCGCCGAGTTTGGCGTTAAGCCCGACCTCTCTGCCGATGCGCTTCCTCACTGGGACCTCTGCGCTAAATACGACCTTGTCGATTTTGAACTTGGCAACAAGATTACCGGTGCGGGATTTCCTGTCTATAAAGGCAAGGGCGCACGTCTGCAGCGCGCGCTCATCAATTTCTTCCTCAACGAGGCTGCCAATGCTGGTTTTGTCGAGATTCAGCCGCCGCTCATGGTCAACGAGGCCAGCGGTCTCGGCACAGGCCAACTGCCTGACAAGGAAGGCCAGATGTATGCCATTCCGCTCGACGGTTTTTATATGATTCCCACCGCCGAGGTGCCTATCACCAACATCTATCGCAACTGCATTATTTCCGCCGACCAGTTCCCAATCAAGCATGCGGGCTATTCCGAATGTTTCCGTCGCGAGGCTGGCAGTTACGGCAAAGATGTGCGAGGCCTCAACCGTCTGCATGAGTTCAGCAAGGTCGAAATAGTTGTCATTGAACACCCCGACCGCTCCTATGACCAACTCGAAGAGATGAAAAAACATGTAGGTGGCCTGCTCGACAAACTCGGCTTGCCCTACCATATCCTCAAACTCTGCGGTGGCGATATCAGTTTCACCTCCGCCATGACATTCGATTTCGAGGTGTGGAGTGCCGCACAGAAAAAATGGCTTGAAGTCAGTTCTGTCTCAAATTTTGAGACCTTCCAGGCCAACCGCATGAAACTGCGTTTCAAAGACACCGACGGCAAGATGAAACTGGCCCACACGCTCAACGGCAGCGCCCTCGCTCTGCCTCGCATCGTGGCCGCCCTTTTGGAAAACAATCAAACTCCCGAAGGCATCGTAATGCCCGAATGTCTGCGTCCCTATCTCGGTTTCGACATTATCAAGTAAGAGCGCATTCTTCTAAAGAGAAGAGCATAAACAAAGCGGGAAGGCCAATGGCCTTCCCGCTCTATTTTTATGCGGACGAGGTTGTCCGCGTTCTGCCTTTATTTCTTTTCCAGTTCTTTCATAGCACGGAGATAAGGCTCGTCTATCTCACGCATCACCATATAATAGTTCTCCACGCCGAAAAGGTTGCGGGCTATGGAGGCTTTCAGCACATAGTGCAGATACTCGTCGCTGTGTTTCACACGTTCTTTGGGCAGTGCTGCCTCAGCCTCGTAGTCGCGCAGCACCTCTTTCTCTTCGGCATAGTGGGCGAAAAGCGTGTCTATGTTGAACGAGTCGTAGTTTTTGAGGAACGATTCATAGTCCTTCACGGCATTGCTATTGCGGTGCTGGTCGGCCCAATGGAGAGGGAATTTGTTTAGCAAGCCCTTGCTGCGCAGATTGATGAAGAACGGCGTAAGTTTCATGGTGTCGATAGCCACAAACACATCGGGCACAATGCCACCGCCGCCATACACGGTGCGGCCGCCATTGGTGGTGAATTTCAGCGAGTCGGGCATATGTATCGAGTCGGCGCTTACCAATTCTCCGCTCAGATAGCGCTGTGTCAGGTCTTTACGGTAGGCGTCAGTGCCTTCCTCATAAGGTTTCTGTATGCAGCGGCCCGACGGCGTGTAGTAGCGTGCTGTGGTCAGACGCACTTGTCCGCCATCTTTGAGGGGGAATACACGCTGCACCAGACCTTTGCCGAAACTGCGGCGGCCTATGATGGTGCCACGGTCCCAGTCTTGTATTGCTCCCGACACAATCTCTGATGCCGATGCCGAGTTTTCGTCTATCAGCACTATCAGCCTTCCCTCACGGAAACTGCCGTTGCTGTTGGCCACATAGTTCTGGCGGCGCACAGTACGTCCGTCAGTATAGACCAGCAGACTGCCTTTCTGCAGAAACTCGTTGGCAATGCCGCAGGCAATGTCGAGATAACCGCCAGTGTTGCCTCGCAGGTCAAAAATCATTGCACGCATACCTTTCTGTTTCAACTCCTCGCAGGCTTTGCGGAATTCCACCACGCTGTTTCTTGCAAAGCGTGCTAAACGGATATAGCCAGTGGTGTCGTCAGCCATGAAATAGGTATCAACAGAGTAGATGGGTATCTTGTCGCGAACAATGTGGAATTTTATCGTCTCGCCGTCACGCAGTATGTCGAGCACCACGGTGGTGCCTTTCTTGCCGCGCAGGTGTTTCATTACCCACGAGTTGCTGATGCTGTCGCCAGTGGCAGCGGTGTCGTTCACGCGCAAAATCTTGTCGCCACGTTGCAAGCCAACCTTCTCCGACGGGCCGCCGACAATGACGTCGCCCACGCAGATAGTGTCGTCAACCAGTTGGAAAGTGATACCTATGCCGTCAAAATTGCCCACAAGGCTCTCGTTTGTGCGTTGCACGTCCTTCGCGGGGATATACATGCTGTGGGGGTCAAGGTCTTTCAGCATGGCGTTGATGGCCACCTCGCTGAGGCGGTTCATATCGGGCGTCTCGACATAGTTGTTGTTTATCATGTCAAACACCTCGTTCAGCCGTTGTGCTCCTTTCACAGTGTCGTCTTTGCCCACGGGGTTGGCGGGAACAACAGTAGTTGTGGCAGGCTTGTCGGACTTGATGTCTTTCTTTTTCCAGAATTGTGCCGACGACGATGCGCTAACGCCAATCATCAGCACGGCTATTACAGCAAGTTTTTTCATATAGTTGTGAATGTTATATCTATTAGTACATTATATAATAGGTGTGCAAAAATACAAAAATAAAAAGAATTCTAATTGCAAGTACAAAAATACAATATGGCTATAAAAAGTGTGGTATATCTAATAAAAGTGGCTATGAAAAATGTATAAAAATATAGAATAGTTGCTGTTTATTCTGTATTTTTGCATTTCGAAAATATATAAAAGCCATGCAAAGAAATATTATAAATGAGTTGATTAGGTGGAAAGAGGCTCCAGATAGAAAACCATTGATACTTTTAGGTGCACGTCAGGTGGGCAAAACATACATTCTAAAGCATTTTGGTAAGATGTGCTATAAGAATGTTGCATATATTAATTGCGACAATAACGCCATCGTAAAAGATTTATTTGTTGAAGATTATGACACAAAAAGAATTATTCTGAATATTAGTGCAATTCTAACAAGATGATTCTGGGATTGTTGTAAACAAGAATTTGTTTAGCAAATTTCTCAATCTCTTCCTAAGAGACGTAGTGACTATCAAACCTATTGATTTTCCGTACATTTAGCGTCTCTAAGTTTCCAATTTGCTAAACATCGTCAAAAAACGCAGACTAACAAACCACTTTTAACACACAAAATGGATGATTTTGGTTAAAATTTAGTACCTTTGTGGGCAGATATCCGTCTCTTAGGAAGAGACGAATGGATATTTCTCGACAAAGACCCAAAAGCCGATAGGCAAAACATAATAGAACTCCCTCGTAGTGTAACAAAAGGTTTGGTCGCCTGTCGAGACACTGCGCAGGGAGTTTCTACGTTTAAGATGGAACAACCGAAGCAATTCGACAATATAACTCTGAGAGTCATTGATGACTTGAAGGCCACACTAAAAAGCGGCTCTAAAGTTTCAATGGCTGCTGCCTCGTTTTCTATCTACGCTTTTGAGGCACTGCAAAAGGAACTGGAGAAGGTTGACGAATTACGTTTCATCTTCACTTCTCCGACATTCAACAAGGAACGGGCAAAGAAGCAAAAGCGGGAGTTCTACATCCCCAAACTGAATCGTGAGCGAACTTTGTACGGCTCTGAATTTGAAATCAAATTGCGCAATAACCTTACACAACGAGCCATCGCTAAGGAGTGTGCAAACTGGATTCGCCAGAAGGTACGCTTCAAAACGAATGTCTCGCAGATGCAGATGCCAGGCTTCCTCAATGTGAAGAGCGACGAAGGACAATCTACCTACATGCCGTTCAACGAATTTACGACTACGGAACTTGGTTGTGAACGTGGAAACAACATTTTTCAACTTATCACAAGGATGCCCTCTCCCATGTCGGATGCCTATCTGAAGAACTTCGATGACTTCTGGCAGGACAAAGAGAACTTTGCCGATGTTACGGAGGCCATCATTGAGAATATCGAAAATGTCTATAAGGAGAATGCGCCGGACTTCATCTACTTCGTCACGCTCTACAATATTTTCAATGAGTTCTTGGAGGACATCAGCGAAGATGTGTTGCCAAATGAAGCAACAGGTTTCAAGTCCTCGCAGATATGGAACAAACTTTATAACTTCCAGCGTGATGCTGCTCTCGCCATCATAAACAAACTGGAAACATACAATGGTTGCATCTTGGCAGACAGCGTTGGTCTTGGTAAGACATTCACCGCTCTTTCGGTCATCAAGTATTACGAGAACCGCAATAAGTCGGTACTCGTCTTGTGTCCGAAGAAGTTGTACGACAACTGGAATACCTACAAGAGCAACTACAAGAATAATCCGTTGGAAAAAGATCGTCTGCGTTACGATGTGCTCTTCCACACCGACCTCAGCCGTGAGCAGGGCAAGAGCAACGGCCTTGACCTCGCACTGTTGAACTGGGGTAATTATGACCTTATTGTCATTGACGAAAGCCATAACTTCCGCAATGGTGGAAAGATTACAACGGATGAAGACGATGAGAACCCTCGCGAGAACCGCTACCTGCGTCTGATGAATAAG
>ONLQ01000011.1 GCA_900318665.1 uncultured Bacteroidales bacterium | reverse complement strand
GGTCGCACGCCGAGGCCGTAACCGTCTCGCTACTGGCGGCATGGACTGTAAGATCAAGCGTAAGGGTGCTGTCACATCCTTCGGCGGTGAGGTAGTGGCGTGAGAAATAGTGCAACCCCATGGTAGCGGTGCTGTCGGCGGTAAGCAGGAAATCGGCAACGGAGAAAGGATGGTTCTGGCATACCTCGCCTGCGATAGTGTCGAAACGTGGCGTGCAGTAGGGCTGTTGGACGCCCTGTCCGTTGTAAAAATTGGCATCTGTGCCATAGACGCAAGCCGCCTGACCGAAAGTGACATAAACAGAGCCGCCTGCCGACACTCCGCCGCCCCCAGGCACATAGTCGCTCTGCGCACGCATCAACGGCACGCAACACGCCAGCAGAACAAACAAAACCGAGTATTTCATTGTTATTTCTTTTAATTCTTTTCTATCTTCTTTTAGGCATCTATATGATAGCCTATACGTTTTATGACTTATCCGACAACGCATAGTACACTCTCTCGTCACTGATCTCTGCTCACAGATTACACTCTCTCATCACTGATTTCTGTTCACAGATTACACTCTCATCACTGATCTCTGCTCACAGATTACACTCTCTCATCACTGATCTCTGTTCACAGATCACTCAAAAAAAAACACATAGAAAAAAGCGCGGGATTACAACTTTTTGCTTATCCCGCTTTCGGAGGCTCTCGCATTGCCCAGTCAAACAAGATAAGCAATGCCGAAGCCCACGCTAGCGATATATACAGAGGTATATATCCAAAACATGGACGCGGACCATTGCCTTATCGCGGTTTGACTTGAAATTTGCGAGATTTCCGAAAGCCGCAGATAAAACGTTCAGTACACGTCTTTTTAATATGTCATCATTCCCACCCACTAAACCCGTCGCTGGCTTCGGCGGGCAGAAACGACGTTGCAAAAATACAAAAAAAGCGACAATAATAAGATAATTATTGACAAAAAGGACATCATTTTACAATGGTGGTTTTTGTTTATTAAAAATTGTATTTTTGCACATTCATAATTAACACTATTGAACAATGAAAAAAATACTGACAATCCTACTGTTAGTCTTGACGGCGAGTGTGGTTATGGCCCAGTTGCCAGCAAGCAAAAGCAGCAAGAGCGACCTCAGTGCGCAGGCGCCTATCGACAAGAAAGTCATCAAAGGCACCCTCGACAACGGTTTCACCTACTACATCCGTGCCAACAAAAAGCCCGAGAACCGTGTGCAGTTCCGATTGGTTACAAATGCTGGTTCAATCCTTGAAGACGAGGCACAGCGCGGACTGGCCCACTTCTGCGAGCACATGGCCTTCAACGGCACCGAGCAGTTTCCTGGCAACACCATGATTAGCGAGTTGCAGAAACACGGTATCGAGTTTGGCCGCGAAATCAACGCCTACACCTCGTTTGACGAGACGGTCTATTACGTCAACTTGCCATCCGACGACCCCGAGATGGTGGAGATGGGTTTCAAAATCCTTGACGGATGGGCAGGTCGCATCACATTCGACTCGGTAGAGTTGGAAGACGAGCGCGGAGTCATCAACGAAGAACGCCGTGGCGGTCTTGGTGCTGGCGAGCGTTTGCGCGAAAAGACATGGCCCATAATGATGAAAGGCTCGCGCTATCCCGACCGTCTGCCTATCGGACTGGAATCGGTCATCATGGGTTTCAAACGCAACGACATAGTGCGTTTCTTCCACGACTGGTATCGTCCCGACCTGCAAGCCATCATCATTGTTGGCGACATCGACCCCAAAGCCTGCGAGGCCAAGGTGAAGGAATATTTCTCCACTCACCCTGCCCAGCCTAACGCCCCCAAACGTGTGTATTACACCATTCCCAACAACGTGGAACCCCTCGTGGCCATTGCCACCGACAAAGAGGCCACCAACACCTCGCTGCAGATATACTGGAAGCACCCCAAACGCCACCAAGGCACCATTGGCGACTATCGCTACGGGCTGCTTATCAACCTCGTAGATGCCATGCTCGGCGACCGTTTCAGCGAGATTTGCGAAAAACCCACCGTCCCCGTAACCTATGCCGGTGCAGGATATAGTGGATTTATTGGCGATGTCGATGTGTTTGCCGCTACCGCCAACGTCAAAGAGGGACAGGCTGCTGCCGCCGCCGAGATGCTGCTGACCGAGGTGCGCCGCGCCGTGCAGCATGGATTCCTGCAGACCGAGTTGGACCGCCAGAAAGAGTCCTTGCTGAGCAGTTATGCCCGTAGCGCCAAAGAGGCCGACAAGACCCACAACGACAGCCACGCCAGCGAATACACCCGCAACTACCTTAACGGAGAGTGCATTCCCGGCATCCGTCAGGAATGGCGCTATGCCAAGGAGTTCCTGCCCGAAATAACCATTGAGGAATGCAACAAGTTCATGGCTGACATGATTACCGACACCAACATGATTTTCTACCTCACCGCTCCCGAAGGCACAAAGATTGTTGACGAGAAAGAGGCTCTGGAAATCATTAATCGCTGCCGCACGATGGAGACCGAACCCTGGGTGGACAACTACAAAGAAGAGCCTCTCTTTGACAAAGAACTTGCCAACGTGGAGGCCAAGGTCAGCAAGACAAACAAAGCCCTCGACTACACCGAGTACACCCTGCCCAACGGTGTGCGCTTTGTGGTGAAGAAAACCGAACTCAAGGCCGACGAGATTCAGATGAACTCCTTTGCATGGGGCGGCAGTTCGCTCTACGAGGACAAAGACATCTATCTGGTGAACAATGTTGACGGACTGGTTGACGATGCCGGCATTGCCAATTTCTCTTCTACCCAACTGGGCAAGATGCTGAAAGGCAAGATTGTTGGCGTGTCGCCCTCCATTCGTGGCCTCTCGCAGGGTTTCAGCGGCAGTTGCTCGCCAAAAGACATCGAGACCATGCTGCAACTCATCTATCTCTACTACACCAATCCTCGCCGCGACCAGGAATCTCTCGACAAAAACATCGAGAACATCCGCAACCAGATTAAGTTTGCTGCCGAGAACCCGCAATTCGAATTCCTCAAGACCTTCTACAATACCGCTTTCCCCGACAACAAGCGTCTCATCCTGCTTCCCACCGAGGAACAGATTGCCACTCTGAAACTTGACGACATCCATCGTATCTACAAAGAGCGTTTCCACGACGCCTCGGGTCAGACATTCTTCTTTGTAGGCAATGTCAGCGACGAAAATATCAAACTGATAGCCAAATATCTGGGCAACCTGCCTTGCGACGGCACGCAGAAGAACGAAAAATACATAGACCGTACCGCCAAGTTTGCCAAAGGCATCAAGCATGCCACCGCCGTGAAAGGCAGCGACAAACAGAGCAAGATGATTGTCTATGGCGTGAACTACAACTTCAAGCCCACCATGGAGAACCGCATGATTGTGTCGCAACTGAGCGATGCCATGGAAATCACCGCCCTTGAGGTAATCCGCGAGCAGATGGGTGGCACCTACAGCCCCTCGGTGAGCATCAGTTGCGACATACTGCCTCGTGGCGAGTTCAGTTGGCAGTTCTACATTGAGTGCGACCCCGACAACCTAAAGAAAATCGAGGACGCCATCATCGGCATAGTGAAAGACTATCAGAAAAACGGTCCCGATGCCACCACCCTTGCCAAGGTGCAGGAGCAGCAGGTCATAAACCGTGGCAACGCCATGCAGAATAACGGCTACTGGATGGGGCAAATCATGGGCAGTTACCAGTATAACGAGAACCGCGACGGCAACGCCGACATCAAGGACTACGAGGCCCGCGTGAAGAAAATCACCGTCAAGGACATCCAGAAAATGGCCAAGCAACAGATTGACCTGAAGAACTACGTGGTGGTAACGCTGAAGCCCGAAAGCGTGCCAGCCGAATAAGAGGCACAATCCCCGGCCGATAACATACAGGGGCGGATAAAAACAATCCGCCCCTTCTTTCAAACAAAAAGACACACACATGAGACAGGCAAGCGAAAACACATATATTGTTGACAGTCTTGAGATGCCCGAAATCTTCAACCGTCGCAATCCCGAAACCACCAAGAAAGACTACGGCCATGCATTGCTGATAGCCGGAAGTCTGGGCAAGATGGGCGCTGCCGTGCTGGCCGCCAAGGCTTGTATGCGGTCGGGCGTAGGACTGCTGACCGTGCACGCGCCAGCCTGTGGAATGGAGGTGTTACAGACGGCAGTGCCGGAAGCCATGGTGTCTATAGATAAAGGCGACTTCTTCTGCACCTCGCTGCCAGAACGTCTGGACCACTATTCGGCCATAGCCGTTGGTCCCGGAATCGGCACGCAGAAAGGCACACGCAAGATGCTGCAAAAACTGCTCAAAGCACTTGCGGCACAAACAGGCAAACGCACAACGCTCATACTTGACGCCGATGCGCTGAACATCGTGGCTGCCGACAAAAAGAATCTGCTGCCGCTATTGCCTATCGGCACCATACTAACGCCCCACGAAGGAGAATACCACCGCATTTTTGGCGACGGCGACGCAATTCAAATGGCCGCACAGCACAAGATTACCATAGTGCAGAAAGCCCATCACACGCGCACCATAAGTCATAAAGGGCAGGTGTTCATCAACCACACGGGCAACGCTGGCATGGCGACAGCAGGCTGTGGCGATAGCCTCACAGGCATCATTCTCGGTCTGGCGGCACAGGGGTTCGCCCCTGCCGTGGCTGCCATGCTGGGAGTGTTCCTGCACGGACGAGCCGCCGATTTGGCAACGAAAAATCAGTCGCAAGCATCCCTCATTGCCTCCGACATTATAGAATATCTGAAGATAGCGGCACTTTAGACCACAAAAACAAACCGCTATAAAACAAGATATTAAAAACAACTCATCAAAAAAAAGCAAAAAATTTTTGCCAATTAGAAAAAAGAGCGTATCTTTGCACCCGATTTCAAACGAAAGAAGTCTTCCTCAATAGCTCAGTTGGTTAGAGCACCTGACTGTTAATCAGGGGGTCGTAGGTTCAAGTCCTACTTGGGGAGCGAAAGAAGAAACCACAAAAGGTTTCTTCTTTTTTGCTATATAACAAGTCAAATAAAATATATATTTCTGCCTAATTTCAGCAGCACAAGGAATGATACTGCATTCGACTGCGGAGGCTGATATACGAATGTTTGTTTTAAGTGAGATTCCATTATGCAAGAGCAATAAAAAACTGATGGTCATCGTTATATGAGTATCTACTTCGGATGGAGTCGCCGAGCATAGTGTCTTGCAGCCCACAGTCAAGCATCGTTTCTTAAATCATTGTAATTATGCTTAATTGGATTGTTCTTATTCTTGCCGGATGCTGCGAGATGGGGTTCACCTTCTGCCTGGGCAAGGCCAAGGTAATCGGGTCTGCAAGTGTATCGGGCGAGTGGTGGATGTGGATTGTGAGTTTTGCATTGCTGTATGTTTTGAGCGCCGTGCTACTGGCGCGTGCCACGCAGACCATCCCTGTGGGTGTAGCCTACCCTGTGTGGACGGGCATCGGCGCCGTCGGAGCTGTAATGCTGGGCATATTTGTGTTCCACGAGCCAGCCACATTCTGGCGGGTGTTCTTCCTGAGCACACTGATTTTATCAATTGTAGGACTTAAAATTGTAGAATAATATGGAATTCAGACCTATGCGCCGCATACGGCAGGAACTGCCTACGGAAAAATGTATCGAAATCCTCGAAAAGGCAACAGCGGGTGTGCTGGCACTCGTTGGCGACAACGGCTATCCTTATGGTGTTCCTCTCAGTTATGTGTATCACGATGGTGCGATATACTTTCACTCGGCCATCGCTGGGCATAAAATCGACGCCATACAAAGCGAGGAGCGTTGCTCGTTCACCGTCATCGAGAGTGACGAAGTTCATCCCGACAAGTACACCACCTATTTTCGCTCCGTCATCGTCTTTGGTCGAATACATATCATCGAAGATGAGGAAGGAAAAATGTCCGCACTTCGACTGCTCGGCGAGCGATACAACCCCGGCCATCCAACAGCGACAGATAATGAAATCGGCAAGCACATGTCGCCAGAAAACCACCTGCAACACATTGTCCTGCTACGCCTTGACATCGAACACATAACCGGTAAAGAGGCCATTGAACTTGTGAAGATGAAGAAATAAATGACGCTGTAGGGGGAACGATATTCACCTAAACTAAAAAGCCGAGGCCATTACTGACCTCGGCTTTTCTTTATTCGTTAGTTTTTTTTTTTGCAGAACCGTGTTGTACTTAGTTGTTGAACACAGTTTTTGTTATGTCGTGCAAAAAACGTATTTTTGCATATTTAAAACCATTTCATTATGAAACGCATTTTTTTACTCCTCCTCTGCCTTATCGTGGCTATGGGTGGACAGGCTCAGAAAGAGAAACAAAACATCAAAGATATGAAAACCATTGTAACCTATTTTTCCTGCACCAACAACACCAAGCGTGCAGCACAGAAACTGGCAAAAGAAATGAAAGCCGACCTTTGGGAGATTGCCCCGGCAACACCTTATACCGATGCCGACCTGAACTGGCAGAACAAGCAGTCGCGCAGTTCGGTAGAGATGGCTGACAAATCGTCGCGCCCCGCCATTAAGGACACTCTGTCGAATATCGCAGACTACGACGTGGTCTATATCGGATTCCCTATCTGGTGGTACACCGCGCCAACAATTATCAACACCTTTATCGAAGCCCACGACTTGACGGGCAAAGAGATTCACCTTTTCGCCACATCGGGCGGTAGCAATGCCGACAAGGCTTTGAAGGAACTGAAAGCAGCCTATCCGAAATACAATTTTGTCGACGCAAAACTAATGAGATAGGACCATGCTGACCATTGGAATAGAAGGTCGCATAGAGCAGACCGTGGACCCGGCACAGAGTGCCGCTGCAATAGGCAGCGGACTTGTTGATGTATTCGCCACTCCTATGATGATAGCCCTGATGGAGCGCACCTGCAACGAAAGCGTGGTGCCATATCTCGACGAGGGGCTGACCACCGTAGGCACACATATAGACATCTCGCATACAGCCGCAACACCTATCGGAATGAAGGTGCGATGCAAGAGCGAACTAATAGAGATAGACGGGCGACGACTGGTTTTCAGCGTGGCAGCCTACGATGAGGCAGGAGTGATTGGCGAGGGCAGGCATGAACGTTTCATTGTGCACCGCGACAAATTTCAATCCAAAGCAAACAACAAACTACAAAACCAAAGATAATGAACACTCTACTTTTCGCAGTGATAGCAGCAGTCATCGTAGTGATGCTAATGATGGCGGGGCTTGGAATAAAGATGCTTATGAAGAAAAGCCACGAATTCAAACGCCCATGCACCAATGCAGACCCCAAAACAGGACGCTGCGCAAACTGCACCTGCAAGAAAAAGAAATGAGGCTCTGAACTAACAACAATTCAACATTTCAGAACACCAACCAAATAAAATTATGAATATAGATTTCACCTTTGAGAACCCCACACGCATACATTTCGGCCACACAGCCATGCAGCACCTACCGGAAGAATTGAAACGCTATGGCAAAAACATACTGCTGGTATATGGTCGCAATTCGATTAAATCCAACGGAATATACAACGTAGTGATGGCAGCATTGAATGCGACGGGCAAAGCAGTTTTCGAGTTGCAAGGCATCAAGTCCAACCCATCCTACGCGCAGGTATTGGCGGGTGCAAAGATAGTGGAGGAGAAAAAAATAGACCTTATCCTCGCCGTAGGCGGCGGCTCGGTGATAGACTGCTCGAAAGGCATTGCCGCAGCAGCCAACTGCCAAGGCGACCCGTGGCAGCGCTACTGGATGCAGGGCGAAGCAGTGGAACACCCAGTAGTGCCAATCGGCACTATTCTCACCATGACTGGCACCGCCTCTGAAATGAATGGTGGCTCGGTAATCACCAACGAGGAGAAGATGATAAAGCAAGGCCGAGTGTTCCCCACCGACACCTTCTCGCCAAAATTCTCTATCCTCAATCCCGAATTCACCTATAGCGTGCCACACTATCAGATGGTTAGCGGCATTTTCGACATTTTCTCGCACCTTATGGAGCAGTATTTCAGTGGCGACGACGACTGTGTGAGCGACTACCTGCTCGAAGGCGATATGCTGGCGCTGATTTCGGCAGCCCGTGCCGCTGTAAAGAATCCCAACGACTACGAGGCCCGCAGCAACATAATGTGGTGTGCAACGATGGCATTGAACAAGATTCTTGCCGTATCGAAACGTCAGGACTGGATGGTACACCAGATAGAACACCAATTGGGTGCATATACCGACTGCGCCCACGGCATCGGACTCGCAATAATCTCGGTGCCTTACTACAAGCACATCTATCGCTACGGACTGCACCGCTTTGTGCGCTATGCCAAGAACATCTGGCATGTTGACGCTTCGGGCAAGAGCGACGAGCAGGTGGCACTGGAAGGCATCGAATGCCTAAGCCGCTTCATTGCCGAAATGGGCATACCGCAGACCCTGCGCGAGGTGGGCACCACCGAGGAAATGCTGCCACTCATTGCCAAGAGTTGCAACAAGATAGGTGGTTATCATGTGCCTACCACCGACGAGGTGCTGCAAATGCTGAAAGAATGCTTCTAAAAATTGAAAGTTGTCGGCTGAGCCGACGCCTCCGGCAGAAAATTGAAAATTGAATTCTATGGGATTCCTTTACAATCATAGATACTTTTTTGCCAATAAGTTTCAGCACTACTGCAAATGGCTGCCCGACGGGGCATATCTGCGCCTGCTGTTTCGCATAAAGATGGGATGCTGGCCGCATCTTCGCAATCCGCAAACCTTCAACGAGAAACTGCAATGGCTCAAACTTCACGACCACAGGCCGATATATACCACGATGGTTGATAAACTGAAGGTGAAGGAATATGTGGCCAATGCCATAGGTGCGGAATACGTGGTGCCGACCATTGCCTCGTGGCGCACTGCCGAAGAGATAGACTGGGAGGCACTGCCGCAGCGCTTTGTGCTGAAATGCACCCACGACAGCGGTGGCCTCGTTATCTGCACCGACAAATCGAGTCTCGACAAAAAGGCTGCCAGTGAGAAACTGCATCAATGCCTGCAAAACGATTTCTATAAGGCGGCACGCGAATGGCCGTATAAAGACGTGGAACGTCGCATTATTGCCGAGGAATATATCGAAAGTCCCGACGGCGATTTGAAAGACTACAAGTTTTTCTGCTTCGATGGCAAGGTGCGAGCCCTTTTCGTAGCATCGGACCGCAACACACCTGGCGAAGAGACCAAGTTCGACTTCTTCGATGCCGACTACAACCACCTGCCATTCACCAACGGGCATCCCAATGCGGCACAAATACCAGCCCGACCCCACAATTTCGAACTGATGAAGCAACTGGCAGCACGCCTGTCAAAAGGCATCCCAGAGGTTCGCATAGACCTTTACGAGGTCGGCAACCGTGTGCTGTTCGGCGAGATGACATTCTTCCACCATAGCGGCCTCGAACCCTTCACACCCGAAGAGTGGGACTACACCTTCGGTTCGTGGGTCAATCTGGATTTGGCAAAGGGAGGAATGTAAAAAGCGATATTATGATAAATGATTATACCTAATTGAATGGCATCCAAACAAATTGACAAAGGCAACATAAAATGTATAAATGAAATGACAAAAGCATTATGCCTCAATCTCTTTGCAAAATATATCTTCATGTCATATTCCATGTGAAAACGACAAGTCCAACGATAATGACCGAACACCTTGAACAAATGCATAAATACATAGGTGGACTTGTCAATAGCACGGGATGCCATATACTGTGTGTGGGTGGCACGGAAAATCATGTGCATGCATTGATTATATTTTCAAAGACAGAGACAGTCGCGCATGTTGTAGAAGAGATGAAACGGAATAGTAGCCGTTGGATAAAGACATTGTCACCAAAATATGAGAGGTTTGCATGGCAAGGAGGATATGCGGCGTTCTCCGTTAGCCAGTCAAATGTTGATGCTGTGATTGCATATATTGGCAATCAAGAGGAGCATCATAAAACGCAAAAATATCAAGATGAATATTTGAGACTGTTAGAATTGCACAAAATAGATTATGATGAAAGATACGTTCTGTCGGACTGAAATTTTCATGGTTTTGCCCTTACAGGGCGAAATAAAATCGTGCATACAATACCCAAGGCGTTGCCATGGGCTGGCAGATTAATGCCCCTTCGGGGCGATGTCTAACGGTCCAATAATGCCCCTTCTGACTTTGGTAATGCCATTTTGGAGCATTGAAGTAATGGCCTGAAAGGCCTATAATCAAATAGACCAGGGCAACGCCCTGGGGAATAACGAAAAACGATAAACGCCCTGTAAGGGCAAAATCATTACATCACAACTCATTCCGAACACTCTATACCCAAATATTTGCATAGAAATACTTTGGGCCTATAAATCACCACAGATTTACAATTTCATTGCTGAACTCACATCTTTCAAATCCATCTTATAAATAATGCCGGTTGTTTCTGTTATAATGAGTGTTTATCGGGAACCTGTCGAGTGGATGCGGCAGGCTATCGACTCGATACTTGCGCAGACTTTTACTGACTTTGAATACATTATTGTAAACGACTGCCCCGAGAGGTCGGAAAACAGAGATTTGCTGCAACAATATCGGCAGCAGGACAACCGCATAATAGTGATTGAGAACGAACAAAATATTGGCCTGACACGCTCGCTGAACCGTGCTTTGCGGCGTGCCGAAGGGCGCTATGTGGCACGCATGGATGCCGACGACATATCAATGCCGCAACGCCTTGAACGCCAAGTGGCATATATGGACACTCATGCCGATGTAATAGTGTGCGGCACACGCTACAAGAGTTTCGGACAATGGTCGCTGCTCGGCATGCTGACCAACAACCACTGGGTGCGCCTCAACGATAACGAAATCAAAGCACAGTTGCTTACCACCTCATGCTTCGTTCACCCCACGGTCATTATACAACGAGACATTCTGACACTCAACAATATAGAATACGACGAGAGTTATCGTACCGCACAAGACTACCGCTTGTGGGAGCAGTTGCGCCATTTGGGGAAATATGCCAACCTAAAGGAGGAATTGCTCTGGCTGCGAATATCTAAAAGCCAGATTAGCAGCACAAATGGGAGCAATCAACTTGATGGGCGCACGGCGATACGCAAACGCTGTATTGTGGAATGGCTTGAGAGTTGCGGGCTAACTGATTTATTGGAAATAAACGACGTGGCACAACAACGCAAAATGCTGTTGAAAGCGGTTGACGGAGACAGACATAACCCCTATTTTCGCAGCCTTATGCAGACCCTCTACTATTCCAACAGCCGCCACCGTTTGCGCACACTGCTACAAGCCATAGCCACTGGCGATATTTTCTTCTACAACAACGCTGAGAAACTGCGTTTTATAGCAATCTGCCTATCGCTGAAGCCTAACGACAGACTATAAGGGCACTAATAATCGGCGAGGCGACATATCGACCATTCCAACCCGCTTTCAAAGCACTCAAAGAAAGGCACTTCGCACGAATCAAAATAGAATTTTTTGAAAAAATAAATAAAAAAACGTACTTTTGCAAGAATTTTAGCAACCATCGATGGTCTAATATGTCCAGTTTAGAAACTACTATTGCGAATATAGAGGCGAAAGTGCGCCGACTTGTGGAAGAGAATGCCTCCCTTCGGATAAAAGTTGACAAACAGGAAACGACTATCGCCGAGTTGCGCGAAAACATAAATAACAATAATATAATAATTAACAACCTAAAAGAAAAAAACAATAAATTAATAACATCAAGGAATACGCCGCATACAGGGTGCGATACCTCAGAGATAGAGTCAAGAATCAATCATTTGATTAATACGATAGACCACAGCCTCGCGCTGTTGGACGATAAGGAAAAGTAAGCACACAAGCACGCCAAATGGAAGAAACAACAGTCACCGTTACCATAATGGGGCGCAACTATAGCCTCCGCGTAGCCTCCGACGACAGAGAGGTACTCATGTCGGCAGCGCACCGTTTGGACGAGATGGCTGGCAATTTCGGACAGCAATTTCCAAGTAAAGATCATCAAGACCACATAGCCATGGCCGCATTGTTGCAGGAAATGAAACTCCAGCAACTACAACAACGCCTGCAGAATGTCGATACCAAAGCCATAGAGCAGAGGCTACAGCAAATAGACAATATGTTATCTGCGGCAGACAACGCGACAGGGCAGCCGGCTGAATGATTGAATCTCATATCCTGCATCAATCCCAAAACAGTTTGTAAACTCAACAAATTTTACAAACCGAGTAAGCTCAGGGGTGGGTAGATTGTATAATTGAGACACCCGGCACTCAAATCCTTTCTTTTTAGAGTTTATCACAACTCCCGGAGGGTGCGATGCAGGTTTCTTTTTCTGGCATGAGGCGGTTCCTACAAACAAAAACTCATCATACACTATGCCAGTAGTTTACATTATTATCGGAATTGTTGCGGGCGCTGGTGCGGGCATTTGGGCCGCCACCTCGGTAATGCGCAACAATCTGCTTGCCAAAAGCCAGCAAGTACTCCAAGACGCCGAAGAAAAAGGCGAGGTCATCAAGAAAGAAAAGGAACTCCAGGCCAAGGAGAAATTCCTGCAACTCAAGACCGATTACGACAAACACGCCAACGAGCAGAACGCTAAGTTGCGCGAAGTGGAACAGAAACTGAAACAGCGTGAGCAGGTGCTGTCGCAAAAGGTTGAAGAACTGCAGAAAAAGAGTTCGGAACTGAAAAGCGTGAGCGAGAACCTGAACCACCGCATCGAAGAACTGAACCGCCGCCAGAGCGAGGTAGAGAAAATCTACAAAGAGAGCATCGATAAACTGGAGCACATTGCCAACATGACGGCAGACGAGGCCAAACAGCATCTTATGGAAATGATGACCGACGAGGCTCGCGCCGAAGCCGCAAGCAGCATTCTTGACATCGTGGAGGAGGCCAAGATTACCGCCAACGAGCAAGCCAAGAAAATCGTCATTCAGTCCATACAGCGCACCGCCACCGAGCATGCCGTCGAGAACACCGTCAGCGTCTTCAACCTTGAGAACGAAGAGGTCAAAGGCCGCATCATTGGTCGCGAGGGCCGCAACATCCGCACTCTTGAATCGCTCACCGGCGTGGAAATCATTGTTGACGACTCGCCCGACGCCATCATCATCAGCGGTTTCGACCCCGTGCGCCGCGAGATAGCCCGTCTGTCGCTCCACAAACTGGTTACCGACGGACGTATCCACCCCGCACGCATCGAGGAAGTTGTTGCCAAAACACGCCGTCAGATTGAGCAGGAGATTGCCGAAGTCGGCAAACGCACCTGCATTGACCTTGGCATCCAGAACATGAACCACGAACTGATGCGCATGATAGGCCGCATGAAATATCGTTCGTCCTACGGTCAGAACCTGCTGCAGCACTCGCGCGAAGTTGCCAACCTCGCCGCCACCATGGCTGCCGAACTGGGTCTGAACCCCAAACTCGCACGCCGTGCCGGTCTGTTGCACGACATTGGCAAGGTGCCCGAGACCGACCCCGAGATGCCACATGCAATCTTTGGCATGAAGATGGCAGAGAAATACAAGGAAAACCCCGACGTGTGCAATGCCATCGGTGCTCACCACGAAGAGATAGAGATGACCAACCTCATTTCGCCCATCATCCAGGTGTGCGACGCCATTAGCGGTGCACGTCCTGGCGCACGCCGTGAGGTCGTGGAGGCCTACATCCAGCGCCTCAAGAAGCTCGAAGATATGTCGCTCTCCTACCCCGGCGTTGTCAAAGCCTACGCCATACAGGCTGGTCGCGAACTTCGCGTGATAGTTGGTGCCGACAAGATTTCCGACGCACAGGCCAACCAGTTGAGTTACGACCTTTCGCGTCAAATCCAAAACGAGATGACCTATCCCGGACAGATCAAAGTCACGGTCATCCGCGAAACCCGCTCTATCAACTACGCAAAATAAAATCTTTCATGATAGCGGACGCAATTGGCGTCCGCTATCATGTTATTAGTCCTTTCCAAATACAGCAACCCCAAGAAACACCCCACTATGATACCGTCTGTGATTCACTGGAATGTTGACCCCGTAATCTTCCACATCGGTTCTTTCGGACTCCGTTGGTATTCCCTTGGATTTCTTTTGGCGTTTCTGCTGGGATATGTCATAGTATATCGTATGTTTGTGCGCGAGAAAATGGATACCAAGTTTCTCGACTCACTGATAATCTATATGTTTCTTGCCGTGCTGATAGGCGCACGCCTCGGCCACTGCCTTTTCTACGAGCCCGACTATTATCTCACATCGTCGCACTGGATTGAAATAATACTGCCCCTCAACATACAGACAGGGCAATTCACAGGCTATCAAGGTCTTGCCAGTCATGGCGCCGCCATCGGCATACTCGTAGCGCTATGGCTCTACTATCGCAAATACCACATGAATCCGCTTTGGATTCTCGACCGCTTGGCAATAGTGGTGGCGTTGGGAGGCGCATTTGTGAGATTAGGCAACCTCTTCAACTCCGAAATCTATGGCGTGGAGACCTCTCTGCCGTGGGGCATCGTCTTTGTCCGCAACGGAGAACTCGTGCCCAAGCATCCCACGCAACTTTACGAGGCACTTTCCTATCTCGTCATCTTTGCCGTCAGTTATATAGTCTATCTGCGACACAACGGCAAAATCCATACGGGGCGTCTTTTCGGTTGGTGGCTTGTTGCGCTGTTTGGAATGAGATTTCTCATCGAATTTGTCAAAGAAGAACAAGTGGCTTTCGAGCAAGGCATGATACTTGACATGGGACAATTCCTCAGCCTTCCCTTCATCATTGGAGGTCTGATTTTGGTGTACCTCTCGTACAAAGGCAAACTGCCCGAAGAGCCTTTCATAATCAAGCAAAAATGATTTGAGCCGTCACGGACGGCAGACAATCCAATACTATAACCCTAAAAATTTAACACAATGAAAAAACTCATATTAGTACGTCATGGCGAAAGTGCCTGGAACAAATTAAATCTCTTCACCGGCTGGACCGATGTGGATCTGACCGAGGCTGGCATGAAAGAAGCCTACGAAGCAGGCAAACTGCTGAAAGCCGAAGGTTTCCGCCCCGAAATCTGCTTCACTTCATATCTGAAACGCGCCGTGAAAACCCTCAACCAGATTCTCGACGCTATGGATATGGACTATCTGCCCGTAGAAAAGAGTTGGCGTCTGAACGAAAAGAGTTATGGCGCAATCCAGGGATTGAACAAAGCCGACACCGCAGCCAAATACGGCGACGAGCAGGTGCTGTTGTGGCGCCGCAGTTTCGATGTGCAGCCTCCCGCACTCGATATGCATGAAGAGCGCAGTCCTCGCATGGACCCACGCTACAACGAACTGTCCGACGCCGAGATACCTCTCACGGAATCGCTCAAAGACACCATAGCACGCCTTATGCCTTATTATGAAGGCGCCATACTCAAAGCCTTCGACAAACACGACACCGTCATGGTCGTGGCTCACGGCAACAGTCTGCGCGGTATCGTCAAGCAGTTGCGTGGTATGAGCAACGAGGAAATCATCAAATTCAATATCCCTACGGCGACACCCTACGTTTTTGAATTTGACAACACGATGAAACTCCAAAAAGACTACTTTGTCGGCGATCAAGAAGAAATAGCACGCAAAATGCAGAGCGTTGCAAATCAAGCAAAAAAGAAATAACAAAACACTAAACTGGGCAGAAATAGAAAATATTTTTGCCCAGTTTATTTAAAAGTTGTATCTTTGCACACGATTTAGCGCAAAAGCACGAAGAGAGAAAACACTTCGAGCAACGCAAAAAAAGGTCTATGAAATGACAAACGGAGAGGTGGGTGAGTGGCTGAAACCAACAGTTTGCTAAACTGTCGTACTCGATTAGGGTACCGGGGGTTCGAATCCCCCCTTCTCCGCCACTTTTTGAAAAGCGGGATATGGCGTAGTCCGGTTAGCGCGCCTGCTTTGGGAGCAGGAGATCGCAAGTTCGAATCTTGCTATCCCGACAGAGAGAGGTTACAATGGTAAACCTTTTTTTTATGCTGGTTCCGTAGCTCAGCTGGATAGAGCAACTGCCTTCTAAGCAGTAGGTCCTGCGTTCGAATCGCAGCGGAATCACGAAAACAAGAAATAGTTTTTGATTTTTATTGGTTAGAGAGTGTGCGCAGCAACTGCGCCACTTTTTTTATTCCTAAAACCATACTCAAACAGCGACAATGAGTATTACCACCCCCGAAATACAGACCGCGCTCTTCGGAATGCGCGATGAGAAATACGCCTCTTTCCAGGCCCCGCTCATCCCAACGGTTAGCACAACGGCATTTATCGGAGTGCGCACTCCCACACTGCGAAACTATGCGAAGGAGATTATTCGCAACGGCGGTGCAGACGACTTTCTTTCCGACCTGCCACATCGTTATTTCGACGAGAACCAACTTCATGCTTTCCTTATTGACGGAATACGCGATTTTAGCGCTGCCATAGATGCGGTGGAGCGCTTTCTGCCTTATATAGACAACTGGGCCACCTGCGACCAACTCTCGCCACGCGCTTTCGCTCGCCACCACGACGACCTGCTGCCACACATTGAACGCTGGATTGCCTCCGACCACGAATACACTGTGCGGTTCGGACTAAAAATGATTATGCAACACTATCTCGACGAGCGGTTCCAAACTCGCTATCTTGACTGGACCTGCGGCATAAAACGGTCGGAATACTACATACAAATGATGCAGGCATGGCTCTTTGCCACCGCCATTGCCAAACAGTATGATGCCACATTGCCCTATATAGAGCAACGTCGCCTCGACCCATGGGTGCACAACAAGGCCATACAGAAGGCCATAGAGAGTTTCAGGGTAACCTCGGAACACAAAGATTATCTCCGCACGCTGAAAGAAAAAGTGTCTCGCTAATATCGAGATGCCCCCTTCAGAGACGCCGACAACACCTACACATTGCACGACAACGTGCGATAGTAGGTTTCTATATCGCTTTCTAACTTGGCAATAGGTATGCCGAACAGCGATGCCGCAGTGTGATATATCTCACTAATATCAGCACCGCTATCATCTGTTTCGAGCAGCAGCCGCTTGCTACCAAGATACAATAAAGTGTCGCGGACCTTGGTACGGCGCTCGTCAAGCAGTGCCGCTCCTATCGAGACAAGTATCTTATGCTCCGCAAGTTGCACGGCTTGTTGCACTCCGCCCACAAAGCCATGCACTATCCAGGGCGTTGCGCCATATTGCTTTCGCATAGCCAAAAGGCTGTCGAAGGCACGAACACAATGCACAACCACAGTCAAAGATAGTTTCTCGGCAATAATCAACTGTTTCTCAAAGCAAGCCATCTGCACGTCTATTGACGGGTGCTTACATCGGTCTAAGCCACATTCTCCCACAAAATCAACGCCTTGCCAGCAAACATCGTCGATAGGCGGCACTGAAAGGAGATGACTCTTCCACGGATGAACGCCAAAGGAGCGAGGAGTGAACACCCCCGTAGGCGTAGGCCGATGCGTATGGAAATCAATAACCATTGACAATCCTTTATTTCTGCAAAGATAGTCAAACTTTTGAATTACTGACAAATTTGTTATTTTTGCATTTTTGGCTGAGCGGCGATGTCCGTTCATTAAGATATTGAAAAATAACGAACGATGACTATTCTCGGTGTCGATCCTGGCACATTGATACTCGGATACAGCATTCTGCAGACCGAACCCACGCCAAAGATGGTGACGATGGACGTGCTGTATCTGAAACGCATCGACGACTATAACGAGCGCATACGCACCATTTTCAACGAAATGGGACGACTAATGGACGAATACCACCCTGACCATCTCTCTATCGAAGCACCTTTTTTCGGCAAGAATGTGCAGTCGATGCTAAAACTCGGTCGCGCCCAAGGAGTTACGATAGCCGCTGCCATGAGTCGAGACATCCCATTTTCGGAATACGAGCCTGCAAGCATCAAGCAGTACATTACCGGTAACGGCCGAGCCTCGAAAGAGCAGGTTCTCGCCATGCTGCAAGCCCACCTTGGTCTCGACCTCCAGCCCCACTACCTCGACGCCACCGACGCACTGGCTGCTGCCTATTGCCATCACCTCGTATCCTCCAACCCATTGAGCGATTTGCGGCAGCAACTCAAGCCACAGCGCAAAAAATCCAAACGCCAGTCATGGGGCGACTTCGTGAACCAAAACCCCGACATTGTACAATGACACTTCTCGGTGGATTGCGCAACAACACACAAAACACCAACTACAATATAAAAACTGAATGTTACAGTTTCGACCACATATCATCTTACTCTTTGCGGCACTATTGGTGTTAACGGGTTGTCGCGAGCACGCTATGCGCAAATACGACCCTTCCACAATAGACTTCCAAGTGCAATATAACGAGGCTCTTGACGGCTGCCTATACCCCTCGCTCATTCTCGGCGTGGCGGGCCTCAAAGACCCTATGCCACAAGAATCGGCACTCTTTGCCATAAGCGTAACAAGCCCCGCATCCGGCTCCATACTTCGCATCACCGTTGACTCATCACGTCTCAACTATGTGACAATCATTCAAGAAGAACTGCCCGAGCGTGGCAAGACCTACACCTTCTACCCACGACTGAAATGGAAATACGAGGCGCTATACGCTACACGCCAGTCGGGTCTTATGGACCTGACATTCACCTGCTTTATAAACGACGAGCAAGTGGACGTCCGAAACCTACGCCTCAACTACCGTTCCGCCAACGAGTGCCTAATCAGTATTCGCACTCCAGACAACCAGAACTACGATTTCCGATGGCTCTTCGCAGGCTATGTGAATGAGGAACATCCATATATAGACAGCATACTCACCGATATTCTCGACCAACGCATCGTGACTCGTTTTGTGGGCTACCAGCAGGGAGAAAAAGCCGTTTCGGAACAGGTGTTCGCTTTTTGGTACTATGCCCTGCAGCGCGGCATATCCTATAGTTCCATAACATGCACCTCCAACCCATCAAAACGAACCAACGTGCAACGCATAAGGTTCTTCGACGAGGTATATAACAGCCGCCAGGCCAACTGCGTGGACGCCTGCGTGTTTTTTGCCTCATTGTTTCGCAAAGTCGGGCTTAAACCGGTCATCTTTGTAGAGCCCTGCCACGCATATCTCGGATATTATACCGACCGCAATCGAAAAAAAATCGCCCTGCTCGAAACAACGGTAACCTCATGGGTCAACTTTCCCGAACTGGACCGCAACCTCGATGCCAACGGACGTTTGCCAGAGAAATACTATCTAAAAGTAAAACGCTTCCTCTCCGAAAAAGACCAAAAACGTTATGCCGACGGCAAAATGGGCTATGAAGAGATGAAACACGCAGTGGCACGAACCCTCTTCACAAAAGCCACAGAATACAACCAGAGCAACTACGCATCCAACAAACTCCACTTTGCCGACACCTCTAACGTCGCATATCAGCAACTCGACGTAGAGCAACTACGCCGTATTGTGCAACCCATCAATTAATTAGAGATTGGTTTCCTTTTTTTGAATAAAAAAAAGTATTTTTGCATCTTATTAATAGAAAACAAACATACACCATGAAAAAAGTTTTTTTATTCCTTATGGCTTTTGCCATGACAGCCGCCTGCTGCCTTACCTCATGTTCCAAAGAAGAGTCTGACAAGACCGAAAGCGGTGCAAGCGCAACGCTCAACGACTTTATTGGCACCTATGATGTTACTATCACCGAAAATAATATCGCACTGGGAACCTTGGTTGGTGGCGGCACCAACTATAATGCCACTCTCACCGTTACTGCCGCTGAGGCCGAGGCTATGGGTGTGTCGTTCTATACTTCGGGAACCATTGCCAACTTCCAGTTCACAACAGCCGATGCAAATCTTGCAGCAACAGCATGGTTCAACAAGATGAAGAGCACCTGGGGCTATGTGAAAGACGAGCACATGATTCTCGCCACTGTTGACACCACTACCGGCACTTTCATTTACCAAGACCAGATGGCATACAAAAAAGCCGGCACTCCTGCTAGCATCACAGCATATTATGGCAATGTTAAAGGTTTATCATTGGCCACACTGCTTACGGATGGCATAAAATTAGATATCGTTGCCACTCGTCGCAACAATTAATTTTAGCCCACTTGAAAAAACTGCAATGGGTCTGGGACCACGAGCCTCAGACCCATTGTTGGCAAATAGAGTATCTATCTCATCTTAATCTCGAATGAACATTCATCCACATATCCGAATAATCATTATAGGAGCAATAATGCTCATGATTGCGCTACCGCTCTCGGCACAGGGCTGGTTTGGTCGCGAACGGCCACGCAAACCCGTACCGCAAAGCAGCAAAAATCCCATGCCAGCATACACCGAAGAGGTTGTTATTCCGACCATTATGAAGCCTATGGATGGTGTGGCTGCCAAAGCCGAGCCCAAGACATGGCTCGGAATGACGCTGACGCAACTCATTCAGCAATATCCCGGCCTTAAAATAGTAGCCGACAATGGCGAGCGCGTCATCTACAAGACCACGGACAATGTTTTTTTCGAGTTCTACAACAACCGCATTGTCGTGGCACGAGGCGACATCAAGGGCAACTGGAAATTCCCCGACGAAAAATGGTTCATGCAGACAATGGACCGCGTAGAAGAGTCGGGCTATAAGAAGGCTGTCGGCGAAAAAGGGCTTTGGAAATATTTTTACAGTGACTTTTTCTTTTCCATACGCTACTCTCGCGAGACCGACATCTACTCCATTCGCTACGAGTATCTGCCACTTCACAACCGATATGGCGAACTGATGCCCAGCGACGAATAGCGCTATAACAAGTCAAAACAACACTGCCAGATGCAACCTCGCTTCTCAATCATCATACCCTCGTGGAACAACCTGCCGTTTCTCAAACTCTGTGTGGCAAGCATTAAGCGCAATTCGGCCGCCGACCACCAAATCATCATACACGTGAACGACGGAAGCGACGGTACCCTGCAATGGGTTAAAGACGAAGGCATCGACTACACACATACCGAGCAGAATGTAGGCGTGTGCCTCTCGTGCAATATGATGCGGACGCTCGTTAAAACAGACTACATTCTGTATCTCAACGACGATATGTATCTGCTGCCAGGCTGGGATACCGCCATGGCAGACGAGATTTCCTCGCTACCCGACAACCGTTTCTATCTGTCGGGCACTATGATACAGCCCCACAACTATCTTGACGTGGGAATCTTAGCCGACTATGGCGATAGCATCGAGACTTTCGACGAGGAGCGACTGCTGCGTGAATATATGAGCCATCCGAAAAGCGACTGGCGCGGCGCCACATGGCCGCCAAGCCTCATGCACCGCGATATGTGGGACATTGTTGGCGGCTACAGCATAGAATACACACCCGGAATGTATAGCGACCCCGACCTGACCGCCAAACTATATATGGCAGGCGTGCGTCATTTCAAAGGACTTGGCAACTGCCGTGTCTATCATTTCGAGACCAAAAGCACAGGCCGTGTGCGTCGCAACAACGGCAACATACAATTCCTGCTCAAATGGGGCATTACCAACTCCGTTCTTCGCCGTCACCTCACGCATCTGGGAGAACCTATGACAAATGATATTGACTCCGACAACGAGACTCCACCTTTGCGCAAGCAGCGGCTACGCTCACGCCTCAAAGCAGCCATTATGCTTCTGACGGGCAAACAATTCGGTCCCATAAACCCTCTTGAATAGACATAAACCAAGACACCGCAGCATAACTGCGGTGTCTTGGTTATTGGTATGTCGAGTATATTCTAAACACTCGATGGCTACCCTACTCTACATTTTCAAGTCGTGACCCATGCGGTCCTGCTTGGTTTTGAGGTAGCGCTCGTTGTACTGGTTTGGCGGTATCACTATCGGAAGCGTCTCGACAATCTTTAGTCCGTAGCCCTCAAGACCACTGCGTTTCACTGGGTTATTTGTCATCAGACGCATCTGCGTGACACCGAGGTCGCGCAAAATCTGCGCGCCAATGCCATAGTCACGTTCGTCTGGCTTAAATCCCAACTGTATGTTAGCATCGACAGTGTCATAGCCTTGTTCCTGAAGGTGATAGGCCTTGAGTTTGTTCACCAGGCCTATACCACGTCCTTCCTGGCTCATATAGAGCACCAAGCCTTTGCCCTCATTCTCTATCATCTCCATAGCACGATGCAACTGCTCGCCACAATCGCACTTGCACGAGCCAAAAATATCGCCAGTAGCACAACTCGAATGGACCCTGACCATGATAGGCTCGCCAGGCTGCCAGTCGCCTTTCTTGAGAGCAAGATGCGTGGCACCATTGTCAAGTTGAGTATAGGCTATGAGTTTGAAATTGCCCCAATGGGTTGGCATAAATACCTCTTCCTCTTTACGGATAAGAGTCTCATGTGCAACACGATAGGCTATGAGGTCCTTGATAGTGATAATTTTCAGCCCGAAACGTTCTGCCACCTTTTCCAACTGCGGCATACGCGCCATAGTGCCATCGTCGTTGATGATTTCGATTAAGGCGCCACATGGCTGCAAGCCTGCCAGACGGGCAAGGTCAACAGCAGCCTCGGTGTGTCCGGCACGCACCAGCACACCGCCATTGCGCGCACGCAACGGATTGACATGGCCCGGACGGCCAAGGTCGCTGGCCTTTGTTGCAGGATTAGCTAATGCGTTGATAGTCATAGCACGGTCGTACATCGATACGCCCGTGGTGCAACCATGACCAAGAAGGTCAACCGTAACGGTGAAAGGAGTGCCAAGGAGCGAGGTATTGTCGTGCACCTGCATGTCAAGACCCAGTTCCTTGCAACGCTCTTCGGTCACAGGGGCGCAAAGCACGCCACGCCCATTCTTGAGCATAAAATTGACGTGTTCCGGCGTTATCTTTTCGGCGGCGATAATAAAATCGCCCTCGTTCTCACGGTCCTCGTCATCAACTACGATAACGAACTTGCCATCCTTAAAATCCTGTATTGCCTCTTCTATTGTATTGAGTTTCATTGAGAGAATGTGATTAGTTTTTGTAATTGATAATTGGCAGTTTTTCGTAATTATTCTGCTAAAGTTTCGTTTTGCTGGAGATTTTCTTCCGAAGCCTCATTCGCCTCTGCATTTTGAGTGCTCGTCTCTGACGTGATAGCGGCTGCGGAGTGGCGCTGCAGTTCGAAGTCGCGCCCAAGATATTTCGCTTTCACATCGGGGTCGGCAGCCATCTCCTCTGGAGTGCCGCTATGCAGAACGGTGCCTCCGAAAAGCAGATAGACACGATCGGTTATCGAAAGCGTCTCCCGAACATTATGGTCGGTTATCAGAATACCTATATTTCGTTCTTTCAGATGCGACACAATGTCCTTGATGTCCTGCACAGCTATGGGGTCAACGCCGGCAAACGGTTCGTCGAGCAAGAGGAACTTTGGGTCGTTGGCCAATGCACGCGCAATCTCGGTGCGACGTCGCTCGCCTCCCGACAACTGTATGCCCTTGCTGCGGCGTATGTGCTGCAATCCGAACTCATCGAGTAGCGACTCCAGTTTCTCTTGACGGCCTTGCTTGTCGAGGTCCTTGCGAAATTCGAGCACGGCCATAATGTTATCTTCCACCGTCATCTGACGAAACACCGAAGCCTCCTGCGCCAAGTAGCCCACACCGCTTTGCGCACGACGATACATAGGCATGGAGGTTATATCTTTATCGTCGAGATACACATGGCCGGAATAGGGCTTGATGATTCCAACTATCATATAGAACGTTGTGGTCTTTCCCGCCCCATTGGGACCAAGCAAGCCGACTATCTCGCCACGCTTCACACTGACACTCACGCCCTTAACAACAGTCCGCAGACGATATTTCTTTACAACATTCTCGGTTCGTAATTCCATGCTGTCCTATTTTTATATTATTCCCTCCCGCAGAATATCATGCAGATGAATTATGCCTTGGTACTTATCGTTTTCATCGACAACCACCAACTGGGTTATCGAGTTGGAGCGCATTATCTCAAGGGCATTGACCGCGTATTCGGTAGCAAGAACCTGCTTGGGCGACACCGACATAATGTCGGCAGCCGTCAGTGTGTCAAACGACGAGTATTTACGCATCATGCGACGCAAGTCGCCATCGGTTATGATGCCCAGTATTCGGCCATTATCTTCAACCACCGCGCAGCCCAGACGTTTTGCCGTCATTTCGAGAATAACCTCTGGCACAAGGCTTTGCGGCGCTACGGAAGGCCGTTCGTTCTGCACCGACAGGTCTGCCACACGCAGATAGAGTTGCTTGCCGAGGGCTCCGCCGGGGTGGAAACGAGCAAAATCGCGCGCCGTGAAATTGCGGCACTCTATGAGAGCCACCGCCAACGCATCGCCCATAACAAGTTGCGCCGTGGTAGATGATGTGGGGGCAAGATTGTTGGGGCAAGCCTCGTGCTCTACCGTAGTGTCGAGCACTATGTCGGCCTCACGAGCCAGAAAGGAGTCGGTATTGCCGACAATGGCAATAAGCGGGTTGCCGAAATTCTTGATGAGGGGCACAAGCACCTTTATCTCCGGAGTGTTGCCGCTTTTTGATATGCAGATTACAGCGTCGTCGTGGCGCACCATACCGAGGTCGCCGTGAATGGCATCGGCAGCGTGCATGAAGAGGGCTGGCGTTCCCGTCGAATTAAACGTCGAGACAATCTTTGTCGCAATATTTGCGCTCTTGCCAATACCCGTAACCACCACTCTGCCTTTGCACGAATATATCATTTTTACAGCCTTGGAGAAATCATCTCCAATCCTATCGGACAGGTTTTCTATAGCCTTCTTTTCGTCTGCAATAACCTGAATTGCAATTTCCTTTATTTCGTCGTCTGACTTCAAAACAATTTTTTTTTGGCAGATTATAAAAAAAATCTTAACTTTGAATTTCGTTTTGCAAAAGTACACGTTTTTTTTGAAACCATGACAGACTTGCAATCCAAACTAAAGGAAATATTCGGCTTTGACCATTTCAAGGGCGACCAAGAGGCTATTATACGCAGCGTTCTTGACGGCAAAGACACCTTCGTCATCATGCCAACAGGCAGCGGCAAATCGCTATGCTACCAGTTGCCTGCCATGATAAGCGAGGGTACTGCCATCGTCGTGTCGCCACTCATAGCACTGATGAAAAACCAGGTTGATGCCGTGCGCTATACCTCAGGCCATGAATGTGTGGCCCATTTTCTTAACTCGTCGCTCAACAAACAGCAAACCACCGAAGTGAAAGAAGACTTGCTCAACGGTGGCACCAAAATGCTGTATGTAGCACCCGAAACACTGTCAAAAGACGAAACCATCGAGTTCCTCATGCAGATACCCATCTCGTTTTTCGCCATAGATGAGGCTCACTGCATCTCTGAATGGGGACACGATTTCCGCCCCGAATACGGACGGCTCCGCCAAGCCATAGACCGCATACGCGACAACGGCAAGACCGGCAAGGTCATGCCTATACTGACCCTCACCGCATCGGCTACGCCAAAGGTGCAACAAGACATAGTGCGCAACCTGAAAATGGAGAAAGCGCAAACCTTTGTCTCTTCGTTCAACCGCCCAAACCTCTACTACGAGGTACGCCCCAAGCCTGCCGACCAAATGCTGCTCCACAAGGAGATAATACGCTTCATCAAACAGCATCCGCACAAAAGCGGCATTATCTACTGTCTGACACGCAAGAAGGTGGAGGACCTGGCAGAACTATTGCAGGTGAACGACATCAAAGCCCTGCCCTACCATGCCGGATTGGACAACAAGGTCCGCACTGAGAACCAGGACAAATTCCTTATGGAAGAGGCCGACGTGATTGTTGCCACCATAGCATTCGGCATGGGTATCGACAAGCCCGATGTGCGATTTGTCATCCACTACGACATTCCCAAGAGTCTTGAAGGCTACTATCAAGAAACGGGCCGCGCCGGACGCGACGGCGGCGAAGGCATCTGCATTGCTTTCTACAGCGAGCAAGACGCTGAAAAACTTTACAAGTTCTTCACCGACAAGAACAACTCCGAGCAGGCCATGGCCAACCAGTTGGTGCAAGAGATGGTATCTTATGCCGAAAGTTCGGCCTGCCGCAGGGTCAACCTGCTGAAATATTTTGGCGAGGACTATCCTTCGGGCAGTTGCGGCAACTGCGACAACTGTGTGCACCCCAAGCCACTCGTTCCCGCCAAAGAGGAGATGGTGTTTGCTCTTGAAACCATTGTGGCAACCAAGCAGTCGTTCAAGATGAAATGGCTGATAGACGTAATGCTCGGTCGGCCAAACCCGAACACCAAGGTTTACAAACCCGAACAGTTAGAGCAATATGGCGAGGGCAAAGACCACGACGAACTCTTCTGGAAAGCCGTGCTACGACAGGCTATATTTGAAAACCTCGTGGTAAAGGTGGTCGAGACCTTCGGCACACTGAAACTGACACCCGCAGGATTCAAATACCTCAAAACGCCCTACGACATCAGCGTGGCATGCGACCACGACTATACCAACCCCGACGACGATGAGGATATTGCCGCTGGCGGTGGAGGAGGCATTGCTGCTGGCGACGAGACGCTCTACGCCATGCTCAAAAACCTGCGCAAGAGCATAGCCAAAACCAACAAGGTGGCCGACACCAACGTCATCTTCCAAGACAGTTCGCTGACCGATATGACCATACAATATCCCTGCACTACCGAGGAACTGTCGCGATGCTACGGCGTGGGAATATCGAAAGCGCAACGCTGGGGCGAGCCATTCGTAAAACTCATCAAGCAGTATGTCGAGGACAACGAGATAGAACGTCCGCAGGAAATAGTGGTGCGCTCGGCTGCCAGCAAAAGCGGGTTGCAGAGTTACATCATTAATAATATAGACCACCACAAATCGCTCGATGACATTGCCGCTGGCAAAGACCTCACAATGGACGAACTGCTGACCGAGATAGAGCACATTTTGAGCAACGGTCTGAAACTGAATATAGACTACTATATCAACGAAACCATTGACGAGGACATTCAGGAAGAACTTCTGGACTATTGGCGCAACAGCCAGAACATAGATGACCTCGAAGCCGCCTACGAAGAATTTGCCGACGACCCCGACGATTACCCCGAACAGGATATACGCCTTATGCGTATCAAGTTCCGCTCTATCTACTCCTGCTGATGCCGCAATCCATCCACACAATTAAAACCAACGTGCTACGCTGCCTGTTTGCGTTAGCATTGTTATGCATTGCCTCATGCGCGCGGCAAGGCTACCCCGAAGGAGGCCCGCGCGACAAAACGGCGCCACGCGTTGTTGACGAACAGCCTGCCAACGGCACGCTCAATTTCGACGAAAAATCTTTTTTCATCAACTTTGACGAGTATGTGGTAATCCAAGATGCCGACAACAACATACTCATCTCGCCGCCAATGAAACCCAAGCCGACCTTCGCCACAAAACGGCACGGCATACTGGTGACAATCAACGACTCGTTGCAAGCAAACACCACCTATCTCTTCCAATTCCGCAACGCCATAGCCGACTTTACAGAAGGCAACAAACTGCAAAGTTACGAATACGCATTCTCGACTGGTTCTGTCATCGACAGCATGATGATTCTCGGCTCGGTGCTCGACGCCTACAGCCTCACGCCGCGAAAGAACACCATCACCGTGATGCTCTACCCAGAGGACAGCCAAGACTCGACTGTCACAAAGAATAACCCCACCAACATCACTCGCTGCGACGACAAGGGCTTTTTCCATTTTTCGCATATCTGTCCTGGCCGCTATCGCCTAATTGCCATTGAAGACGCCGACAAAGACCTGCGCTATGGTCCAAACGAAGCCATAGCATTTACCGACACTATTATCGAAGCCTGCGAGCCATCGGACAGCAACGCCACAAGCCACCGACTCCTTATGTCGTTCGAACAGCAACAGGTGCAGCGCATACTGCAAAGCAAGTTTGAACGCGAAGGATATGCCGAGATAGTCACTATGCTTCCCCTCACCGACCCGTCATTAAATTCAGACTCCGCCATAGTATGGCGGCTCTCTGCCTCACGCGACACCATACGCCTCTGGACCGTCAACCCCAAATGTCGCAACATCGTGGTGTCGATTGCCGACAGCAGCGGCATTACCGACACTCTGAAACTCCAATGGCGACATAAACGCAAAATGGGAGAATCGCAGAAACAGCCACAAAGTAAAAATACAGATTGGTGCAAATGGACCACGGGGGCGACAATGCCCTATTTTATGCGTCCATCGCTGTCGTTTGCCAACCCTATAGACACCACACGCACACGCCTCGACTCCGCAGTCATAGTATTACGTCTGTCCGACAGCACACAAAGCACACACAACCTCGTGGTGGATAGTTCGCTGCTGCACGCCAATGTCGATTTCTCGCCCAAGGCAGACGAACGCTACAAGATAACAATCAAGGCCAAAAGCCTTTACGATATTTTCGGCAACACCACCGACACACTATCTCTGACCACAGAGATTCAAGGCGAGGAAAAATTCGGCAATATTTTCATCACGCTCGACAATGCCGCCGACACCACGCAATATGTTGTATTACTCACCGATGAGTCTGGAAAAATAAAACAGACCATTGCCCTCGGCAAGAATAAGAAAGCCGAATTTAGACTGCTACAACCGGGGAAATACCGTGTGCAGGCTTTTGCCGACCACAACGACAACGCACTTTGGACGCCAGGCAACTACTGGCTGCACCGCCAGCCCGAAGAGGTTTACTACCTCTCTAAAACGCTGACTCTCCGTGCCAACTGGGACATCGAAGAAAGACTCTCCGTAGAGGGCACATCGTCTGGCACTGGTTTTAGCAATACCGATGCTCCGAGCAGCAATACTCCCAAGGTGAAATAACAAGCCATCAAAACAATGCAGCCAGCCGGCAACCTATCAAAAAAACTTTTCTCCGGCCTCTTCTGGGTGCTGCTACTCAACCTATTGGTAAAACCCATATGGATTCTCGGCATTGAGGTGGGTGTGCAAAATGCCGTGGGTGCCGAAGCCTACGGGCTGTATTTCACGCTTTTCAACCTTGCCTACATCTTCAATATACTGCTCGACCTCGGCATAACCAATTTCAACACCCGCAACATTGCCCGCCACCCACAACTGCTGGGCAAACACCTGTCGGGCATTCTCTCCATAAAACTCCTGCTACTGCTTTTCTACGCCGTCATCACGCTCACAGTAGGGCTCTTGCTGGGATTCTCCTCTCGACAATTCGGGCTTTTGGCGCTGCTCTGCCTTAACCAGTTTCTCAACTCGCTGATACTCTACTTACGCAGTAATTTCGAGGGACTTCTGCTTTTCCGTTGGGATAGCGTGCTCAGCGTCTTGGACCGAGTGCTGATGATAGCCATCTGCGGCGGACTGCTCTACCTCTCTCATCACTCCGAGACAACGTTTCGCATAGAGTGGTTTGTTTACGCTCAGACAGCCGCCTACGCCATCACCGCCGCCATAGCACTCACGGTTCTCCTGCGACGCACATCGCTTCGGCGACTTCATTGGAACCGAGCCTTTGCGCTGCTCATCATCAAACGTAGTGCGCCGTTTGCATTGCTTGTGCTTCTCATGGCCAGTTACAACCGCATCGACCCCATACTTCTCAGCATGCTTTCCCCGTCGGGCGACACGGCATCGGGCATCTACGCCAGTGCCTTTCGTCTGCTCGATGCGCTCACAATGATAGCCTACCTCGTGTCGGTGCCATTGCTGCCCGTATATGCTCGCCTGACTCATGACAACAGCGACCACGAAGAACTTCGCACCGTAACGCAGAGCACCTTTTCTCTGCTCATGGTTTTTGCCGCCACGTCGGCCATAACCCTCTCCGCCATAGCGTCGCCACTTATGCAACTGCTTTACACCAGCCATATCAGCGAGTCGGCAGAGGTATTTCGAATCCTGATTTTTGGAATAATCCCCCTCTCGTTCACCTACATCTTCGGCACACTCCTAACGGCTGGCGGGCAACTGCGACAACTCAACATCCTTGCCCTATCGACACTGATTATTAACATAGCGACTAACCTTTTGCTAATTCCTCGCTATGGAGCACTCGGCAGCGCGTGGGCAAGCCTTATATCGCAATCCTTTATGGCTCTGTCACAAACAGTGGTTGCACTGCGCATCTACCACCTGCGCCCCTCGTATGCCTACATTGCCAAATTAGCCCTTTTCAGCATAATTATCTGCTTGGCAAATATGATATGTTCCCACCTGTGTATATCGTGGTGGGGGCAAGCCTTGGCAGCATTAGGCATAGCCTGCATAGCGGCAGTCCTACTGCGGCTTATAGACATTAAAAGAATTATGGATTTGGCGACTAATAGATAACTGGCCTCCATAGCATTATGCCTTGCCGTAGAAATCGGCATACCATTCGGCAAAATGGCGTAACCCGACACGCAGCGGCGTGGAAGGACGGAAACCGAAATCGCGCTCAAGCGGTTCGGTGTCGGCATAAGTTATCGGCACATCGCCAGCCTGCATAGGCACAAGGCGTTTATGGCTTTCAAAATCATAGTCGGCAGGCAGCACTCCCGCTCTCAAAAGTTCCTCCTGTAGAATGGTAACGAAATCAAGCAGGTTTTCTGGATTGCTATTGCCGATATTGTAAACCTTGTATGGCGGCAGTGGAAGCCCGTCATCGCCTTTGCGTCGTTCTGGCGCATGGCGCATCACACGACAGATACCCTCAACAATATCATCAACATACGTAAAATCACGCTTGCAGTTGCCATAGTTAAAAATCTCTATGGTCTTTCCCTCGCGCAGTTTGTTAGTAAAACCGAAATAGGCCATGTCGGGACGTCCGGCAGGACCATACACCGTGAAGAAACGCAATCCCGTAGAAGGAATGTCGTAGAGTTTGGAATAAGCATGGGCCATCAGTTCGTTGCTTTTCTTGGTAGCAGCATAAAGGCTCACAGGATTATCCACATTATCATCGGTAGAATACGGCACCTTCTTGTTGCTGCCATAGACCGAACTACTGCTGGCATACACCAAATGCTCCACCCCATGATGGCGGCAGGCCTCAAGAATATTATAGAAACCTATAAGGTTACTTTCTATATAACTATCGGGATTAGTGATGCTGTAACGCACTCCGGCTTGTGCCGCAAGATTGACAACCACGGCAGGACTGTATTGTTCAAAAACACCATCAAGCAATGAACGGTCAGCAATAGAACCACGGACAAAAGTCCACGCACCTTTCATAGCCTCAATCTGACGCAATCGTAGTTCTTTAAGGCGCACGTCATAGTAGTCGGACATATTATCGACACCGACAATCCTAATATTGCTATGGCTTGCAAAAAGACGCATCACAAGATTTGCACCAATAAAACCGGCACAACCAGTAACAAGAACCGTAGTATTTTCAAGAGATATATTATCGTTGAGCATAAACCGATTAGATGTTTTACCCGAAGGACTTTTTGTCCATCAAAAGTAAATGCAAAAATACGAAAAAAAATCAAGCGGGCAGTCGATATCGACTGCCCGCCTAATCTAAAACCTAAAACAAATTATCTATTAATTACTGATTGTTCTTGGCATAGCGTTTATACTTGCTCATAAACTTGTCAACGCGTCCAGCGGTGTCAACGAGTTTCAGTTTTCCAGTGAAGAATGGGTGCGATGTGTTGGAGATTTCGAGTTTCACCACAGGATATTCCTTACCGTCAGTATAGACGACAGTTTCCTTTGTGGCGGCGCAACTACGAGTCAGCACCATATTGTCATTGGACATGTCTTTAAAGACCACAAGTCTGTAATTCGAAGGATGAATGTCTTTCTTCATAATTTCTTTTTTTGCCGTTGAGCCGTGTTTCTCAAACGATTAGTTATATATTTGATTTATTTTCCCTACTAAATATCGTCTGCAAAGATACACATTTTTCCAATACCACAAAAAATATTCTTGTCTGCCTAATCAATTTGGTATTAAAAACGTGATTCTGTGTGAATACCTATTGCCGTTTCTTTCTAAATACGAAAAATGCTACTGGGACCACTATGACAATAACTAAAAGGAGTATAGAGCAGGCGAGGGATATGCGGTCGAGGCTGTGCATACGAGGAGCCTCATTGCGGAATTCTATCACATGGTCGCCGGCGGGGACTATCATAGCACGCAAAATGTAGTTGGCACGGAAATAGTCGGCAGGCTTGCCGTCTATGTAGGCGAACCAGTCGGGCGTATAGCACACCTCGCTGAACACCGCTATACGGTCCCTCTCGCTATGGCTGTTGTAGCGCAGGTAGCCGGGATGATACGGCGTCTGATAATCTTCAACTATAGAGTCGCCAGCAGATGCCTCGGCAGACGTAAAGTTTGCAAGTTGTGCCGCCCATTTGCTGCTATCCACGATGGCGGTCTTCATCGGGTCGAAATCATTGAGGGCAAGAATCTCACCGTTAGGGTCGGCAACAAACTTATAGTCGTCCACAAACCAGCAGTTGCCTAATGCCTCGGGGTTGCGCTGCACTTTTCTGTCTGGAGTGACTATATACCTTGCATTGAGCATAGCCAGCACACGCCAATTGATATGACGGCTGATGTAGAAATCAATAATATCTTGATAGCGACGCAGTTTCACAGCGCTGTAGCCGCCTATCTGGTGGTGGAAAGCCGACGGCTTTGCATCGTTGAAGGTATTAACGGCGAGGTTCAGCACGCGGTAGTCCTTGTCTCCGAAAAATGCCGCCTGACGGTCTATCTCAGCGTCATACTCCTCGGGACGCAACTGTATGTCGCGAGGTTTCACAAAGTCTTCTTCTGCAATATATCTACGGTCCACACCCCACAAGTCGATGAGTACCAACAACGTCATAGGCACCACTGCGAGCCATGCCTTCTTTATCTTATCGCTGATGTAAAGCCAAAGCACACCGAAAGCAAGTGCGACAAACAATAGCGACCTCCACGAATCGCTGACGAACAACGCCTTGCGGTCCTGGATAAACACATCTTGAATGAACTGCCACTGGTCTTTGTACTGCGCAGCCATCTGCTCGTCGGAAACGCCACTGTAACTAAATCCGCCGCTCAACAAAAGTCCGAGGAGAATAATGCCGGCCGTGATGCCACCAGAAATATATAGAGGCGTCAGCAAATTACGTCGCTCGCCCTTGGGCAGTCGCTGATTATCGATAACAGCCTTCAGCGCCAGCACAGCCATGAACACCATCGTGACATTGGCAAGTACCAATGCCATCGACGGCGTGCGGAACATACTATACATTGGCAGATGGTAGAACAGCCACTCGTTCACCGCCATAAAGTGACGGCCCCACGATAGAACAATGCTTATAATGGTTGCCGCCAGCAGCCACCAACGCTCGGGGCCTTTCACAACAAACAGTCCAAAAATGAATAGGAAGATGACTATGGCTCCGAAATAGACAGGGCCGCTCGTGAACGGCTGGTCGCCCCAGTAGAGCGGCGCACGCTGCTGGCGGAAGTTCTTGAAACTTGCGCTCTCTTTGCTAACTCTCTCGCCGCTGCCGCCGCCCATAGCGCCGGGCACCAGCAACGTGTAGGTCTCACCCACCCCGTAACTCCAACTGTAGGCGTAGTCAATACTCAAACCAGTAGAGGTATAGTCGCTCTTGGGTTCGTTGTCGTTATACAGGTTTTCGGGCGTAACGGTTATCTCGCTGCCGCCACGCATAGTGTATTTAGCATACTCCTGCGATATGAAAAGCAGTCGCGAATTACAGCCAACCGCAATACCAGCACCGACTAATAATATCGCTCCAGCGATAACGTATGGCACCAGCCATTTATCCTTTATCGCATAGACCAGATAGGTCAGCACAATCAGCAGGCCACCGATAGCAGTATAATAGGTTATCTGAATATGATTGTTGGATAACTGCAGGTTGATAGTAATGGCGAAAAGCAGTCCGCCACCGATAACCTTCCACCAATTAACACGCCCCATATTAGCTTTCTCTGCACCGCCTTTAAGGCATAGCAGGATGCCTGCGAAAACTGGCATTATCAGCGTCATGCAGTTGGCCTTGGTGATATGTCCCGCCTCGATAATAATGAGGTTATAACTCCCTAACCCGAAGGCAATAGCGCCAAACAACGCCAACCATGGACTAAGTCCTAGACAGGCCAAAGCGACAAAGAAACCCAACAGGTAAAGGAATAGCACGCCGAGATCACCACCTCTACCAAAATGAAGCCATACGTACACCCTGCCCCAAAAATTCTTCATTGGAGCAGTGCCACCCACCTGGTAGTTCGGCATTCCGCTAAACAATGCGCTGTTCCACGCAGTGTATTCGCCAGTCGTCTTTGTAAAATCCTTGGTCTCCTTTACCATGGAATCAAAACTGATACTATCGCCCTGCTGCAACCGCTTGCCCTCCAGCACGGGCGAGAAATATACCACGGATACAACCAATAATATTAGTACAAAACCAATACAGGTCAGAATGTTTTTCGTCATCTTTTTCATACTTTTTGTGAATAGTAAATTGACTATTGTTATTCTATGCCGAGAGAAATCCGATAAATTGTATTCCTTGTATTTATTTTTTACCGTATTGTTATTTTGCTGGACATCTGTCCGTAGTACACTCTAACAAACCACGGCTGACATTCCAGCGGAACGCCACAACCTTGTTGCCTTTCTGTGGTTGCAACCGTAATAGGAAATACAACCAGATAGCAATCGAGGCTCCCCATTTCACACATTCCGAAATCAGACGTTTCGCATACTTCGATTTCGAGATTCGCAGTGTCCTATATCGCTCGCTCACTCCAATGCCGTATGTCAGGCGGTCAAAATAGTCCTTCGTCAGTTTCTTTTCAGGAATGATGTGGTACAGTATTGCCGTAGGCAGATAGTAAAAGTCGATGCCCAGTGCCGTCATCTTATCGAAGAGGTCTTTCTCCTCGGCTCCCATAAGACTGTTGCCTTTGCGCCCCAGTTCCACGTTAAAAAGCCCTATCTGCTCAAACACTGACTTACGATATGCTGCATTGCCACCTCCTGGGAACTTGCCTTTGGGGAAACGTCTCTCTTTGTCGCCAAGATATACCTTGCCCGTAATGAGGGCTCGTGTGAAATGCGAGAACCATGATGGTTCAGCGGTCTCATACACCGGCAGGATTGGTCCGCCTGCCGCCATAGCATCGGGGTTGGACTCAAAGAAGTTCTGATAAGTACGCAGATACTCACGGTTTACCGTAGCATCATCGTCCACATACACTAGTACATCGCCATGCGATGCCAGAATGCCGGCGTTGCGAGCATACGACAGTCCCTGTTCCTTCTCATCAATATAGCGAAACGCCACATCATTATACTCTCTCGCAAAACGCTCACATTCCGCCTGCGTGCCATCAGTGCTGTTGTTGTTTACCAGCACTATCTCATACCCAGAGCGAGGATAGTCATTCTCCGCCACGCTCCGCAGCACATTGTAGATGTATTTTTCTCTATTATATGTACATATTATTACGGACAACATTATTTAATCTATTTTTTCTGCTAAAGGAATACTATACTTATCTCTATAAATCCTCATAAGTAATTGCCGTAAGATAGCAAACATCCATGCATATAATTTTTTAGAGCCAAGTATTTTCTGACAATTTGTGCCGTGGAAGGTCTTTCCTAAAAACCTAGCAGTAAATGTATTAAAATCGTAAAAGGAAAAACTTGTTGGGGATACCGCTCGTTCTGTATCCATGGTATAAAAACCAAACTTATAGAAAACATCCGAAGATATTTGTGGAGGGTTTAATGGTTTGATTATCATCTCCAATAATTCCTCTCTATTCTTGGGGATAAGACAAGCACCAAGGTGATAGTAATTGGCTCCGGCAAGCAATATAACAGGTTTTCCCCAATATGCAGACTCAATACCCATAGTAGACCCAAAAACTATAACTTTTTCTACCGCATGCATTAAAGAGTATGTACTAATTGGTTCATCGGCTCGAATAACCGTAATATTCGAGAATTGATTTGGTAAGTCATACAGGTCTTGGTGATATCGGTAGTTAATGCCTGTTAAATTAGGGTGAACACGTAAGTAGAAATGAATATTCCCATTGGTTTTCGTCATTTCAAGTATCTCCTTAATTCCCCCTATTTGTGTTTCAAAGAAACGATATCTGTCATATTCGTCTCCTATTGAAGCATATTCATCTTCAGATGAATTAAAAATGGCTATATTTGTTTTTTGTTCATCCCAATCTGTCGGAAGAAGACCTTGTTTTTGACCAAGGATAAACACCCTATCTCCCGCAGGGATTCCTGCACATCGTTTTTCATAGAAAGATTTTCCAATGATTCTTTTTTCTTCAATGGTTTTCACCGATTTATCCCAAACATGGTCAAACAAAAAAGTATTGTATTCTATGTCATGCGGCAAGTGGTTCTCAAAAACAACTTTGTAGTATGGGTATTTCAGCATTATCTCATAAACATCGACCCTTATTCCCTTTCCCAGACCAACAAGAAGCGCAGGTTTGGCATCAAACATTCGACCATTGAACACACATAATTTATCAGGTTTTATTTCGTCAATCATTTTAGAAATACCCTCTGCCAAAACAGCCCCTTGGGTTAAAAGATTGTCAAAAAAAGGTTTCGTGTCTTGACTGATTAACGGATTGAGATTGCGTGTAAGAGAGATATAGAATGACAAAACAGAATAACCAAGATTAATATTTTTAAATTGAACTGTTTTTAGTTCGTTTGCATCAGAGTAATCCCATTTACAAGACAATGAATCAGGAAGATACTTATCCATCTGCACCCTTTTTATACCGGAGGACAGCATTCTCAAAGAAATGCGAGACGATAGTTTGCAGGCCTTACAATCACCTTGATTTGCCTTTCCATTAGAGCAGCAACTATTTAACAAACCATGGCATGTCGCAAAATATACTTCATTGCCACAGCGATAAAGTCGTTCTGCCTCATCCATTAGTTCACAAAACTGAGCCTTATTGAATGCACTAGCATGAAAAAAAACAATCTTCATAAAAATTAATCAAAAAAAGTAATTGACGAAGTATGTACAAGTCGTTTTTCTTCCGGTGGTATGACCATATAGTCACCAAACAACCGTCTTAAATATTTATCTGGATTATCTGGTGCAGAAAAAAGCAGTCCTTCAAATTTAATTTTCTTCAATGGGAAAATAAACTTTGATGGTATTGTATTATAGGCTTTTTTCCCATAGGGAAGTGCATAATTTTTGCTTCCTAGTATTCGAACCAACAATCGTGATATAAGCACAGGTATTGACATAGGAATATACATTAACATAAAAACGGACTTGATAACAAATGATTTCCCATAACATCCCCGCATTCCCTTTATCGGAATCCGATACATTGCATCAACAATTTTTTTTGTCCTCTGTGATAAGACTCGCTCTACAGGGAAAATATCAATAAAAACGCCATACTCAATACCATTTCTATCGGGTTCAACAACATTTGATTTCTTATCGCATACCTTGGCATATAACCTTGCATAATTCCACTTTGTGAACCTATCCAAAAACTCATAATCCGATGGCAGTTCCTTTATCAAGCATTTCTTCAGTCTATGCATGTCTTTTCGCAATACACAAATATCCAAATCATCATCCCATGGGATAAAGCCCTTATGTCGGACAGCCCCAAGCAAAGTGCCCCCTTCCAACCAATACGGGATTCCATTCTTATCACATATTTCGGATACGATTTTTAAGATATCCAACATTTTATTTTGCGCCCGTCTTAATTGGGTTCCTTCAGCATTATAATGTGAAAAATCCTCCATTTCTTTGTTTTTTTATGTATAAAGATATTTTAATGTCAACAAAAATGTCAACTGGTTCGATTACAAAGTATCAAAAATAGTATATCTATTCCGTATTTGCTTTGCAAAAGGAATCAACATGTTAAAATCATCATCTTTCCATGGGATCAGCTGTTCAATAACATCTGACAAACCTATTCTATCAAAAAAAACATTAATCCGGTTGGCTTCATATTCATCCCGTCTAAGATGATTCTGAATATATCGATGAGCCCATCCGACCTGTATTCCATGAATTGTGGAATGGTTTGGATAGAACTCATCTATAGCATGACTTATAAGATGCTCCGAACCGCTCGTTCCGCGAGTATTTCCACTTATAATCATAGACAAGCCCGAAGTTATTATTCCATTTGTCAAATCAAAAAGGAATTTATTTGTTGTCAAGTCTTTTTCTGTATAATCGTATAAAGGGTAAGCCGATTGCTTGGCAAGCATAAAAGCAATCTCATTGATTGTCTCACCTGTATTATTATGGGACAGCAGCCAGTCTTGACAGGCAGAAAAATTTGAAAAGATATCTGCCACACCGGCCAATAGTAACTCTTTGGGTGATTGGCGAACGATATCAAAATCAACAATTATTCCCATTGGAGGCTGAACCCCGTAACTTGTTTTCTTTCCATTATTTGTAAGTCGAGACACACATGAATAAACTGCATCATTACTTAATGTAGACGGTACCGTGATATATGGACTATCATTTTTGGATGCACAATATTTTACAAGATCAAGAACGCTACCACCACCAAATGCAACAACAAGCGCTTCTGGCGTTCGTTTCATTTGTTCAATCAAACCAGGCACTTCGTCTGTACTCCCCCCCTTGACAAAAATCATATCATAAAAATTACAAACATTTAAACGATGTTTAAATATTTGAAAGAGATTCTCCTGTGTCACAAGTATTTTGGACGGGAAATATAAATGTGATGATTTTAACAATTCGTCCAAATCCTCAATTATATGATCTCCCGACCTTACTATTGCTGGCGATTTGAATTCTCGGTAAAACATAGTTATTTATAATAATACCTCGTAAAGTTCCTTTATTGACCTAAAACAATAATCTGGTTTTATTTCAGAGTGTTCAATATCCTCAATTGTGGTTTCTCCTGTCAGCACGCATATTGATGTTGCTCCAGAATTAATGCCAACTGCAATATCGGTGTATAAACGATCTCCGACACAAGCAATCCTTTCTATAGGGACATTCCACTCCTCCGCCACAGCCTCAACCATGTTTTTTTCTGGTTTACCTAAAAATAAAGGCGTTCTATCGGTTGCTAGTTCTATCATTTTGGCTATTGCCCCACAATCGGGGATAAACTTGTTTTCTAGTACCGGACACTTCAAATCACAATTTGTTGCGATATATTTTATGCCTCGACTAACATAGTAACAAGCCCCTCGTATTTTTTCATAATCCAATTCTGTATCGAAGCCAAGTAAAACATAATCAACATCTTTTTCACGATAATCCTTAGAGACAATATCAAAACCCGCATTTTCTAATTCTTTTTTCAAAGCATTTGTCCCAACAAGGTATATCTTCGCCTTGGGCAGATGTTTTTCAATATAACGTATTGTGGCATTAACAGAAGATGAAATATTTTTCTCAGAGGCAACAATACCGAAACCATGAAGTTTTTTTAGATATTGGTCTTTACTTTTTGATGAATTATTTGTCATAAAGACATATTTCTTTCCTTGTTTGTTTAGTAGCGAAAAAAAATCCTTCGCACCAGGAATTAGTACGTCTTCGTTATAAATCGTACCATCCATGTCAAGCAGGAAAAGATCTATATCCTCTATCGCTCGCATAATGTATCCCCTAAGAATAATTGTTCTGCCAGACGAAGGTCGTCATGATTATCTATCTCAAACCATCTACCACCACCAATATCATAAGGTCTAAAATCGCAACGTGGAAAAACATTATCAAGCGCGACCTCTGTCCAGGATTTCTCGTCCCTGTTCTTGATTATAGTATTCTCAATTTCTTCATATAATGAGGTTGAATCCTTTGATGATATACGATATACATCTATCGAAACAGCATAATAATCCTTTTCACTTATTTGCTTGCTAATATGATTTACCCGCCCCCCATCTACAGTTATTTTCATTGATTCATCCAGATATTTAGAGCAATCACATGCTATTTTACTTTGATTTTCATCCTTCAATAACCCGTCAATAATGCATGTGTCGAAATAAACGTCAGCATTCATCAACAGAAACTCCTGAGATTTTACATATTCTGAGGCCAAAAACAACGAATACATATTATTTGTTTCGGCATATCGCTGATTATTTATAATTTTCACCTGCGGGTATTTTGACATCAGATGCTGCGACAGTATATCTGCTTTATATCCATCAACAACATAGATTTCTTCAACTTTGTTTTGCAACAAATTATCCAGTTGTTTATCGATAATAGGAATACCGTTAACAGGGACCATACATTTAGGCAAATCATCGGTTAATGGTCGTAGTCGACTGCCAAGGCCTGCTGCAAGAATAACTGCTTTCATTATTTATTCAACAATATTAAAAGGAATGATTATATGTTTCGTATTAATATAGTCATAAAAGGGGCTATCAAATAGCCGTCCAGCCTCCATCGACCATAAGATTATGCCCCGTTATGAACGAGGCCTCGTCTGACAGGAGAAAACTGACTGCTGGGGCGATTTCCTCTGGTCGGCCTAATCGTTTTAGCGGCGATTTCTTGCTATATGCCTCTATAAACAAAGGATTCTGGTTTGCGACATCTATAATTCCGCCAGGAGATACAACATTAACACGGACATTATATTTCCCATAATATGATGCCAGATAACGCGAGAAATTAATGATTCCTCCTTTTATAGCAGGATATGCCGCTGGCGAGGTACCTCCGTATCCCTCGTATATGGTAAAATCATTCCCGACAACGCCATAGATAGAGCCGAAGTTCACAATTGACCCTGATTGCTGCTTTTTCATAACCTCAAGCACCTTCTGGCATAGGTAGAAGCAACTGTTCAGCTGCCATTCTACGTTAGTACGCCATGACTCAATCGGTATGTCCTCGAAAAAAGCCCCCCAGTCCTTTGTCCGTGGATAACCTGAGTTCACAAGGCCGTCTATTCGACCATATTTCTCTACCACGACGGATATCATTTTATCAACCTCTTCGGTAGATGTTACATCCAAATGATAGGTCCTTTTTTCAAAATCGGTATCAAATGCGATATCGCAATTGACCACGACAGCGTGTTTCCTTTCTGCATCACGCACAATCTCTCGACCAATAAGCCCGCCGCCTCCGATCACAATGATTATTTTATCACTCAGCATCTTATATGGGTTTTATATTATTCGGGAAAAATCTGATTTAATACGATTTTATACCTTCGAAATAGGGTTGCCCGTCCAGACTCTAATAACTCATATATGACCGATTTCGTTATTCGATCCTCCATCACGAGGCAGGCAGCACCGATGATTGTACGAAGGGTGGTGTTGCTGTTTAATTGTATTTCCGGAACACGGGCTTTATAACATCGCCCTTAAGGTACTTCTCACAGCCATCCTCCAATGCCTTTGCATAAACCAGCAATGAATTACGGACCGCATTGAGAGTAATGTCAAGTTCTTCTTTCCCGTGTGCGAACGAAATCGCTATCCAGGGCATCAATACCCCGTTATTTATCATTTCCTGGCTGAAAAGGGTTCGAAATGACAAGGAAGGATTGCCGGACATGTCCTTGGTAATATAATTGGGCGAGCACGGGACACCTGTGGCCAGGAAATAATCCCCTACTCCGAGTTCTTTGGATATGCTGTTCATGCCATCTATAAGTTCCTGCCCGTAAGACCAGAGATGCCCAACCACATCCTGCTCCTGATATATCTTTGATGTGGCAAGGAATGCGTTTAATGAGCACATTTCGCCTCCATGCGTGGTCGATACGAGGAATGTCCGCTCCATTCCAGCGCTCTTTATCCCTCCGACTTCCATAAACTCTCGTTTGCCACCCAATGCGGCAACAGAGAACCCATTGGCCATGCCTTTGCCGAATGTGCACAGGTCCGGCGTTACCCCGTAATAGGTCTGCGCACCACGCAAATGCCAACGGAAGCCTGTAATCATCTCGTCCAGAATAAACAAGGCCCCTTCCTTATGACACAGTTCCTGGACGGACTGGAGATAGCCTTCGGACGGATGCGAGCCAGTTGCCGCCTCCATGATAACACCAGCAATATGTCCCGGGTGCTTTTCAAAGCATGCCTTCAGCGAATCTATATCATCATACCTGAAATTGACGGTATAGGAATGATGCTCTTCCGGTATGCCTCGTGTAACCGGCGTATCACCAATAAACCAGTCGTCAAACGAAAAAAACGGATGGTCTAGACAGCGGGCTATATACTTCCTTCCCGTATATGCCCGGGCAATCTTGGTCGCTGCCGTCGTCACGTTTGAACCGTTCTTGGCAAACTTGACCATGTCTATCGACGGTATAATATCTGCCAGCCTCTCTGCTGCCTCAAGTTCGATAACCGACGCGCGTGTGAGGTTGTTCCCTTTCATCAGGCCCTCTATGGCCGCATTACTCACTTCCTTGTTCGCATAGCCCAGCGTGACCGCGCGAAGGGCCATGCCGTAATCAAGGTACCTGCGGCCGTCTGGAGAATAGACATAGGCGCCTTCCCCTCGGTCTAAGATCTGAGGTGCATTTTCCGGATACTGGTCGTCGCCTCTGCTATAGGTGTGACACCCTCCTGGAATAACATGGTTTAGTCTTTCACTATAATTCATATTGTTGTTTATTGTTTATTTTTTATTTTTAACCTATTTCAGCAATCCTTCCTCCTTCATAGCCATTATTGTCTCTATTATTCTGAAATCCACAATATCATCGACCTCGTGGCTTTTCCACTCAGGAACAATATATGGAAGGGTTTTATCATGATAGAATGTCTTCTTCTTGAGATAGGCATCAACGCTGCTCACATACACGCTGCCTTCAAAGAAATACACCTTGGGCAAATCCTGCCGCCTGACATCGTGCCTGCCGTGGTCCAATGGCTTTAGGAAACCGTCTTCTCCGACTGTCATCATGAACGCCGGATGTATGGTCCCTGACATGGCCACGCCTACAATGCTCTCGCTTTCCGGGTGATCTACCAGCATCGCTATCGACTTGTCGACATCTTCTACATCCCGAAGCGGCGACGTCGGCTCTAACAGGATAAAATAATCATACTCCCTTCCCCTGCCCTTCAGCAGATTCAGAGTATAGAGGATAAACTCCGACGAAGGGGCGGCATCCCTGGCTAGATATGCCGGCCTGAGCTCAGGGACAGGGACTCCGAACCGCTCGGCAACCTCGGCAATGTCTTTGCTGTCCGTTGAGACATAGACATCATCGACATACTGGCTTTTTTGGGCATGCTCTATCGACCACGCTATTAATGGCTTTCCGCGTAACTCCCTTATATTCTTTCCTGGCAGCCCTTTGCTACCGCCTCGTGCCGGGATAATTGCGAGTATTTTCTTTCCTTTATACATGTCTGTTATTGTAAATGTTTTACAAAATCCTGTGCCTTCTTGTAATCCTCTGGCTTCCCTATATCGATCCAGAATCCGGTAAGAGGGAATCTTATGACATTCCTGCCAATTGATATTAATCTCTCTATCAGGTCCGTGGCATTAAAGAAGACTCCGTCCGGGATATAATCCAGCACTTCTTTCTTTAGTAGATATATCCCAGCATTTGCATAATAGTTATATGACGGCTTTTCCTTTATCCCCGTTATATTCCTGCCCTCTAACTCGAATATCCCGTAAGGCACGTTGACAGAATACGGGATTGTCGCGACAGACATATCTGCCTCGTGCGTGACAAAATGCATATAGAAGTCCTCATAGTTCACATTCGTGAATAGGTCGGAATTCATCAATAGTATCGTGTCATGGCTAAACTCTCGCACAAACTTTATCGACCCTATCGTCCCCAGAAACTGCGGCTCCCGTATACACTTTACCCTCACGCCTTTTATATCCTGTGAGAAATGTTCCTCCAGCTGCTCATGCAGATAGTTAACTGTAACATTTATATCTGACACCCCGTACGATATCAGGCGCTCCACATTATAGTCTATAATTGCCTTGTCGCCGACTTTTAGAAGCGGCTTGGGGGTCGTTAGCGTAAGCGGGCGAAGACGCTCCCCCTTCCCTCCTGCCATCAGGACCGCGTCGATAGGCAGCCTCGTGATGCATCGTTCCAAATCTATAATATCTACAATACGCCCGCTCTCGTCAAGAACGGGGACCAGCTTCATCTTCAGTTCTCTCTGTTGATGGAGATGGGCGACATCATCATCTACACCCGCGTGCAGGCAATTATATCCTCGGTTCATTACCAGCGAGACGCTGTCGCTCAGCTTCGCCCCTCTGATTAGAGACCGGCGGGAATCTCCATCGGTAAGGGTCCCCACCATTCTCCCTTCGGCATCTACCACAAACAGGCATAGCGGCCCAGACCCTATATCGTTTATCTGCCCAAGGGCTTCTAACAGGCTCTTGTCCTGTGATATAATATATTTTGAATCTACCATTCTCTTATGTCATAAAAGTGTTTCTGCCCCAGTTGTTCTAAAGGGTAGCTGCTTATCACCTTGAATATCTCCGCCGCCGTATCCACCTTCTCATACGGATTCTCTGTGGATAGAGCATTCCTCCTGAATTCCTCGGAAAGGATTTTCCTTAAGCCGATTTGTACCGACTGCCGGTCTGACGCACAATCATACACGCTTCCGGCCGAAATGCGTCCATTTTGCCGCTCCCCGATATTCAATGTCGGGATGTGGAAAGAAGGGGCCTCTATCAGGCCGCTCGACGAATTCCCGACAACCGCGGCGACATTTCTCATTACGGATAGGTACCGAAGTGCCCCTAACGACTTAAATGCCTTTGACCTGCCGGCATTCCTTGATACGAATTGATTGATTTTTTCCTCTATTACACGCCCGCCAGTATCACTGTTTGGCATTGTGAAGATTACTCGCAGGTCCTTCCGTTCGTCTAGCACGCTTATGAAATCCGCTATGGACTCTTCTGCTGTACGATTCCCTAGCGTTACCGGATGATATGTGACCAGTATCGTGTCTCGGTCTATGGCAAAACCGAGCTCCTTCTCTATCGTTTCCTTATCCATCAGCCGAAGCATCTTGATATTCTCTACGCCTAGGGACCCGACATTGAAAACACGCTCTGGACTCTCTCCTAGCTGGATTACACGTTCACGATACCGTTCCGTAGAAGTAAAATGCAAATGGCTCATCTTCGTTATACTATGCCGAATGGCATCGTCGTATGCGCCTTCCGTAATCTCCCCTCCGTGTATATGGGCAATCGGAATTCTCTCTATCAGGGCAGATGCTGCTGCCGCCAGTATCTCATACCTGTCTCCCAGCAGCACTATCAAATCCGGTTTCAAAACATTATAGGCATCTGCAAATCCGTCGAGGGCCCTGGCCATTGACTTCACAGTGGTAACTGCGTTATCATCTTCGCTATCATCAATGATAGGTATCTTATAGTCTATGGTAAAGCCATCTGCCTCTATCTCTCGATATGTGTTCCCGAACCTGGAACTGAGGTGCATATTCGTGACTATCACCTGCAGCCTGGCCTTAGGCGAGTCCTCTATAATTCGCATCAGGCGGCTCAGCAGGCCGTACTCCGCCCGGGTCCCGGTTACTACACAGATATTCCTCATAACTCTATCATCTCCTCTTCTTTAAAATCACGAATGGCCTTTGTCCCTATCACTTCCTCCCATCGCATCGGAGAAATTCCTGTACCGGGACGCTTCACGGCCAGATTCTCCTTTGTAAGCACCTCTCCTTTCCTGATATCCGTGGCCGCGACAATGCTCTTACGGGCAATTGCGATATTCTTACGCTCACTGCTGCTTACGTGCTTGGTCCCGTCTCCGCATAAGGCCTTCTCTATATTACGGATAGATCTTACCATCGCCGTCAATTCATCTGGTTCCAGACTCGCCTTATGGTCTGGTCCTTCCATATTGCGGTCTAGGGTGAAATGCTTCTCTATCACAGACGCGCCCAGTGCCACGGCGGCAATTGGGACCTCTATACCCCTGGTATGGTCGCTATATCCTACCTCGACGCCGAACTCATCCCGGAGTGCGCCCATCGCCTTGAGGTTCACATCCTCAAAAGGTGTGGGATATTCAGTGTTGCAATGCAGAAGGACAAGGTTCTCTTTTGACAGGCCATTCTTATACAACACATCCACAGCGGCATGCACGTCTTCCATATCGCACATGCCTGTACTTAGAATCGTCCTCTCATTGTATGCGGCTATCTTTTTCAGGAACGGATAGTTCGTTACCTCTCCTGATGGGATTTTCCACAGACTCAGACCAAGCGAATGGAGATACTCTATACTGTCAAGGTCAAACGCAGTGGAGAAAAACTTAATCCCTTTCTTTTGGCAATAATCAATCAAAATATTATGGGCCGACTCTGACAATTCGAGTTTTTTGAGCATCATATACTGATTATCATCTACTCCTCCAATATTCCGCTTCTGATACTCGGCCTGCTTGGCGTCTCTCGTAACAAGACTAGACGCCTTGAAGGTTTGAAATTTAATATAGTCCGCACCCGCCACAACGGCCTTGTCTACCAGCCGCTTTGCCAATTCTATAGAACCGTTGTGGTTCACACCTGCCTCGGCTATTATCACTGTGTACTTCATCTAGAAAACTCTTTTTTTTATTTTTGCCGGTCGCCCGTAATAGACTCCCGCCTCTGTAATATCACTTGTAACCAGGCTCCCCATCCCAATAATACAGGCCGGGGCTATCGACACCTCGTCTCTGACTACCGTTCCAGCCCCGATAAATGTGTTTTCTCCAATACTTACCCCTCCGCATATCGTAGCCCCTGGCCCTATGAAGCAGTTGTCCCCTATTTCACAGCCATGCTCGATAATCGCCCCCGTATTTATCACTGTGTTTTTACCTATCTGCGAACGATTAACAACCGCTTTCTCCATTACCGCGCATCCTTCGTCCAACACCGATTGCGTCGTAACCAATGCTGATAGGGCACAAAATGTATGACTATGATATTGCTTGTACCGCTCTATAATACATCTTCTTGGCTGCAAACTCACTTCCGATGTGTATACAAATGTCACATGTATATCAAACTCTTCCGGACTATATTTGGACTGTATTTCCTCGTCCGTGCCTAGATAGGCAATAGGCATTAGCGGATTGGGCCGCAGGTCTGCATAACCCTCTAACTGGCCGATGTCTGTCAGTATTTCCATTAAGGATAATGCGTGTCCCCCACCGCCAATAAGAATGGTCTTCATTGATTGTTCCTTATTTCGTATTCTGTAATCCGTAGAAAAGCATCCCGTGTTTTCACAATGATCGAAGAGTCAAACAGCCTGGCGACAACCGTGGATGGTTGCAAGTATGTCCCATATGGAAAATCTTCCACTATTTCGCTACGCCATACCAATAGATCGTAATACATACCTTCTATCTTTAGCGTTGTTGTTGCTCCCGGGTATGGATGAGAAATGGCTCTAACCTTATTGTAAATCGTCTCGCTATTAGTATTCCAATTTATAACGGAATTCTCTGCGTTGCGCAATCGTCGGAAACTGCCTTCGGAAAGGTCTTGTTTCCTGTATTTTGCTAACCCCTGTCGGATCAAAGGGAAATAGGCCTTCATAAGATCCAATGTGGCAGAATCCACCTTGTCCAATATGTCAGAAATATAATCTTCCTTTTCTATCTTTATTATATTCTGGCCTATAATATCCCCGCCGTCGGGATAGTCAGTGTATCTGAACATCGTCAAGGCTGTCTCCGTATAGCCATCCTCTATCTGCCACGCTAAAACCGATCGGCCTCTGTCCATCGGGAGTTTGGCCGGATGAAAACCGATGGCACCCATCGGGGCTATCGAAAGTATGTCATTAGAGATCAACTCTGACCACCCGGCAACAACAATCAGGTCCGGACTGGAACCTTTTATGATACTCTCACAACCGGATGTCTTTCCTGTCTTGTATATCCCTTCACCATCCTCTATTGGGCAGAATCGCGCACCTCGGAAATCGTCTGTATATGTTATTACCCCGACAAGATTCACATACTTATTTGTCTTCAAATAATTGTAAACCAGCCTGCCATTAGTCAGTCCGCCTATAAAGAATACCCTGATAATGTCGTTCATCTTACTATCGTTTTTAAAGACATGAATGCCTCGGCATATTCTGTATTTATCAGCGACCCACGATATCTATTCAAGGCGCTTATTGTACTCATATTACGAGTTTGCGGATACGGAAGCAGCTCGCTTTCGTATATTTTCAAGATCCTCTGCTTGCTTTCGAATTCTGCAGATATATCAACAAAATAGTTGGCTATAAACTGCCCTTCGGGCAAGGGCAGGGCAAAGTCTGTCTCAGATACCACCTCCATCATTAGAACCTGCTCTATGAATGGATAGCGGAATGCCTTTGTACACGAGGCAACAGCATTGAATACCGCGCGATGGTCCGAATGTGCGTCTGAACGATTCGGAATAATCAATATGTTCGGCTGTATTTTCCTTATTCCGTCTGATATGGGTGGGATAAGCTTGTTTAATGAAATATCCATCAGCTCCATCTCTGGAAAATCAAGCTCGATGACTGAGGTAAACCTATAAGCATTTTTTGCCCGTTCCCATAGCCTTGCCTGCTCGTCATTACCTTTGGTAACAAGGATACAGTGAACCTCGTCGCCTTGCGACAAAAACTTCAATATGGTTCCCCCGCACCCTAGTGTCTCATCGTCCGGATGGACCGCTATAACGACAACTCTGTTCATAATCCAAAATTATAGGCATCGTACACTGCTCGGGATATTCACAACTCTCTCTGCAAACCATATGGTATTCTCTAGACTATCGTGCTGGCAATGATCAAACATCGGCATACGGTTCATCAACTCCCATATCGGCCGTGTCATTACTCCTTTGTCATTGGTCTCTTGAAGGAATCCCTGCTGTGCCTCTCGGTCTTTAAGAATCACAACATTGAGCCAGTAGTTGGAAAAACAGTTTTCTGGCTCGGTGAAAAAATCAATGCCGGGCACATTTTTAAAATATTCTGCATATGCCTTTGCCGTTGCTCGCTTGTCAGCGATAAATTCATCCAGATGCTCCAGCTGGGCACAGCCAAGTGCCGCATTTATGTTCGGCATACGGTAGTTGTACCCTATATGGTCATGCCGGAACTCCCATCGATGTGGAACCTTGGCCTGGTTGGTAAGATGCTTCGCCTTTGCACCTATATCGTCATCCATGAAAAGCATCATGCCACCGCCTCCCGTTGTAATAGTCTTGTTGCCATTAAAACTCAGTACGCCGACCTTGCCAAAAAGCCCGGTATGCCGGCCTTTGTACTTACTCCCTATACTCTCGGCTGCATCCTCGACTAGCTCGATATGCCATTCATCACAGATTATAGCCAGTTCTTCAATTCGTACTGGATGCCCAAACGTATGCATTGGCACACATGCCTTAACTCTACGTCCAGTCCGTTTATCATAGCATTGGCCATCCCTGATCTCCCCGTTCTTGCTTAGCCAGTCCTTTACTGCATCTGGCGATAGTCCCATCGTGCTCTTATCAACATCAATAAACACAGGCTGTGCCCCTGTGTAGCATATGGCATTACAGGTGGCGATAAATGTCAATGCCTGTGTCAGCACCTCGTCATTTCTTTCTACACCCGACAGCAGCAATGCCATATGGAGAGCATTTGTCCCACTAACGCACACCACGGCACGTCTTGCCCCCGTGTATCGAGCCATATCTGACTCAAAGCGATCGACAAACCGACCCACGGAGCTTACATACGTGGTATCTATACACTCGTTTAGGTATTCCTTCTCTTTGCCTATGAATTTAGGAACGCTCAGTGGCACATCCTGCGAGTTATAGAGTTCCTTTATGTATCTGATAGTGTTCTCGTACATTTTCCTTCCCTTATTACATCTTTTGATCCAGGTTCTTACCCTTCTCCTCATGCGTGAAATTAGGAATAAACTCCTTTATGGCATCCACGACCTGTGCCTTTGTAAAATCATCTTTTGCAAAAATACCCTCCAGTCTCTCGAAAAAGGAATCAACCTCTTCCATATTGTGCCTCGTGGTATGCTCTACTACGCCAAGGGACTCATACCTGCTCATGTCTGTCTTCTCGCCCGGCACATAGAATTCCTCGTAAGGTTTTTCGCCCGTTGTGTCACTTCTGAAATATAACACGGGGTAATCCGTACTGGATTCCGTCATGCCACAGGCATACCGCCTTGCCTCCTCTTCTGACCGGCACTCCTTCTTTTCAAAGCCCTCTGCTTTTACAAAGTCATCACAAATACTGCTGAACGTGAGCATTTGCTCCTCACCTAGTTTCGGGAAAAAGACCTCTCCGCCCTTGCCCAGTATGCATGCCAGCATACAAATCTGGCCGCTCTCCTCCGGACTGACAAAGTATCTCCTTACATCATTCGGGGCTGTTAACGGCTGTCTTTTCTGCAAGCGGTGGATCCATCCATCCATTAGTGAGCCGTTGCTGAATGCCACATTCGCAAAGCGCGCCGTGTTTACCTTGAAACGATTATTGTAGGCCATCACCAAGTCCTCCATTATACGCTTGCTCGCACCCATTATGTTCACCGGATTGGCGGCCTTGTCAGTGCTCACGCAAAAAAAATGCCTCGGCGGGAATACGCACAAAAGGTCCATCAGCCGTTTCGCCTTGATAGCGTTGTTCTCTATCAACGCCTGAACGCTATACCTGTCCTTCTCACTACGCACATGCTTGTGTGCCGAGAAATTTGCAACAATGTCAAAACCACTCTCCTCTCGAAAAATTCGCTCAAAAATTGGATTTGCAAAATCCAGTGTATAACAACGAAATTCGCTAGGGACGTACATTCCATTTGTACTACGGACATCGCGAACTAATTCCGCCAGTCCGTTCTCGTTCAAGTCTATCACAACGACACTCTTGGGCTTAAATCTCAGCATGGCCTTAATAAAACTAGAGCCAATGGTACCTGCACCGCCTATCACACAGACCTTCTTGTCCTTGATTTCTTTTGTCAATCGACTTATGTTCGCTTCTATATCTGTGACGAACATACTTTCTTTACGAGAAATCACACTCTCCGAAATAAATTTGTCAATGCTGAACATATGACATTAATCTTTAAAGAATCCCATTTTCTCAATTACAAGGATGATGATTTACAACATAATTGCAATTTACCATGAACCTTATATGTTCATACAATACGACTACTTTTTATGAACATTATTAAAATGCAAAGATACGTTTTTTATATGACATATTGTACATCATCAATATTATACAAAGATTAGAGGCATTATCCTATCGTTTTTTTTGCACATATTAAAACAGCGCAAATATATTATTTTGCGCTATTTATTGCAACGAGAGGAATTTTATCCGCAAAAATTCAACTGCAGATGTCGCGTGTCTTCGCCACGCTTTTTGTATGTATTTAATAACACCACTCTACGGAATGTAGAGGTTTTCTTGTTTGGAATTGTCAGCCGAGTTGACGCAAATCATAGATTATTAGCTGTCTTGAATTGAAATCAACAAAACTTGTGAAATAGGGACAAGAACTATCGCACATTAGTGAGAATTTCGGCATTTTTTTGCAATTACACTACTGAGAATTTCGGCGTTTTTCATATTCAAACTACTGAGAATTTCGGCATTTTTCGCATTAAAACTACTGAGAATTTCGGCAAGATATTTTTTTTACATTTCATAATCAGGAATTTATTCGTATTTTTGCAGGGCATAAAAAAGCAACAATATGGCCGAACGAATTTTCAAACGTAAAATATACGAGCAAATGCTTGCGTGGAAGAGAAATCAGCATGGAACCACCGCACTAATGATTAGAGGTGCGCGACGTGTGGGCAAATCTACCATTGCAAAAGATTTTGCTCAGCGAGAGTATGATAGTTATTTGTTGGTTGACTTTTCCAATGCCCCGCAATCTGTTCATCGATTATTTGAGGATGTTTCTAATTTGGACTATATATTCACTCAATTACAACTGAACTACCATACCATACTAAAACCGCATAAATCCGTCATTATTTTTGATGAAATTCAGAAGCAACCTTTAGCACGCCAAGCCATAAAAAAGCTTGTGGCTGATGGCCGTTTTGATTACATAGAAACAGGTTCTCTGCTAAGTATAAAAAAGAAAAAGAAGGACATCCTGATTCCAAGCGAAGAGACTCGAATAGACATGTACCCTATGGATTATGAGGAATTTCTATGGGCATTAGGCGACAATGATACTATTCCACTGCTACGCACAATGTTTGATGCCCGACAACCTTTAGGCAACGACACAAATCGTCGTTTGTTGAGAGATTTCCGACTCTATGTTTTAGTAGGCGGTATGCCACAAGCCATCAATGACTATCTCAATACTCAAAATCTTAGCATCGTTGACCAGCGCAAGCGCAGCATACTTGAACTCTATGATGAAGACTTTTATGAATTAGACCCTACTGGCCAAACATCAGATTTATTTCATGCAATCCCAGCACAACTAAACAGCAATGCTTTGCGATATCAAGTTAGTAGCGTCATATCTGGGGGGAAGATAGATCGTTTAAGAGAACAAATCACCATTCTCAAAGATTCCATGGTGGCCAACGTCGCTTATCATGCCAATGACCCAAGTGCGGGATTGGCCTCACATATTAACAGAAACCAATTTAAACTATATTGTGGAGACACTGGACTGTTTGTTACATTGGCGTTCTGGGATGACGCTTTTACCGAAAATGTCATTTACCAAAAACTTTTAAGCGACAAACTTAATGCCGATGTGGGATATGTATATGAGAATGCGGTTTCACAAATGCTTACTGCTACAGGACATAAATTGTATTACCACACATGGCCAACAGCGTCAGGCAAGCATAACTATGAGATAGACTTTTTACTATCTTGTAAAACAAAAGTTTGCCCCATAGAAGTCAAATCTTCCATATCGAATAAGCATGTGTCAATTGATGAATTTCAGAATAAATTCTCTTCCCGAATCATTCAACGGTACCTTATTCATACAAAGGATATTAGAAAAGATCAAGATTTGCTATGCATACCCATCTATATGACACCGTTCCTTTAGTAGTTTACTTCTAAAAAGGATTTTACCGTAGTTCTTTTTTTACGTATATACCGCATATTGCCCCCCAAGATGTGGTTAATGTCTGGAGTAAAACATGATACACATCTCTACAAATCAACTCCAGCGGAACCGTATGTTGAAACAATCGACATTCGCCTCCTATGGTAGAGAATTTACCCAGATGGTTATAGTTATTCTACATACATTAGCCTCCTACTGGGACAACAAAACAGCATCAACAGGCTTACTCTAACAATAAAATCTGCCGATACAGGACAATTGAGTGGACTTTCGGCAGAATATACATATACATATTCTGCCATTTTATTGCATTTTGTATATTTGTGGCAGTTTATAAATCATAGATGGTTCTGAAACTGAACAAGGCTGATGAACTTATATTAGTGAGATTTTCGGCATTTCACACGTTAGAAACGACCAGGCGAGGCCTTTTATGCCTCGCTTGGTCGTTTCTTTGATATTTTTTTTGAGGTGATGTGAAATATTATGATAGGCTATTCTTCTTCGTCTTCTTCTGTTGTTTCTGTTGTGCCGTCGTTTTGGCCGAATTTGGCTAGGAAGTTGGAGACTTCGTTGCGGTTGTTGCCTATACGGTAGAAGAATGTGCCTGTGCGGTCGCTCTGCTGACGCTTGTCGGCGGGCAATGCCTTGACCATATCAACCCATTCGCCCACAGAGGAATAGATGACGAGTTGCTGTTTGTCGGCATTGTAGTTGAAGTAGAACCACGTGTCGGAGGCTACCTGCATATAGAGGTTGAATATCACGTCGGCACCGCGTTTGAAGATTTGCGTCTTGATGCGCATATCGAGGTGCAGTTGTCGCGAACCTATCTGTGCCAGAGGTGCGAATCCATCGTAATAGTAGCCAAGAGCGGGAGAATACTGCCACTTGATTTTCTCGAAGAGGAATGTCTGTGCAAACTCTTTAGGCTGCAGTTTGTTGTCGAAGGCTCCGCTGGAAACGTAGTTGCTATATGCATCGTTGCCTTTCTCTTCGCCGAGATAGAACGTCATGGCCTGACGCAGCAGGTCGTTGTCGGGGTTGGTCGGCGAGAGACGCAGGTCGTCGGCAAGGAGTTGAGCAAGGGCGTTGAGCACGCTCTCGTCCATCGGGAACGACACGCCGAAGACGGTGTTAATCTCGGTATTGTCGGTGTGTTTGGGGTCGAGGGTCATATTGCCATAGGCGAAATTGCCACCCACGCCCTGACGTATGCCGAGACGTATAGGACCTTCGCCTTTGAGGATACAGGTGGCGGTGTTGAGCGACAGCAGACGGTCGACGGTTGAGGGGTTCTCAAGTTTTTCGCGCGAGGCTATGCGGT
>ONLQ01000066.1 GCA_900318665.1 uncultured Bacteroidales bacterium | reverse complement strand
AAGGGTATCGACACCACCGTCAAGGTTGTTGAGGGTATGCAGTTCGATCGTGGCTACATCAGCCCCTATTTCGTGACCGACACCGAGAAAATGGAGTGCAACTACGACAATCCTCTCATCCTCATCCACGACAAGAAAATCAGTTCGCTGCAGACCATTCTGCCTATCCTTGAGCAGGTTGCAAAGAGCGGTCGCGCCCTCCTTATCATTGCCGAAGATGTTGAGACCGAGGCCATGGCTACCCTCGTTGTCAACCGTCTGCGTGGCGGCCTGAAGGTCGTTGCTGTCAAGGCTCCTGGCTTTGGCGATCGTCGCAAAGAGATGCTTGAAGATATCGCTATCCTCACCGGCGGTACCGTCATCAGCGAAGAGAAAGGCTACAAACTCGAAGATGCCACCATTGAGATGCTTGGCACCAGCGAGAAAGTCACCATCGACAAGGACAACACCACCATCGTCAATGGTTCTGGCGACAAGGAAATGATCAAGGCTCGTATCAATATGATTAAGGCCCAGATTGAAAAGACCACCAGTGACTACGACCGTGAGAAACTGCAAGAGCGTCTTGCCAAGTTGGCAGGTGGCGTGGCCGTCATCTATGTCGGCGCAGCCTCCGAGGTCGAGATGAAGGAGAAGAAAGACCGCTTCGACGATGCTCTGCACGCCACCCGTGCCGCAGTCGAAGAAGGTATCATCCCCGGTGGTGGCACCGCTTTCATTCGTGCCGCTGCAAAACTGAACGACGTCAAGGCCGAGAACGAGGACGAGAAACTCGGTATCGAGATTATCCGTCGCGCAGTCGAGGAACCTCTCCGCATGATTGTCGAGAACGCTGGTCTCGAAGGTAGCGTCATCGTCAACGAGGTTAAGAACGGCAAGGCCGACTACGGATTCAACGCTCGTAGCGAGAAGTTCGAAAACCTCTTCCAGAGTGGTGTTATCGACCCCGCCAAGGTGACCCGCGTGGCTCTCGAGAATGCTGCTTCCATCGCCGGTATGCTTCTCACCACCGAGTGCGTGCTCTGCGACATCAAGGAAGAGCAGCCCGCAGCCCCCGCCGGCAACCCTGGCATGGGCGGTATGGGCGGCATGTACTAATCAGTCAGACCTATCATCTTTCATAAACAGAGGGTGCGTCATCGCACCCTCTGTTATTTTTGCACCTTTGCGCTAAAGTTATAAACAATCTTTATTCGGATGAATAAAATAGGTTAACTTTGCAATTCATTTTGTAACGCCAATCAATACAAAATATATTCTTTGATTACTTTTCACAATCATTAATAAATACAAATGAAAAAAATCTTTTTAACCATCATGACAGTAGGACTTGTTGCCGCATGTGGGACCAAAAAGCAGGACGCGGGTCTCTCTTCGGGCATCGACCTTAACAATCTTGACACGACAATGTCTCCTGTAGAGGATTTCTACCAGTATGCCTGTGGCGGCTGGATGAAAAACCATCCTCTTGATGCCGAGCATAGCCGCTATGGCTCTTTCGACAAACTTGGCGAGGACAATGTCGAGCAACTCAACGGCATTATCAAGGATGTCGCTGCAAAGCAAAACGAGTCTGGCAGCAATGCCGACAAGGTTGCCACCCTCTATGCCATTGCAATGGACTCCGTGAAACTCCAGCAGCAGGGTGCCGAGCCAATTCAGGCTCTTATGAATGAGATTGCCGCTCTCAAAACTCGCGACCAAATAGTGGCAGAACTTCCCACGCTCCACATGCAGGGCGTTGGCGCGTTCTTCGGTCTCTTCAACGAGGCTCATCCCGACAACAGCAAACTCCAGATTGCTTGGCTCTATCAGGGTGGCCTTGGCATGGGCGACCGCGACTATTATCTGAAGGATGACGAGGAGAATTCCAAGTTCCGCAGCGCATACAAGGAGATGATGACTCAACTCTTTGCCTTGTCGGGCTATGACAAACTGGTCTCTCTTCCCGCCGACAAACTGACCAACATGGTCTTTGCCCTTGAAACACGTCTTGCAAAGTCTCATTTCGACAAACTCGAAAATCGCGACCCATACAAGACAAAGCACATTATGCAAGTTGCCGATGTTGTCAAATTGGCACCGGCTGTCAAGTTTAAAGACTATTTCGCAGCAATGTCGCTACCGTCGCTTCAGCAACTCAATGTCTGCCAGCCTCAATATATCACCGAGGTTTCTAAAGTTCTTGCTTCCGAGAATGTTGAAACCATCAAGGCATACTATGCTTGGAAAGTTGTTCTCATGGCAGCCCCCTATCTGAGCGATGATTTTGTCAATGCTCGTTTTGAATATTATGGTCGTGTCCGTTCTGGACTTGAACAGAACCGTCCTCGTTGGAAACGTGCTGTCTCTACTATAGAAGGTACTCTCGGCGAGGTTCTTGGCCAACTATATTGTGAGAAATACTTCCCCAAGGAGAACAAGGACCGCATGGTAACTCTCGTGGAGAACCTCCGCAGCGCACTTGCTGTCCGTATTAAGAATGCCGAGTGGATGGATTCCGAAACCAAGGAGCGTGCTCTCGACAAACTCGCCGCTGTTATCGTTAAAATTGGTTATCCTGACACGTGGCGCGACTATAGCGGCCTCGAAATCAAGGACGACAGTTATTTCGCTAACATCATCCGTAGCAATGTCTTCGATATGCAGTATATGCTGAGCAAAGTGGACAAACCCACCAATCCCCAAGAGTGGCTTATGACTCCTCAGACGGTCAACGCCTATTACAACCCCACCACCAACGAGATTTGCTTCCCCGCAGGTATCCTTCAGCCTCCATTCTTCAATGTAAATGCCGACGATGCTGCCAACTATGGCGCCATTGGTGTTGTTATCGGCCACGAACTAACTCATGGCTTCGACGACCAGGGTCGTCAGTATGACAAAGACGGCAACCTTGCCGACTGGTGGAAAGAGTCCGATGCCGAAAACTTTAAGAAAAACGCTAAAGTCCTGGCCGACTACTTTAGCGCTATCAAGGTCCTCGACGATCCTGAGACTTTTGCCAATGGCGAATATACACTTGGTGAGAATATCGCAGACAACGGTGGCCTCCATATCAGTTTCCTCGCCATGCAGGATGCAATCTCTAAAGGTCAGGTATCAACCGAGGTTCTCGATGGATTCACCCCCGAACAGCGTTTCTTCCTTGCCTATGCCACAGTATGGGCAAACAATATCCGCGACAAAGAAATCATCAATCGCACTATCAACGATGTTCATGCTCTTGGCCGTTGGCGCGTGAATGGCACACTGCCTCACATCACCGAATTTGTCGAAACATGGAATGTTAAACCAGGAAACGCAATGTATGTTGCACCCGAAAACCGTGTAACACTCTGGTAAATCAGCATACTGATATTTACCCAAAAACAGAGGAACGGCCTTACGAGACCGTTCCTCTGTTTTTATCGTTTGACGTAATCACATCTCAATGATTACCCAATTCTTCCGGCAGTAAAACGTCCGCGTTCGTGAGGCTTGATTTTATTCATAAAACGCAGCCATTGCAGCACCTCGGTTATTCGTTCGCCGAAAGGTCCTACGCCATGAGCCATCTGAGGAAGCCATACACCTCCGTCGCTCGTGTTCGCCTCTAACACTATGGCGTTACCATCTTTGTCTATAGTGGCGTCCCAGTTTATGCAGCCTATCTGTGGTATGGCCTCGTGAAAACGAGTCACGGTTGCCAAAACCTTGTCAAATTGGGCAATTTTATATCCCTCGAATTTCACCCCTGTGTCTGGGTGACACTCATAATTCTCGTTGAATTCCGTAGAGGCATGATTGCATATTACGCCGTTTTCGTTTATGGCGACAAAAATTCCACCAGCATGAGCATTGTCCACATACTTTCCTCCACGACCTATCCTAAGAGAAATCGGCATGTGTTGTATGCTGTCTTTCCAGATGTATGTTATAATGCGGAATGTGTTTACCGCGTACGGATAAATCCTTTGTAGCGACTCGTTGCACTCTATTAGTTCCTGGATAACGAAATCCTGTGTGTAAATGTTTCCGTTCAGCGACATGGCCCCATTCGAGAATTCAATCTTTGCTCCTTGGTCCGCCTTGACGCATCCTTGCCCAGAACAACTATCCACTGTCGGCTTCACAAAGAAAGATTGTTTCCTGCTTAAGAGTTCTTTCGCCATCGTTTTGGTAATGATATGTTTCTCGCTGTCGCGTAGCACACCATTGGCGCAATCCACAATTGTTTGCGGCATCTTTATTCCAATACCTTTTGCAACAACAGGAAGAAAATTCTTGTCGCTCAGCAACTCTATTGCTGCGTTATTCTGATTTTGATATGCCTCGAACTCTGGGAAATAAAGAACCTCTGGGAAAAACTTATAATCAAAACGTCCTGCGTGCGCCGCATAGTTCTGATGCCATATATATCCTATCCTTTTGCCATAATTTGTCTCGTACAAATCGTCAATCGCCTCCTTTTGCTCTTTCGATAGCGGAAACTGCTTGGCAATCGCAATCCGTCTCGCGTCGCGGAATTTGTATAACTCCTTATAATGTCTTTTCCGCAGTATAAAAGAAGTCCTTGCATCTTGCCGTGCAATCCTATAATTTGAGTATAAGGTCTTTACAATATTCATCTATACTGATGGCTTTGAAGTATTATATATATGTATGATTTTTAGGCGAAAAAGGAACGGGAGGCTCCACGTTAGTGGTCTACCCCCCGCAAGGCAAATATACAATTTATTTATAAAGTAGCAAATTCTGCCCGTTTTAATATAGATATAAGTAATTAAAATCTACAATACTCCATCAAGTCATTCTTTCTTTTTTTATTGATTTCTGCTGGTTTTTGATGAGCAAAACCAACTCTTGTCGTACAAATTCTATCAAAACACCAAAATTTTGAAAAAAAACAATTCTAAATTGATGCAAAAATCAAATTAAATACATACGCTTCAAAAAAAATATTCAAAAATTAGTTGGTAAAAAACAATTAGTTATGGTCTGTTTTTTCAAAAAATCCGAAAATAAATTTGCCAGAAAGAAAAAAGGTTGTATCTTTGCACCCGCTTTCGACAAACGGACGGGAGTCCGTGAGGGAAGGCGAGAGGAATTTGAAACAGATGAGACAAGAGATAGCGTGTGTCGGACGTCTTTTCTAAAGGGGGAAGGCGGAGACACGAACGAGTCAAGA
>ONLQ01000015.1 GCA_900318665.1 uncultured Bacteroidales bacterium | reverse complement strand
GATGCTGGCAGCCGAGGCGGGTTACAGATTCCGCATGGACGACCGCAACGCCATCTCGCTGGGTCTCTATGGCCGCTACGCGCTGACGCAGAACAGCCCCGACGGCAAGAACCAGCCCATGACGCTGTCCCGCAACCGCGTGAGCACGGCGCAGCCTTCGACCACCGCGCTGGTGGAGAAAATCGGCTACACCGAGTTTGGCATCCGCATAGCCTACCACTACGGAGTAGGGGAGAAGAAAGTGGTCCCCCCGCAGCAGTAATGCTACAGCGGGGATAAGAGACTTCCCTCTTATAACTACCCCTTATAATCAATCAGCCAAGCCGCTTGGAGCACGCTCCAAGCGGCTTGGTGGTTTTTGGTCTAATTAGTCCGATTAGTCCTGTCGCTCTAATGGATCTAATTAGTCCTATTGGTCCAATTTTTCTAATTAGTCCAATTAGGCCTAATTAGTCTGATTTGGTATCAAAAAAAAGATTAAATTTGCAATTTCTCTGTTGCGGCGTTGATTTGCTGGCACAGAGTGATTTATAATTAGTTATCATCTTTCGCTTATTGGCGGACTATATATAGGAGAATATATGAACAAGCAATCAATCATCGGACTGATACTGATATTCGGAATCTTTGTTGGATATATGTGGTGGGTTTCGCCCACAAAGGAGGAGCGCGAACTTATGCAGAAACGCCACGACTCGATGGTGGCAGCCTACATGGATTCTATGGAGCAGGACCGCCTGCTGAAAGAGGCTAAACGCCAGGCCGACTCGCTGGCCAAGGCTGGCGACAGCACCGTCATAAACGCCATAGCGCAAAAGACGCGCGCCAATATGGGCGTGTTTAATGTCAGCGCTGTGGGCGACAGCGCCAACCTGACGATAGTGAATGACGTGATGTCGCTGACGCTCTGCAACAAGGGCGCCCGCGTGGACAACGTGGTCCTGTCGGGCTACACCACCTACGACAGCATGCCGCTGCAACTCATCACCCCCTCGGCAGAAAACATGAACCTGATTTTCGCCACCGAGGAGAATTACAACATCGAGACCAAGGACCTTGTGTTTGTCCCCTACGTTGACGGCAAGCCTTACACGGCAACGGACAACGGCACGATGACGCTGACGGGCAGCGACTCGGTGGTGGTGAGCATGCGCGCCTACATTGGCGACAGCACGGGCATCAGCAGCGACCGCTATCTGGAATACCTCTACACCGTGTATGGCGACCAATATGAGATTGGCTTCGTCATCAACTTCCACAACCTCGGCGGCGTGGTGCGCGAAATGTCGTACCTCGACTTTGTGTGGCACAACGCCATGAACCGCCAGGAGAAGGTGGACCAGAGCAGCAAAAACAGCCGCAACCCCAACAAGGACATGGAGCGCAACAACTCCAGCATCTACTACAAGCCCGCCAAGGACAAGGTGGACTATCTGCGCATTGGCCGCGACGGCGACGAGCACGTCAAGACCCAGGTGGAATGGATTGCCTACAAGCAGCAGTTCTTCTGCGCCATACTGATGAGCGACAGCACCTTTGAGAACGCCGACATCTCGACCGTGACCCGCAAGGACGAGGAGCGCGCCAACTATCTGTGCGACATGAACAGCACCATAGGCCTGCCCTTCAACGGCGGCAACAGCAGCATACCGATGCATTTCTATTTCGGCCCCACCAAATATCGCGACCTCCGCGCCATGCACAAGGGCTTCGAGCGTATGCTGCCGCTGGGCTGGGGGTTCTTCCTCACGCAGTGGATTAGCCGCTATGCCATCATTCCGGTGTTCAACTTCCTGGAGCAGTTCAACTGGAACTACGGCATCATCATCGTCATCTTGACCTTCTTGCTGCGCCTCGTGCTCTTCCCGCTGACCTTCAAATCCTATCAGGGCAGCGCCATAATGCAGATACTGCGCCCAGAGATGGAGATGCTGAACAAGAAATATCCCAACCCCGACCAGGCTATGGCCAAACAGCAGGAGATGAGCCGCCTGCAGAAACGCGCGGGCTACAGCCCCATGGCAGGCTGTCTGCCTCTGTTGCTGCAGTTGCCTATCATCTGGGCCATGTTCCGCTTCTATCCTGCATCTATCGAGTTGCGCCAGCAGCCCTTCCTGTGGTGCGACGACCTCTCGACCTACGACTCAATTCTCGACCTCGGCTTCAACATTCCGCTCTACGGCGACCACGTCTCGCTGTTCTGCCTGCTGATGTTTGGCGTGCAGTTCTTCTACACCTGGTACACCATGCGCGTCAACTCGAGTTCGATGAATATGCCAGGCATGAAGTTCATGATGTATCTCATGCCGTTTATGATGCTCTTCCTCTTCAACAGCCAGTCGGCCGCTTTGAACCTCTACTATTTCCTCTCGCTGACCATCACCATGATACAGATGATTCTGATACGCAAGTTCACGAGCGAGCAGAAGGTGCGCGCCCGCATGGCAGCCTACGACATCAAGGCCCAAAGCCAGCCGCAGAAGAAGAGCAAATGGCAGGCCCGCATGGAGCAGATGATGAAAGAGGCGCAGAAACAGCAGGCCGCCCAGCAGCGTCAGAAGAGATAAACAACCATTTGGAACAAATTAATCAACAAAAAATAATAATCTCAAACAAAAAACTATTACAATGTTAGTACTTATTGTTGCAGCATTCATTGTGGGCTACGCCTGCATTGCATTGGAGCACCCCTTACAGATAAACAAAACAGCCTCCGCGCTTTTGCTGGGCGTGGTGCTTTGGACTATCTACGCTCTGTCGCAGTCCTATTTTGGCGCTGGCCTCTCGGTAGAAGAGTGGCGTACCGCCTTGTCGGGCAACCTGGTGCACCACTTGGGCAGCACTGCCGAAATTGTTTTCTTCCTGCTGGGAGCCATGACCATCGTCACCCTCATTGACGAATACGAAGGTTTCCGTATCATTACCCAGTATGTCAAGACCCGTAACAAGAAGAAATTGATGTGGATTCTTTCCTTCATCACCTTCTTCCTCTCGGCCGTTCTGGACAACATGACTACCGCCATCGTGATGTGCGCCCTGCTTCGCAAACTTATTGCCGACCAGAAAGAACGTTGGCTCTTTGCCGGTATCGTTATCATTGCCGCCAACGCTGGTGGTGCATGGAGTCCCATTGGCGACGTTACCACTATCATGCTCTGGATTGGTGGTCAGGTTACCACTGTCAACATCATGGTCAAGACCCTCCTTGCCTCGCTGGTGTGCATGATTGTCCCCGTGGCTATCTGCGCCTCCACTCTCAAAGGCGAGGTGGTGATGAGTGATGTAAAGTATGGTGGTGTCAAGATTGACAAACGCTGGCGCAACCTCATATTCTTTGTCGGTATTGGTGCCCTCGTTTTCGTCCCCATCTTTAAGACCATCACCCACCTGCCTCCCTATCTGGGCATGCTCTTCGGCGTCGGCGTGCTGTGGATTCTCACCGAGTTGATTAGCCGCAAGTTCTCGACTGAGACCACTGGAACTCTTCCCACTACGACCAAGACCCTCGAACACATCGATACTCCCACGGTGCTCTTTTTCCTCGGTATCTTGATGGCTGTGGCTTGTCTCGAAACCTGTGGTGCTCTTGGCATGCTTGCCAATGGCCTCAACACAACCTTTATGGGTATCAAGGCTGGCGACGAACCTGTCGGATTCTTTATTATTGACCTTGTTATCGGTGTTCTTTCCTCCATTGTTGACAACGTGCCTCTCGTGGCTGCCTCTATGGGTATGTATCCTCTTGGCGATGGTGCCATGTTTGCCGTCAATCATCCATTCTGGGAGTTCCTGGCCTACTGTGCCGGTACTGGTGGTAGTCTCCTCATCATCGGTTCTGCCGCTGGTGTGGCTATCATGGGTATTGAGAAAATCGACTTCATTTGGTATCTCAAGAAAATCTCTTGGCTGGCATTCGTCGGTTATGTTGCCGGTGCCATCATATTCATCCTGATGGACGTAACCATCTTTGAGTCTATTCCATGGTTAAGAGATTTGGCCTAATGCTCCGCCAGTGGTGGGAAAACCGCTCGTGGAAACGTAAGATTTACGACATCGTCCTTTATGGCTTCGCCCTTGCGGGCGTAGCCATAATTGGTGTTTGGTTGCTCTATCAGACGGGCATAACCAACAACCACGGTGCCATAGACAAAAACTATCGCTACCTGATGTCGGTGGAGGAGATGAAGGGCTTGAAAGACAAGCAACTGTCGAACGAGGAGTTGTCGGAACTGTGGGCCGAGCAATATGCCAAACTCATAGCCTACAGCCGATTCTATCCCGCCAACGCGCGCCTCATCACGCAGGCCGCCCAGCAGGCCTCCGACCCCATGATGGTGGACCGCATGATTGCCGCCACAGAACTCTATATTGACGACGTGGAGGGCTACCACAAACTATCGGGCGAACTGATAGCCTGCTTGAAGAAAACCAAGCAGCGCGACAACGGCCTGGCGGTGCCGTGGATGAACACCGTGGAATGGGAGTCGCTACGCATGGCCCTGGTGCGTGACCAGGCGCTGATAGAAGAGGCTGGCCGCCTGACAGGCGTGGAGCCCCGCATGATTGCCGCCTGCCTGGTGGGCGAGCAGATACGACTCTTCAACACCAAGCGCGAGATGGTGAAGAAATACCTCGGACCCATGAAGGCGCTGTCGGTGCAGTCGCAGTTCTCCTACGGCGTGAACGGCATCAAACTGATGACGGCCTCGCGCGTGGAAGAGAACCTCAAAGACCCCACGTCGGAGTTCTATATGGGCGCCGACTACGAGCATCTGCTGGACTTCGAGACCGAGGACCACGACACCGAACGCTACAACCGCCTGGTGGACTATCGCAACCACCTCTATTCCTATATCTACACCGGCTGTATCCTGCATCAGACCATGCTGCAGTGGAAACGCGCGGGCTTCGACATCAGCGGCCGCCCCGACATTCTGTTCACGCTGTTCAACGTGGGCTTCGAGCAGTCGAAACCCAAGGCCGACCCCGTGTGTGGCGGCAGCCGCATAAAGGTTGACGAGGAGTGGTACACCTTCGGCGCCATTGGCTTCGACTTCTACTATAGCGGCGAACTGGTGCGCAGTTTTCCCTACTGGCCGGAACGCTTCCTTGCCAAACGCGACCAAAAAATCACCCTCGACGACGTGGAGGCCTTGCAGAACGGCGTGAGCAACTGCCGCCGACCTGCCCGTGGCGTGAGCCAGGACAGCACCGACGACGCTGACGGCTACTGGGGCATTCCGTCGATACCCTCGACAACAAGTGGCGCGCCGGAGTTGGCAACGCCGCCAGCCCCCGCCTCGGTGAGCGGACGCCCCATGAGCAGCGAGAGCGCCGCGCCTGCTGGCGCCGAAAACCCTGCCGAAGCACCGGCATCGCTGCTGCAATAGGGCAGCGGCCTATGGGGGTAGGGCATAGCAATAGCGCCTCGTGAGTTTTTTTTGACCATTTACCAATAAAAAAATAAAACAATGAAAGACAAATCTTTTGGCAACGGTTACGACCTGTCGCTGTCTATAGCCTTTTTCAAGCGCTGGAAAACGCTCTTGATAGTCGTTTTCGTGGTGGCGCTGGCGGTCTCCATAGGCATCTCGTTCCTCGTGACGCCGCGCTATATGTCAACGGCGGTAATCTTCCCCACCAACTCCAACCGTATCTCGAAGGCCATAATGGACTACCACTACAGCCTCGACTTTATGGACTATGGCGTGGAGCGCGACTGCGAATATGCCATACAGATACTCTCGTCGCAGACCATGCAGCGCGCCGTGTGCGACAAGTTCAACCTTCTGGAGCACTATGGCATTGATGCCGACGACGCACACAAATACTACAAACTCGACGAGATGTATAAGGGCTATGTCGATGTGCGCCGCACTGATTTCCTCGGTGTGAAGATTTCGGTGCAGGACGTTGACCCGGTATGGGCTGCCGATATTGCCAACTACATTGCCGACTACTACGACACGCTGTGCCACGAGTTGCACCATAGCCGCGCCTGCGACGCCTACGCCGTCATGCAGCAGGTGTGCGCCGACGTGGAGAACGACCTGCACGCCATCGAGGACTCGCTCCGCGCCCATCCCCAGTATGCCGTCAGCACCCAGCAACTTATCTCCGACAAGAGCAAGGAATTGGCATCGTTGCAGACCCGCGCCACCCAGCGCAAGGTGGATATGGACAACGAGGTGAGTTATAAGTTCTGGCTCGACCACGCCGTGCCCGCCGACAAGAAATGTTATCCCAAGCGTATAATCATCGCGCTGCTCGGCGCTTTCGGCGCCCTCGTGCTGTGCATACTGATACTGCTGTTGGCAGAACGTGGCCGCAAAGAGGAGAAAGAATAAGGGAAAATCAGACTTGTCGGTCTAATTGGTCTTATTAGTCCGATGGGGCTAATAAGTCTTATAGGTCAAATTAGAGAAAGACATGGCTTCGGTTCGCTCTTGGTTCTTGCGGCATTGGCAGATGTTGCTGGCAGTGGCCTTCTCGTTGGCTTTCATAGTGGTCAACGGCTTGTGCCTGTCCAAAGACATCTACTATGTGTCCTATGTGCCTATGGCGCTGCTGGTGCTGTTTTTCTTCGTGGTGAAGATAGAATATGTGTGGCTCAGCATGGCGCTGCTCACACCTTTTGCTATCAATGTGGCGCTCTTTCCGCAGATGGAACTCTCCATGCCGGTGGAGCCTATGATGATTGTCTTTACGGCAATGTTCATTTTCCGCACCATGCTCTCGCGGGGCTACGACAAGCGTATTCTGCGCCACCCCGTGAGCATTGCCGTCATGGTGTCGATAGCGTGGATGCTTATCACATCGGCCTTTTCGGAACTGCCGTGGGTGTCGTTCAAATACACGTTGGCACGCCTTTGGTTTGTGGTGCCGTTCTTCTTTGCCGCCGCACAGTTGTTCCGCAATCAGCAACGCATAAAACAGTTCTTCTGGTGCTATGCCATAGGACTTATTGCCGTGATACTCATAGCGACAATAAAGACGCTGTCCAACTTCAGCGACCTGCAGACCATGCACCACGTCATGTCGCCGTTCTACAACGACCACACGGCCTACGGCTGCGCCATAGCGCTGATGCTTCCGGCGGCGTTCTACATGCTTTTTGCCGACAAAGGCCGCCCCGTGGCACGCCTGCTGGCGGTGGCAATGTTCGGCTTGCTGGCCATGGGACTGTTCTTCTCCTACTGCCGCGCGGCATGGGTCAGCGTGGCAGCCGTCATAGGTATGTATGTCCTTATCCGTATGGGCGTGAAACTGAAATGGATGGCACTGATGGCGGCGCTCGCCGTGGGGCTGTTCTTCGCCTATCAGGGCGACATACTCTACAAGATGGGCAAAAACCATCAGGACTCGTCATACGACGTCGCCGACCAGGTGAAGTCGATATCTAATATAGCCACCGACGCCAGCAATCTGGAGCGCCTCAACCGCTGGGCGTCGGCGTTCCGCCTCTGGCAAGAGCACCCCGTGATGGGCTGCGGTCCCGGAACCTATCAGTTCCTCTACGCCAGTTATCAGCGCAGTTACCAACTCAGCACCATAAGCACCAACGCCGGCAACCTCGGCAACGCCCATAGCGAATATATAGGTCCGCTCACCGAGCAAGGCGTGGTGGGCGTGGCTATTGTCGTGGCGGTGTTCTGCCTCACCTTTGTGACGGGCGTGCGCGTCTATCGCACCGCACGCGACCGCGGCGTGGCGAACATGGCGCTGGCGTTCACCTTGAGCCTGCTGACCTACTACATACACGGCTTCTTCAACAACTTTCTCGACACCGACAAACTCTCCGTGCCTTTCTGGGGCTTTACGGCGGTGATAGTGGCGCTCGACCTCTACAGCGAGAAGAAACAACCCGCCGACGACAAACAGCAGGAGGCACAGCAGCCATGACCGACGTGCTGACTCCCGAACAGCGGCACCGCTGTATGCAGTCGAACCGTGGGCGTGGCACCAAGATAGAACTGCTCATAGCACGGGAATTGCGCCAGCGCAACATACGCTACCGCAAGAACGACCGCACCGTCTATGGCAAGCCCGATTTCTGCTTCAAAGGCCTCAAGATTGCCGTCTTTTGCGACGGCGTTTTCTGGCATGGGCGCGACTGGGACACCACCTTCCGCAACCGCGACACGCTGAGCCCCTACTGGGTGGCGAAAATAGAACGCAACATAGCACGCGACAAAAAGGTGAACAGCCGCCTGGAAGAGGAGGGCTGGCTGGTGCTGCGGCTGTGGGAAGACGAGATACGCCGCTCGGCTGCCGCCTGCGTCGATAAGATAGAAAGCCTCATAGCCCAGCGCACCGCCGAGCGGCTGCGCCGCACCTACGCCTACGACACCCAGTACGCCGACCTGCTGATGGTGGCCGAAGAGGAAGAAACCTATCAGACGGCATCGGAATAACAAACAACCTATGGACGACAACGAAATAGTTAGCGAAGAGGTCTTGCAGGCTATGGGCATCAGCGAGGCGGTGCTGGAAGAGGTGGTCTGCATCGTGGGACGGCGTCCCAAGATTGACGAACTCGGCACCCTGCTGGCCATGTGGGAGGCCAATGGCCGTCAGCAGAGCCTGCTGGGCTGGCTGCGCGGACAACGCCACACCACCGAGCGGCACGACTACCTGTATGCCGGCGGCGACGCCCTGCACAAAGAAATCCGCGAGCCCCGTGTGCGCGAGTGTGTCGATTTGGCGCACAGGCTGATGGAGACAATCTCGTTGCCTGCGGGCGAACACTACCAGGTGCAGCAGGGCAGCCTGCTCTATATGGTGGGCGACGTCAGCAGCGTCTTTCTCGGGTCGGACTATGCTGTCTCCTGCCTCCATCTGTCCGACACGCCGATGGACTTTGCCGACGACAGCGAGCGGCGCGAATACACCGATATGATACTCTCCGCGCTGCGCGACAACGCCATAGTCACCGACTGGCGCACCATAGGTGAGGGAGGCCTGTTTGCGGCTCTCACGGCCTTCTGTGGCGGCGCCGACGGCCATCGCTACGGCTTCGACGTGCTGACCTGCCGCGAGGTGCGGTTAGACGCCTTCCTCTTTGGCGAAGAGCCAGGCCGCTATGTGCTGGCACTTGCCGAAGAAAACGACAACCTCTTTGTGGAGAAATTCAACGAGGCAGGCCTAAACTGCTGCTTTTTAGGCCGCGCCACCAAAGGCCGCGTGCTGATAGACGGCATGGATTTCGGCGACATATCCGAGTTTCAATCTATACAAGACAAAAAATAGATTTGTCGGTGCGGCATATAAAAAATATGCTTTGAAACTTTTATTTTCATAATTCTAAAAAAGTTGTATCTTTGCAAACTCATAACGAGTGTGCTTATGCCAGTTCAAACCGATACCGTTATCCAGTTTAGTGGGTTAAAATCAGGTTTTTATGACTACGATTTCACTCTGGGTAAAGAGTTCTTTGAGGGGTTTGAAAATGAGGATTTGAACGATGGGGAAGTCCATTTTCAGGTCAATCTGGAGAAAAAAGAGCGTCTGATGCTATTCCATATATCGTTTGACGGAATGGTTAAGACCCAGTGCGACCGCTGTCTCGGCATGATGGAAGTGCCGGTGGAAGGCAACCACCTGCTGACCGTGCGCATCAGCGACAAAGAGCAGGAGAGCGAGGACGAAGACGTGGTGATACTGCCCGACAGCGAGAACAGCATTGACTTGGCTCAATGGCTTTATGAATATGTGGTGATAGCGTTGCCGCTGCAACATGTTCATCCCGATGACGAGAATGGCAATTCGACCTGCGACCCGGAGATGCTGAAATACATCACTGCGGAGAGCGACGAGGAGAGTGAGACGTCAAATCCTACTGGAGAGATAGACCCCCGCTGGGCCAAACTGATGGACCTCAAGCAGGGAGAGTGAAGAGAGCCCAAAGCACAATCGTTGTTGCTTTTAGAATGAAAAATAATAATAATAAAAAATAATTAATCATGCCACATCCAAAACACAGATTCTCACAGACCCGTACGGCTAAGAGAAGAACGCACGACAGTTTGGAGGCAGCCCAGTTATCGACTTGCAGCAACTGCGGCCAGCCCGTTATGTATCACCATGTATGCCCCGCTTGCGGCTACTACCGCGGCAAACTCGCTATCGAGAAGAACAACGAGGCATAAAGATACACCAAACCAAACAAACAACGGAGGCGGTTCCACAACGAAACCGCCTCTGCTTTTTTTTTGCAAAACTTATTTTATCAAGGTTTCAATCTGCTCGCAAAATATTCAAATTTCTGTCCTCCATACGGACTTTTTAACGCCTTTTCTCCTCATTTTTCTTAACGCTTTTTCATCAAGGCCAAAGGCTGCCGCCGTACACTGTCTATTACTTTTCTGAATTCATAATTCGCTTTTCCCTCTTGTTTTCAGAATTCTACTTTCAAAATTATTCTGTTGTTAAGTCTGATAGGGTGGCTTTTGCTGCTTTTATTAGGTCGGTGGGGGCTATTTTGAATTGCAGGCCTCTTATGCCGGCGCTTACAAATATCTGCTCGTGGAGCATGCAGGTCTCGTCGAAGAACGTCGGAAAGGCTTTTTTCATTCCTATGGGGCTGCAGCCGCCACGGATATAGCCTGTGAGCGGCAGCAGTTCTTTCATCGGAATGAGGTCGCACTTCTTGTTGCCCGACACCTTGGCGGCTTTCTTCAGGTCCACCTCGGCAGCGCCTGGCACCACGCAGACAAAATAGCCGCTGCGGTCGCCTTGCAGCACCAGCGTCTTATAGACCTGCACTATGTCCTCGCCCAATTGGGCGGCTATATGCTCGGCGCCGAGGTTGTTCTCGTCAACCTCGTAGGGTATCAGTTCGTAGGCCACTTTCTGCTGGTCCAGCAGTCGTGCGGCATTGGTCTTGGCAATCTTTCCCATAGTGATTGTTTTGTTATCCGTGTCGGAACGTGAAAAAAAAGAAAGGTGAAGTGCGAATGGCTGTGGTCCGCATTTCACCTTTCGTTGGTCGTTAGTCCGTTTTATTTCAGATGGTAGGTGATGTTGGTCACTACGCGGACTTTCTTGATGTGCGGGGTGTTGCTGTCGCGGTTCTCAATCTCGAAATAGCCCTGTGTGGCGGTCTTGATTTTGCCAAGGCGGCTGTTGGAGTTTTTGGCGAACTGCTCGGCGGCGACGCGTGCGTTGTTGTTGGCCTCTTCTATCATCTGGGGCTTCACGTCGTTAAGGCCTTCAAAAAGGAACTGCACGGGGTTCTCCCAGCCGTTGCCGGTGCCGATGACGAGGCCTTTCTCGATGAGTTTAGACAGGTTGTTCTGCAGTGCCAGCACGGTGTCAACGTTGGTGGAGTAGATGGTGATGACCGACGTGATGATGAAGCGGGTCTTGTAGTTGTCGCCGTAGTTGTTCTGTGCGTAGTGGTCGGTGATATGTGGAGCGCTGATAGAGTACTCTTCGGCAGTGATGCCGTTCTCTTTCAAGAAATTGGTGATGGTCTCGTTCTGTGCTTGGACGGTATTGAACACCGACTCGAGGTTGTCGCCAGCCACGGCGAAGGTGATAGGATAGATGGCGCGGTCGGCTTTGATTTCGCGCTCGCAGAGGCCGCGCACGCTCACCTGGCCGCCGTTGTTATGCGACTCGGTGTAGGCGAAATAGAAGAAAAGGCCGAGAATGGCTGCTGCAATGACGATAGACGAGCCTATGCCGCGATGGCCGTGGCATTTCTTCTCGGTAGGGGCTGTGGTGGGTTGTTCTTGTTCGGACATGATGATAATTGTTTAAGGGGTTATTATGTGTGCAAAGGTACGAAAAATGTCGTTTCGTGGGCCATATTGATTGCAAAAATGTACGAAATGTGCTGTTGGCAGTATGAAATGCCGCATAATATGTATGAATGTGGTGTGTGGCGATGGCAGAATGTCGCTTTAATTTAGTATTTTTGCAGTCTCAAAAACAATATGTCATGCAGCAAAACGAAATAATCTCGTTGCTCTACAAACAGTATCTGCTGTCGCACGCCGTCACCACCGACACGCGTGCCATAGTCCCCGGTTCAATCTTCTTTGCCTTCAAGGGCGACACCTTCGATGGCAACGCCTTTGCCGAGCAGGCTCTTAAGGCGGGTGCCGCGTTGTGCGTCATCTCCGACGAGCGCTATCGTGTTGACGAGCGTTGCATTGTGGTGCCCGACGTGCTAAAGGTGCTGCAGCAGTTGGCTTTGCACCACCGCCAGCACCTCACCATTCCCGTGGTGGGCATCACCGGCACCAACGGCAAGACAACCACCAAGGAACTGGTGCGCGAGGTGCTTGCCACTCGCTATCGTGTCCACGCCACGGCGGGCAATTTTAACAATCATTTAGGTGTGCCGTTGACGTTGCTGTCGATGCCTGTTGACACTGAGATAGCCATTGTGGAGATGGGTGCCAACCATTCTGGCGAGATAGAGGCGTTATGCTCTATAGCCCTGCCGACGTGCGGACTGATTACCAATGTCGGCAAGGCTCATTTGGAGGGTTTTGGCTCGTTTGAGGGTGTGGTGAACACAAAGACCGAACTCTACCGCCATCTTGGCGTGGTGGGCGGCACTATCTTTGCCAATGCCGACAACGATATACTGATGGACCAAGCCTCGAAGGTCTGCGTCATGCCGTCGGTTCCGTCGTCGGTTCCAGGCTATATTCCCGACTATCCTGTGGTGGATTTCGATGCCGCTCGTAGCAGTGTGAACCTGCTGACCTACGGCAGCAGCGAGGCCGCCAACGTGAAGGGCGCCCTTATGGAGTGCAACCCCTATATGCGTTTCTATATTGAATGTGACGACGTGGTATATACTATACAGTCGCACCTGCTGGGTGGCTACAATTTCGACAACGCCATGGCCGCCGCTGCCGTGGGTCTGCATTTCGGCGTAGAACCATTCGATATAAAAGAGGCCATAGAGGCCTACCAGCCCACCAACAACCGCTCGCAGTATAAGCAGACCGAGCGCAATGTGCTGTTTCTCGACTGCTACAACGCCAACCCGTCGAGTATGCGTGTGGCGGTGGAAAATTTCGTGCAGGTTGATGCGCCGCACAAGATGGTCATTCTCGGCGCCATGCGCGAACTGGGCTCCGCCTCGCGAGGTGAGCACCGTGCTCTTGTGGAACAACTGCTGGCGGCTCGCCTTGACGCCATCATGCTGGTGGGCGAGGAGTTTGGCTGTGCCGCCGACCTTATGAACGCGAGCGGCATCTGTCACCATTTTGCCGACACCGAGGCCGTGATGCAACACCTGAAAGAGCACCCCGTCAGTGGCGCCACAATACTGATAAAGGGCTCTAACTCAAACCGCTTGTGGCAACTCGAACAACTGCTATAATTATGAAGAAAACAATCCTTTTTGTCGCGCTATTTCTTTCGACGGCATTGCTTTATGCTCAGAAACCCTTGCAGGGACCGTTGACCTGTGCCGACAGCAGCACGCACCTCTTTGCCGTGCGCGGCACCGACAGCCTGTATCTCAATTTCTATTGCCCCGTCAACCCGCGTGCCGACCGTGCCACGGTGGTCTATCTCTATGGCGGCGCCTTCATCAAAGGAAATCGCAACGACAAGCAGACCCGCTTAGATGCCGATGCGTTGCTGCGTGCCGGCTTCTCGGTGGCGGCGATAGAGTATCGCAAATATTTCGGCATGGTAGAGTTTTCCAAACTCTCGAAGAGCAAATATCTCGATGCCTTGGATAGTGCCTTCAACTATGCTGCTGCCGATTGTGGCGCTGCGGTGGCGTTTCTTGTGCGTCATGCCGACAGTTTGAATATCGACACCACGAAAATCATTCTTACGGGCAGCAGCGCTGGCGCTATAGCGGTGTTGCAACTCGATTTTGCTCGTGCCAATGGCCTGGAGGCCGCCCGCGACCTGCCGCAGGCGTTCCGTCCTGCCGCCGTAGTGTCTTATTCCGGTGCGGTGTTCAACCATCACGGCTCGTTGAAATACAAAAGCGAGCCAGCCCCCACGGCCTTCTTCTATGGCGAGGTGGACAAGGTGGTGCCCTACCGCTGCATAAGTCTCTTTGCGGCACATTATGGCGGCAGCGACTGCCTTATCTCCAATTTTGCCGACAACGACTATGTCTATTGGGCTTTCCGCTACCGTAAACACGGCCACGAGGTGTGCAGTTACCTCTATCGCACCATGACGGAATACACGGCCTTTATTGACGCTGTGCTTGCGGGTCGTCGCATACACTACGACAGCCATTGCTCGTCCGACGAGTTTCTCATAACCCCGTTGTCGAAACTCACCTTGAAAGACCTGCTGGATTATGACGAGCGCGAAGAGGGAGTGTTCGACGAAGAACGCTACCGTTAAGCCTCATTGTTTTGTGGGCGGAATGAAATGAGAGGGAGAGTGGCAAGACACGCCTAAAAATGATAGGTGGTGTCGTGCAAGTTGCCGTTAATCTTCTTTATAATCTTTATCGATTTCTGGTCTTGCTCCTTCTGCAGTTGATGTTCGCGAGCCTTGGGGCTAAATTGGAACATCAGCATGGAGATGATAAGATAGGCGGCGAAAACAAAGAAGATGCAGCCCGTAATCTTGTTAAAGGTGTTGAGCAGTTTGGCAGTGATGATGCGTTGCAGCATCGACGCGAGTTTGCATTTCAGAATGTCGAGCGCCAATGTCGTGGCCAGTAGTCCGCCGAAGAAGAGATACATGTGGAAGAGGCGCACATTGGTGGGCATATCGTCGGAAATGATGTCGCCCGACACAAACGCCACCACCGCGAGCCAATAAATCCATATCAGCGGGTTGAGAAAATTGATGACAAAGCCGTAAACAAAGATGCTTTTGCGCGAGGAACGGTTGGTGTTGCGGAATTTGATGCGCGAAGTCTTGTGCGTGGGCTCGGAGACCTTTTTGCGAAATGTCAGCACGCCCATCACCAGCATGACTACGCCTCCGATGATAGCAACGTAGGGGTTGTGGATTATTGCCGTCATCTCAACCCCTTTGAGGATGGTGAGCATGAGGAACACCACTATGGCGTCGCTGGCAAAGACTCCCAGAGGAAACATCAGCGCACGCCTATAGCCCTGCTGGATGCTGGTCTGCAATAGCGAGAAAAACGCCGGTCCGAAACTGAAGAACAGCGAAAGGATTATACCGCAGAGTATTCCGAGAATTAAATCCATTGATGTTTTTCAAAAATGCGTGCAAAGATACGTTTTTTGCTCCGACTACACAAAAATATTCTTTTCCGCACGGGAAAAAGAGAAATGGGGCGAAATGGAACATTGTGGGTGATAGGGCGAATAGAACTAATAGACTAATTAGGCCAATTAGACTAATTAGCCCTAAAAAGAAATCCGCCGACAACGCTACGCTGTCGGCGGATTAAAGGTTATAGCAATGCTAAATCAATAGGCGGGGAAGGCTATCTCGCGCTCAATGACCTGGTAGGGCACATTGTTGCGATAGATAGTCTGGCGCACCCAGTTGTCGTCCTCGTCGTATTCGTAGATGTAACTGTGCTTCCAGTTGAGGTGCTCGTCGTAGTTGAACGAACTGACCTCGGTGAGGTTGTTGTGGTCGTCGTAGTAGTAGGTGGTGAGAGCCACGAGGAACTCGTCGGCATCGTAGTAGCGCCATTCAATGCGGTTGCCGTTCTCGTCGTATTTGTAGAGATAACGCTGGATGAGTTCGCCGTCGCGGTTGTAGAACTCCATCTCGGTGTTGTTGCCGGCCTCGTCGTATTTATAGACGCGCTTCTCGGTCATCATGCCGTTGGGGGCGTAACTTTGCTCTTCGACTTTGCGGTTGTTCTCGAAGCGTGACGACTCGCGTTTGGTCATCTGCTGGCCCATATAGATGGTGCGCTCTATGCGGTTGCCGTTCTTGTCGTTGAGATAGGCGGTGCGGCCCGTGAGTTGCTTCTCGCGGTTGTATTCGTTCCAGCCCAGCGAATAGCCGTTGACATCGAAAAAGTAACTATACCAGGTGTAGGAACCGTCTTTGGTGCGGAATTTATCCTGGAAATTGCCACGTTTGTCGAAGGTTATGGAGTCGATGCATATAAGTTGACGGCCGTTGTCTTTGCCACCGTGCAGGTTGTAGGTGTACTCGATGACATAGATGGCATTGCCGTTGATTCCAATCTCCTGACGCGACGATTTGGGGTTGCGTTTGGCGGCAAAAGCACTACCGGCAATGAGTGCCACAAGTGCTAAAACTACGATTTTTTTCATATTGGTTGTTGTCTGTTTCTAAAAAAGATATTGCGTGCAAAAATACAAAAAAACTCTGAAATATTATTTTTTATCTTTTTTAGATGATTCTAAACGCTTTTTTACAAGATTTTTAGGGGTTGGCGGAGGACCAGGGTAGCGACGGCGGTTTATTCCGTCGAAGGTGTGGGTCCATCGCAGATAGCGCGAAAAGACTAACAGCGTGATTATGGCACCGATAGCATAGCCTATTGGGCGAGGAATGAAGCCGCCCAGTCCTTCTTCTTCGGCCACGAAAAGGAAGCAGCCGGTGACCATCGTCATGAAAAGTGCGGGAATGATGGAGAACCACTGGTTGCCGCCTTTCCAGTAGAGGTAGCAGGTGATGGTCCACAGCGAGATGGTGGCCAGCAGTTGGTTGGCCCAGCCGAAATAGTGCCATATTGTCTCGAAGCCGCTGGAGTTGACTACGGAGAAGATGATGCCTCCTGCGGTGATGGCGAAGATGGGCGCGGCAATCATTAGGCGGTTTTTGACTGGTTTTTGGTCGAAATCCAGTATGTCGGCCACAATCAGACGTGCCGAGCGCAGAGCGGTATCGCCCGAGGTGATGGCGGCAAAGATGACGCCGAGGGTGATGAAGGTGACGATGGCAGGTCCAAACCACTGTGAGGCTATGACTTGCACCATTGCGGGACCGCCTTTGCCGACGCACAGGTCGGGGTGGTCGTGGTAGAGATAGGCGGCAATGGCTGCCCACACGAGGGCTACGATGCCTTCAAGTATCATGGCGCCATAGAATATTGGGCGTGCCTGTTTCTCCTCGGTCATGCAGCGTGCCATGAGGGGCGACTGTGTGGCGTGGAAACCGCTGATGGCTCCGCAGGCAATGCTGATGAACATCATGGGAAATATGGGCTGCCGTGCGGCGTCGGGGTGCTGGTTGCTGAAGGCCTCCCACAGTTCGGGGATGTGGGGCTGCTTGATTATCACCATGGCGAGCAACAGCAGTGTGGAGACAATGAGTACGAATCCGAAGAGGGGATAGATGCGGCCTATCAGTTTGTCGATGGGTACGACGGAGGCAATCAGATAGTAGAGGAATATGAGCGCCACCCAGATGTAGATGTTGCTGTCGGGGGCATAGACGTGCTGTATCAGCGTGGCAGGAGTGTTGATAAAGACCACGCCCACCAGCAGCAGGAGGAATATGGTGATGAAGTTCATTGTCTTGCGGATGGTGGGGCCGAGGTAGTAGCCGTGGATTTCGGGCAGTGCGGCACCCTCTTTGCGTAGCGACAGAATGCCCGACACATAGTCGTGCACTGCGCCGGCAAACACGCAGCCAAAGACAATCCACAGGTATGACGCCGTGCCGAATTTGGCACCCATAATGGCGCCGCAGATGGGGCCTACGCCTGCGATGTTGAGGAACTGGATGAGGAAGATGCGCCACGGCTTCATGGGGACAAAGTCCACGCCGTCGGGACGTTTGATGGCAGGCGTCGGGCGGTGGGTCTTGAACCCGACAATGCGTTCAATGACGCGGGAATAGACTACATAGCCTAAAATGAGCAGGATAATTGCTGTATAGAATGAAATCATTGTATGATAAGTGCTTTATGTTTTTTGCGGATGGTTGTGTATGTCAGAGTTCAAAGGTTGCGCGGAGGGCTGGGACTTCTACGTCTTTATAGCCTGCTTTGAGCAGTTTTTGGCGGAAGTTCTGCTGGGTTTCTTCTTCGCCGTGGACGAGGAAAATCTTTTTCAGTTTGCGCTTGCTTTGGCAACTGATGTATTGCATCATTTCGGCGTAGTCGCCATGTCCGGAGAGGGAGTCGATGCGGCGCAGGTCGCAGCGCACGGAGTAGGTGCGGCCAAAGATGCTGACGGTCTTGTCGCCACGCATAATCTTGGCCCCCAGGGTGGTAGGCTCGCAGTAACCGACGCAGAGGATGGTGGTCTTGGGGTTCTCGATGTTGTTGGCAATGTGGTGTTTCACACGGCCGGCCTCCATCATGCCCGATGCCGAGATGATGATGCAGGTCTTGTTGCGCACGTTGAGGGCTTTCGACGCCTCGACGCTCTGGATGTATTGCAGACGGTCGAAACCAAACGGGTCGGGGTCTTGCTTCATATATTCCACAATGTCGTCGTTGAAGCACTCGGTGTGCATCTTCATGATGTTGGTGGCCGACACGCTGAGGGGGCTATCGACAAAGGCGTCGATGTCGGGCAGCAACCCTTTGTGGCGAAGGCGGTCAAGAGCATAGATAATCTCCTGCGCACGGCCGATGGCGAAACTGGGTATGATGAGTTTGCCGCGTTTCTTGGTGCAGGTGTCGAGCACCGCCATCAGGAGGTCCTGCTCGGCGTTGTCGATAGAGGTGTGGAGGCGGTCGCCGTAGGTGGATTCCATGAGTAGGTAATCGACTTGCGGGAACGGCTCTGGGTCTTTGAGAATGTGTTTGTTATAGCGGCCTATGTCGCCCGTGTAGCCGAGGCGTATCTTGCGGCGGCCGTCGCGTATTTCGAGATAGACGCAGGCGCTGCCGAGGATGTGGCCGGCATCGAAAAACTCGACCGTAACCTCGCCCTCGATGTTGAACTGCTTGTGGTAGGGCACGCTGATGAAGCAGCCCATGCAGGCCTGTGCGTCTTGCATGGTGTAGATAGGCTCGACGGGAGGAAGCCCCTGGCTTTGGCGTTTCTTGTTGAAAGTCTGCGTGTCGCTCTCCTGTATGCGTCCTGCGTCGGCCAGCATTATGGCGCAGAGGTCGCGCGTGGCGGGGGTGCACAGCACCGTGCCGTTGAAGCCCAGTTTGTAGATGTAAGGTATCAGTCCTGAGTGGTCGATATGTGCGTGGGAGAGCACCAGATAGTCAATTTCCTTGGGGTCGAAGCCGAGGTCGCGGTTCATGGCGTCGGTCTCAAGGCCTTTGCCTTGGTACATTCCGCAGTCGAGCAGTATTTTCAGTCCCTTTTTAGTGGTGATAAGGTGTTTGCTGCCAGTAACCTCGTGGGCTGCGCCCATAAATTCTATCTTCATAATAGCGATGTTTTTAATCTGTTGTTTGCCACACAAATAGATAGGTGTTCTATCTTGCATGGCTACTTGAAAAAAACAACGCAAAGGTAGTCTTTATTTTTTTTGTAATCAACACTTTTTGACTTTTTTTATACTTTTTTTGTATCTTTGCTATTTCACTATAAGGGTATAGTGAAGGTTATATTTTTGATATTCAGAGCGTAAAAAATCAAATTGTTATGGCACTTAAGCGAGTTATGGTTCTAACGGGCGGTGGCGACTGCCCAGGCCTAAACGCTGTAATCCGTGGCATAGTGAAACGTGCTTCGCAAGAACCCGATTGGGAAGTGGTGGGCTGCATAGAGTCGTTCAACGGCGTTTTGCGCGAGCCTACCGAGATTGTGGTGCTCGACGGGAAGGCAGTCCGTGGCATACAGACACAGGGCGGCACCATACTTGGCACCACCAATAAGGGCGGCCCCTTCGCATGGCCTATGAAGCAGCCCGACGGCACTTGGACCACCGTGGACCGTAGCGACGAGATGATTCGCAAACTGAGTTACCTCGGTGTCGATGCTGTCATCAACATCGGCGGCGACGGCTCGCAGCGCATTTCGCTGGGCCTGTCAAAGAAAGGCTTGAATATTGTGGGCGTGCCTAAGACCATAGACAACGACCTCTCGATGACCGACTACACCTTCGGTTTCCAGACGGCAGTGCAGATTTGCACCGAGGCCATCGACAAACTGGTGACCACCGCTGCCTCGCACAACCGTGTGTTTATCATGGAGGTTATGGGTCGCGACGCAGGCTGGATTGCCTTGCATAGTGCCATTGCTGGTGGTGCCGATGTTTGCCTTATTCCCGAAATACCTTACGACATCAACGCCGTGAAGGCCAAGATAGAGCAGCGCTACAACAAACGCCACGGCTTCTGCATCATTGTGGTGGCCGAGGGCGCCAAGCCCAAGGGCGGCGACGTCACGGGCGAGAATACCGGCGAGGTGGGCTATCAGCACATCAAACTGGGCGGCGTGGGCGTACAACTGGCGGCAGAACTGCGCGCGGCAGGCGTGGAACACGACATACGCTACACCATTCTCGGACATCTGCAGCGCGGCGGCACCCCTATTGCTTTCGACCGCGTGCTGGCGTCGGAATTTGGCGTGCGCGCCATGGAGTTTGTCTTGGAAGGTCGCTTCGGGCAGATGGTGGCCTACAACCACCCCAACATTGTCGGCATACCCCTCGAGGAGGCAGTGCGCGAGCAGAACCTCGTCAACCTCGACAACAGCCTGGTGCATACCGCCAAGGGTCTGGGCATCTCCTTCGGAGAATGAGAAACTAGCATGACCGAAAACAACAGTTAGAAAAAAAACGATTCAAAAACAAACATATACATTACATCTTATGGAAGCAAAAAAAATTAAGTCGGCACTAATCTCGGTCTTTTACAAAGACGGATTGGAGGACATCGTGCGTGCTCTCGACAAGCAGGGCGTAACCATCTATTCGACGGGCGGAACTTACAAATTCATTCACGACCTCGGCATCGAGCCTGTGGCCGTGGAGAGCCTCACGGGCTATCCCTCCATCCTAGGCGGACGCGTCAAGACGCTCCACCCCAAGGTGTTTGGTGGCATCCTCAGCCGTCGCGACATCTTCTCCGATGGCGAGCAACTCAAGGAATATGAGATTCCCGAAATCGACCTCGTCATTGTTGACCTCTATCCTTTCGAGCAGACCGTGGCTTCTGGTGCTGCCGAGCAGGACATCATTGAGAAAATAGACATCGGAGGCATCTCTCTTATCCGTGCCGCCGCCAAGAATTATAAAGACGTCATCATCGTTCCTTCGGTTGACCACTATCAGGAGTTCCTCTCCATCTACAGCGAGCAGGACGGCGCCACCACCCTTGCACAGCGTCGTCACTTTGCCGCCTATGCTTTCGACGTCAGTTCGCACTACGACACCGCCATCTTCAACTATTTCAACCGCGAGGAGCAGGTGCCGTCGTTCAAATACAGCAGCCGTCAGGCCAACGTGCTGCGCTATGGTGAGAACCCCCACCAGAAAGGCCTCTACTATGGCGACCTCGATGGCATTTTCACCAAACTCAACGGCAAGGAGATTTCCTACAATAACCTCGGCGATATTGATGCCGCTTGCAACCTTATCGACGACTTTGAGGAGACGACTTTCGCCATTCTCAAGCACAACAACGCTTGCGGCATAGCCAGCCGCGGCACCCTCCTGCAGGCTTGGACCGACGCCCTGGCAGGTGACCCCGTGTCGGCTTTCGGCGGCGTGCTTATCACCAACCGCACCATCACCAAGGATGTGGCCGAGGAGATGCACAAGATTTTCTTCGAGGTTTGCATTGCTCCCGACTACGACGAGGACGCCCTCGCCGTGCTGCGTGGCAAGAAAAACCGCATCATACTGAAACGCAACGCCTTCAAGATGCACGACCAGCAGTTCCGCAGCGTGCTTGACGGCGTGCTGGTGCAGGACCGCGACACCGTGGTGCCTACCGCCGCCGACGTGGCAAAGAGCGTGACCTCTACGCCTATCACCGACCAGCAGGCCAAAGACCTGGCTTTTGCCACCATAGTGGTGAAACACACCAAGAGCAACGCCATCGTGCTGGCGAAGAACTGCCAACTCTGTGCTTCGGGCACCGGCCAGACCTCTCGCGTTGACGCTCTGCGCCAGGCCATAGCCAAGGCAAAGTCGTTCGGCTTCGACCTCAACGGCGCCGTCATGGCTTCCGACGCTTTCTTCCCCTTCCCCGACTGCGTGGAGATAGCCCACGAGGCTGGCATCACCGCCGTGGCTCATCCTGGCGGCTCTATCCACGACCAGGACTCTATCGACTACTGCGAGCAGCACAACATGGGTATGGCTATCACCGGCAAACGCCACTTCAAACATTAATGCTTCCGTTCATTCAATAGGTAATCATTATATAATAGTTATATGAGTCTTTTTTCTTTTTTCAATAGGGAATTGGCAATGGACCTCGGCACCGCCAACTCCATAGTAATTTACAATGACCAGGTGGTTATCAACGAGCCATCGGTGGTGGCTTACAACAAACAGGCCGGAAAAATTGAAGCCATCGGAGAGCAAGCCAAACTGATGGAAGGTAAGGAGAACGACACCATCAAGACGGTGCGCCCACTCAAGAACGGCGTTATCGCCGATTTCGAGATGGCACAGCATCTTATCCGCGAACTCATTGGCATGGCCAATGTGGGGCGCAGTTTCCTTCCCCCGTCGCTGCGTATGGTCATCTGCATTCCTTCGGGCATCACCAATGTCGAGGAGCGCGCCGTGCGCGAATCGGCACAGCAGGCTGGCGCCAAGGAGATTCGCATGATTCACGAGCCTATGGCTGCCGCCATCGGTATCGGCATCGACGTACTGAAACCCGAAGGCCACATGATTGTCGACATCGGAGGCGGTACCGCCGAAATAGCCGTCATCTCGTTGGGCGGTATAGTGTGTAACAACTCGGTGCGTATTGCTGGCGACACCTTCAACGACAACATCGTTGAGTATATGCGTACCAACCACAATATGGTCATTGACTCGCGTACTGCCGAAGAGGTGAAGATTGCCGTCGGTTCGGCCATGTCGGAACTGGAAGACGAACCAGAAGAATATCCTACTACGGGACGCGACGTCGTGTCGGGTCTGCCTGTGCAGCGCAACGTGACCTACAAAGAGATTGCTTTTGCTCTCGAAGGTTCTATCACCCGCATAGAGCAGGCTATCCTCGACACCCTCTCCATCACTCCTCCTGCCCTTGCAGCCGACATCTATCGCACCGGCATCTATCTTGCTGGCGGTGGCTCGAAACTCAAGGGTCTCGACACTCGTATTGCAAACAAGACTCATCTGCAGGTGCATGTTGCCGACGACCCGCTGCTGGCCGTGGCTCGTGGCACCGGTATCGCTCTGAAGAACTTCAACAAGTTCTCATTTCTTATCCGATAGGGAAGAGAGTAAAGATACACAGCGAAGGCGCCCGAATTGGCGCCTTCGCTGTGTTTTATGATTTCATAGGAAAGCCTATAAGCCCTATATCTTCTAGGGAAGCCTAGGATTTCTAGAATTGCCTAATTCCCATAGAAAACACTATCTATTCGTCGGAAGTGTCGGAAATGAATTTGCGGTAGGCGGAGAAGGTGTTGGCGCGCGATAGGCAGCCACGATATTTCTCTTCTTCGTCGAGGACTATGAGGTTGTAGCGATTGCCGACCTTGAACTTGTTGACCACGTCGGTCAGCGTGTCGGTGGTGTGCACTATGTCGCCTTCGGTGATGGGCGTCATGAGTTCTTCCACTCGATACTGGTCGTAGGCCTCGGGCTGGAACATTATCTGGCGCACATCGTCGAGGTGTATGGCGCCCACAAAATGGTCGTTGCTGTCAAGCACCACAAAGACGTTGCGGTGCGAATCCTTTATGGCGTCAATAAGATGGCGAAGGCTCTCGCCTTGTCGCACTATGGCGAAATTGGTCTCAATGAGTTTGCCCATGTCGAGCAGTTGCCACGCCGACTGGTCTTTGTCGTGGGTGAGAAGGTCGCCGTGGGCTGCCAGTTTGCGGGCATAGATGGAGTGCTTCTCGAAGGGGCTGACGGTGATGTAGGACACCACGACCGTCACGAGCAGTGGAGGCATAAGGGCATAGCCGCCAGTGATTTCGGCAATGAGGAAGGTGGCCATCAGCGGGGCGTGCATCACTCCGGTCATCACGCCCGCCATGCCTACGAGGGCGAAGTTGGCGGTGCTCTGCTCGGGCAGCCCCATAACGTTGCTGAAGGTGGCAAAGAAATAGCCGCACAGTCCGCCCACGATGAGCGAGGGACCGAAGGTGCCGCCAACGCCGCCGCTGCCTATGGTGGTGGCAGTGGCTACTGCCTTGAGCAGTATGAGCATCATGAGCATGGCCAGCAGCGCCCACGACTGGTCGTGCAAGGCGCCGAAAATGCTATATTGGAACAGCGAGTCGTTGCCGCCGCCAAGCAGTTCGGTCAGCGAGCCGTAGCCCTCGCCGAAGAGTGGCGGAAAGAGGAATATCATGATGCCTAACGACACGCCGCCTATCAGCCACTTGCTCAACGTGGTTTTGATGCGAGAGAACCAACCCTCTACGCGGTCGGTGGTGCGCAGAAAATAGACCGACATCAGACCGCAGAACACGCCGAGGGCGGCATAGAACGGTATTTGGTCGAGTTGGAACAACTCCGTCACATGGAACACAAACTGCACGTCTGGACCCATAAGGAAGTAGGCCACCGTGGTGGCGGAAATGGCGGAGAAAAGCAGCGGTATGGCCGAGGCGCTGGTAAGGTCGAAGAGCAGCACCTCCACCACGAAGAAGATGCCCGCCAGAGGGGCTTTGAAGATGCCTGCTATGGCTCCGGCGGCGCCGCAGCCCAGCATCATCTTCACATGCTTGGGCGGCAGATGAAGCAGACGTGCCACGTTGGAGCCTATGGCGCTGCCAGTGGAGGCTATGGGGGCTTCGAGTCCTACGCTGCCGCCAAAAGCCACGGTGAGCGTCGAGGCTACCATCGAACTATAGGTGCCGCTGGGGGGCAGCACGCCTTTTTTGCGCGAGATGGCCAGCAGCACGTCGGGTATGCCGTGGCCTATGTGGCCTTTCAATATGCGTTTCACAAAGAGCACCGTGAGGGCTATGCCTATCGTGGGATAGACAAGCATGAGCAGGTTGCCCCCGATGAAAGAGGGAATGTTGAACTGCAGCAGGGTGCGATTGGTGTAAAAGACAAGGTTTTTGAGCAGCACGGCAGCAAGACCCGCCAACAGTCCCACCACGATGCTCACAATGTTGAGCGTGGCGTGGGTGGAGATGTGGTGCAGGCGCCAGATATGAAATCTCTTATAGTTTCCTTTCCAACTCATAAGCGCAGGGTGCTGACTTTGGGGTGGCAAAAGTACGAAAAAAAGCAATTTTGCGTTATTATTTTTTTGTAAAACACATTAAAATATGAAAATCGGTACCTTTTTAATTATTACTGCCGCCGTGGCAGCGACATCGTGTGTCTCGCTTGGCAAATACGAGGCAATGGAGTCGAACAGCAAGCGCTATCAGAAAGAACTGCTCAATGTGCAGCAGGAACTCTCGCAACTGAAAGACGAACACGCCGACCTTATCCGTCAGAATCAGGCCCTTACTGTGAGTATGGGCGAGTTGGCTAACGCCAAGCAGGAGAGCGACAACAGCGTGGCACGCCTGACGCGCGAACTGGAGAACGCACGCTATCGCTACGACACCATGATGGAGAACAACCTGCAGCAGATAAGCGGCAAAAATCGCGACCTGAATAAAGCCAACGAGAAACTGCTGGCACGCACGCAGGAACTGAACGACAAGGAAGAAGAATTCCGCAAGAAAGAGGCCATGCTGCGCGAACAGCAGGCCAAACTGCAGAAAGCCGAGGAGGCCGCCACGGCTGCCCTGGCCGCCAAGGAAGAAGCCCTGGCCGCCAAGCAGAAAGAACTGGACCAGATACGTCAATCGGTGACCAACGCCTTGGTAGGCTTTGCCGACAAGGGTATGCAGGTGGAGACCAAGGACGGCAAAGTGTATGTGTCTATGGATAGCAAACTGATGTTCCCGTCGGCCAGTTGGAAGGTGTCGAACGAGGGCAACAAAGCCATCAAGGAACTTGCCAAGGTGCTGGAAGAGAATGCCGACCTCAACATCGTGGTCGAAGGCCATACCGACAACGACCCCTACACGGGCTCTACCGCCGTGAAAGACAACTGGGATTTGAGTGTGATGCGCGCCACGGCAATAGTGAAACTCATACTGCAATACGGCCCCGGCATCGACCCCGCTCGCATCGAGGCGGCTGGCCACGGTCCCTATATGCCCAAAGTGGAGAACAGCAGCAAGGAGAACAAAGCCATGAACCGTCGCACAGAGATAATCCTAACGCCAAAACTCTCCGACGTCCTCCAAATGCTCGGCGAGTAAGTGATGTTTAAAAGTTGAGTTGCTAAAGGGTACTAAAAAAATGCTAAAATCAGGAGTTGTACTCCGTATTTTCATGGAAAATCGGGAGTACAACTCCGTTTTTTGTGCGATACAAAGAATATTTGCGTGAATCTTTCAAAAATGAAAAATGTCAAGACATTTATGGAATCTCGCATAAGTTAGTACAGTTGATCTTTAAAAAATGAGTCAGGGTACAGGAATTTGCGAAAACAATATAACAACGCGCGAAATCCATAGGATTTATTCGTTATCATTGCAGGTTCTTTTAATAATCAAATTTGATTTAATAATCTACACGAGTTAATAATTCATTTGGAAATGAATGGAGTGTATTTAATCCTAAAAATGAAAGAGAATCTATCGGCTTTTATTCATGCATAACAAACAAATTATCTTCATGGTTTATGATTATTTGGATAGCAGAATGTTGGTATACTTATCAAGGAAAACAATATGTCTGCAAATTGATATGCCATATCGGAACCCATCATTGGAAATATCCACGGAACAATAATGGCATAAGTGTAATACTTACAATAGATTTGTTGAAGTAATACTTTGTATCAGTCTTCTATTTAACGTGAGTTTGACGAAATATAATTGATTAAAAACTTGGTAATTAGCGGTATTTTTCGTATTTTTGTATAGCGAACCCAAAAGAAAAATACCGCTATGCTAATTACCGATGACAAAATTACAGAAATTTTCTTTATGACTGACGAATTCTGTCATTTTTTTGATACCATGATGGAGAAATACACCATCAAAGACCCTGGGAAACGCTCCTACCACAGAGACGGAAAGATGACAAAGGCCGAGGTCATGACAATCATGATAATATTCCACGCGTCTGGATACAGATGTTTCAAGCATTTCTATACAGAGTATGTATGCAGGCACATGAGGCATATGTTTCCCAAGACGGTATCGTACAACCGAATGGTAGAGCTGGAGAAATCAGTCGCTCTGCCGCTGGCGTTGTTTGTCAAGAAGGTCCTGCTTGGGAAATGCACGGGCGTTAGCTTCGTGGACAGCACGCCGCTGCGTGTCTGCAAGAACCAGCGCATACATATCCATAAAACGTTCCGTGGTATCGCCCAGAGGGGTAAATGCTCCATGGGGTGGTTCTTCGGATTCAAGCTGCACCTGATATGCAACGAGAAGGGAGAACTGCTGAACTTCATGATAACGCCTGGCGACATTGACGACAGAAAGCCTCTGGAGTACAAGGCCTTTGTCGATGCCATCTATGGAAAACTGGTAGGCGACAAGGGGTATATCAGCAGGCATCTCTTTGAAAGGCTTTTCGTAGACGGCATACAGCTTATTACAAAGCTCAAGAGTAACATGAGGGGAGCCCTGATGAGTATGTCCGACCGCCTGCTGCTACGGAAGAGGGCTATAATAGAGACGGTTAATGACGAGCTTAAAAATATCGCGCAAGTAGAGCATTCGAGACATAGGTCTTTCGATAACTTCATTGTCAATCTGCTGGGGGCTCTCTCTGCATACTGCTTTTTCCCTAAAAAGCCATGCCTGCAAGTGCAACGTGTTGTTAGCAACCAGCTTGCGCTATTCTGAAATTCATCGAACTCACGTTATTTAGAAATCCCATCTTACATAAGATTGCATGTCGGACATATGGATAATTCTCAGAATACTTTATTTTGTTATATTTATTCCTTATTTTATAGCTTAATATTTTGGATGTCAGATAGACTTCTATAGAAGCCATTTTTTTCATACAAATGTTTTGGACTTCCTTCTTCCACAATCTTGCCATCATCTACCACATATACATAGTCTGCATCAAGAGAAGAACTTACACGATGTGTGATTATTATGGCTGTGCTCTTTGTCTTGCCAGCCTTCAATTCATTCATGACAAGAATTTCCAATTCTGGATCCAATGCAGAAGTCGCCTCGTCCATTATATATATTGGTGCGTCTTTAATGAACGCACGTGCAAGGGCTATACATTGTTTTTGTCCACTGGACAACAATGTCCCCCTGTCTCCAATAATTGTTTCGTATTGCGATGGAAGATTTGTAATAAAGTTGTGAATATGAGCTTTTTGTGCTGCCTTTATGACATCTTCTTTTGTATAATTCTTGTTCCCTAATGTGATATTGTAAAATATTGTGTCTTGAATAAGGAGGGGGTCTTGGACAACATACGAGATGTTTTTTCTGACAGAATTGATACTATATGCACGGATGTCCTTCCCATTTATCAAGAACTCTCCTTCATTCTGAAAATATAGTAGGGATAGTAATCCTGCTAGCGTGGATTTTCCTGACCCAGTAGATCCAAGTATCGCTATTTTTTCTCCTTCTTTGATACGGATAGAAACATTCTTAAGTACAACATCGTTCGCATAACGGAAAGTTATGCCTCGAAGTTCAATGATAGGATCATCTGTATGGCAAATCACAAACTCTTCTTTGACAGAATCCGATTCCTGCTCAATACGGAGTACTTTGTTCAAACGCATCAAAGATGCCATAGCCTTACGAATGCCAAAGGTACATTTCATAAGGTCGCGCATCGGAGCAATGAGAGAATAGAAAACCCCAAGGAAGGCAATAAGAGTCGCAGGACCTATATTTGATTCTCCGTTCAAAATCATTCCTCCACTGACACATAGTATTAAAACTATAATGGAAACCAAAGAAAAATCCGTGCAACTCCAGGCTAGAGTATAGAACCTATTCTGCTTGTTGAAAAGACGCTGCGTCTCATAATTAAGCACGCTGAATTTATCTGAAAAATCTTCTTCGGTTCTATAAGATTTTATAATAGGAAGTACACCTATCGTTTGTTCATACATGGAAAGGATTTTACCCCTGTTTGTCTGTGCTTGGAAGGTAATCCGTTGCATAATCCGTCCCCAATACAATATTATTGAGCATATGCCCAATAGAAGGGTTATGCCATAGATGGTCAGATTTGCAGATATACTAACCATTGTAACAATGTACACAATAATCTGTATTGGATCTTTGATAAACATGTCAAGTGTAGTGCCAATTCCGAAGTCAATCTCATCAACATCACTTGTCATTCGAGAGACGAAATCTCCTCGGTTCTCTTTAGAAAAAGCTAACACAGGCATATTGACGATCTTGTTATACGCATCTTGTCTTAATGAACGTGAGATACCCGTCCTAATTGGTATTCGCACCCAGTAAGCAAAATACGAAACGATATTAAACAGGAATGACATGAGTACCACAAACACACCAATAGCAAACAACACCCATATTTTACCATTCACAGCCATCTGTTCTTGCAAATAGTACATGATATTGTTCTTGGTCGCATCAAGAAACCCATTGTAAGAAGATATTCCTTGTGTTTCCACATACTCAAATGTCTCATTAGACAAACCAAATAGAATCTGGACAAGAGGGATTATCGCAATAAAACTGAACACGCTGAAAACCGAAGCGATAAAGTTCATAAGGACGTATGCTGTGATCCGTCCTTTGTATTCGGGAATAAAGCGCAGGATTAGTCTAAAGAAATCCATATCGAACAACTAGAAATCAACCTTTAATTTCACAGTCCAGGTTCTACCTATGGCATAGAACAAATACACGTCATTTGGATTGACAGAAACAATATCTTGGCTAGCGGTGGTGGGATTCCATGCTTTTTCTATATAATGATTATCAAACACATTGCCGATTTGGCTTGAAATAGTCGCGTATATGGAACCTATCATGAACTTATATGAAATCCAAAGATCGACACATCCGTAGGAAGGAATCTTCCATGGTTCTATGACATTCATCTCCTTCCCGAGTTTTAGGCTGCTGCCAGACAATGAGTAGTAAGCATAATTGCGGGAGTAATGAGTGAAGCCGCCTCCGATGCGGAATCCAGTAAATGGTTTAAATGTCACATCAACAGATGCTGTCGTCTGAGCAGAGCCTCCGATGTGGATACCCTTCATGTTGATTGTTGCATATGCGTGGTCTGCAGCACCAGGAGTTGTTATTCCTCCATCAGGAGTAACAGCTTGTCCACTAAGCGTGTATGCGTATCCCTTCACGTTGTCACTATCCCATTTCCAATCGCCGAGGGAGAGCATTGCACCTGCCTCTATCCATTGAACAGGTAGTACCCTCATTTCTAATTCTAACCCAATATGTTTGGAATGAACGCCGGTCATATTGATGTAATACTGTTCTGTAATCTTGCCCTTCTTGGTCATGCTCTTGTCCATCCATCTGGTATAATAAGCGTTGGCTTTGAAAACAAGCCATCTATTATGTAAAGAATAACCAAGTTCTGTAGAGAATGATTTTTCGTTCTTCACGTTATCATTTGTTACATTAGATGAGGTTGGAGACATGAATACTCCAGACTTGAATTGAGGCGCCTTTGAATTGTAACCTATATTGAAGTAGGCATTGTTGTGATCATCAAAATTGTAATTGATACCAGATTTTATGTTACCGCACCAAAAACCTTTGGTATCCGATCTAGCATTGGAACCTGTATTGTAGAATCGATCATACTTCCAAAAATCAGTCAGATTGATAGACCCCGAAATAAAAGTGTTTATGCTGTTTTTGTTATATTCAGCTTGTGCAAATAAGCCATTCTGAAGAATGTAACTATCATAGTCCCGATAAACGACGTCACCAACGCTAAGATGTTGATTCTTCCATTCATCAGTAGCCAGGGGATTATTGATGATGCTGACCTCACTACGGCAAGGGTCAATATAATAATCACCTCCGAACAGGTCAACGATTTCATTCGTATGCTGATTCTTGTAAAATCGGGAATCAATACCTGCAAACCAGTCTATGCAGTTAAAAGCCTGACTAGAATAGGTCGAGAGCAGACCATACCAATTTTGTTTACCCAGTATTCTGGACATAATCAATTCAGATCCAGTATTGGAAGCCTTATTGATTTCTTCAATTTTTGAATAGTCAAATGTACCATCGGCAGCTCTGAACGTCATGTTTAACTTTCCGTAGTCGGAACCATACCAGTCATATTCAGAATAGGTTGTTTCATTGGCCTTCCCATTATAGCCACCTCCGCTCCCCAAGGCTGCATATACGGTTGTTGTTAAGTTCGATTTTTCGTTTATTTGCCATAGATGTTTCAGCGTCATGAATGGCATGTGGTATTTATTATAGTCTGACGTTTTTCGTTGTCCAGAACTATTAAACCCATAGTCGGGATTAAATCTCCTCCAATCCTTGTCTTGACTATACTTGGCACGTACCATTTCCCAGTCTTCTTTAGTTAATGCATTTGAACGTAAGTAATGTTCCTGGGGAGCACCAAAAATGGTAAAACTCAACTGATGATCGGTATTGAATAGTTTTGATACATTTGCAAAATAGTTGAAAACTTCGAAACTAGTTCCTTGCGCATAACCATCCCCGTAAGCATGGCTGCCTAATACATTGATGGCCCAGCCATTGTTCATTAAGCCTGTACTAAAATTAAAAGATGTTCTTTGATAACCATCATTGCCTAAAGATTGAGAAACACTTCCTCCTTTTTTTGCTTCTATCCCTTTTGTTATGATGTTGATAGTTCCTCCTACTGACGGTGTGCTGAGTTTTGTGGCACCAATACCCCGTTGAACTTGCATTACAGAGGTTACTTCACTTAAACTTGCCCAGTTGGACCAATACACCATTCCATTCTCCATGTCATTTACAGGTATGCCATTTATCAAAGTCGCTACATTTGTATTGTCAAACCCCCGAACAAATATTTCTGATTCCGCCCAGCTACCTCCAACCCTATTGGGATGAACGCCTGGCGCATATTTTAATGCTTCAACGAATTCGTCATTACCCAGACGCTCCTCAATTTGTGACGCAAGTACATTACTAACTGCAACTGGAGTTTTTCTTGGAACTGCCAATTGAGAAGTGATGATGGCATCAGGCAATAATCGAGTACTTGTGGCCATTTCAATAATGCCAAGATCTTGCCCCTCGAAAACATCGATATTTAAAGGCACGTAATCTATATATGTGCAAGTAATAGTTCCATGTCTATTTATCGAAGGTAAATAGAATCTGCCGTCAATATCCGTAACAACTTTATTGCTGTCCATTGTAATAACAACTCCACAGATAGCATTTTTAGTCTCTGCATCAATGATTGTACCTGTGATGGCTTTATTTTGCGCCATCATGAATTGTGCAGAAATGAGTAGCATAACTACTAGAATACATTTCTTTATCATAATAATTTTTGATTGAATTGATAAAATATATGAGGATAACCTCTATTCAACATTTAATTCTTGTTTCAAAAAATATGCTTTAGGGTTGTTCTCTACATCAAATACCCGGACTATATAGTGCTGGGCATTATCGGTGCTATTACCATCTATCCACTCCCATTCTTTTGTCTCAAAGATAAGGGGGAAATCTTTACTACTTTTTATATTCCCTACCGTTGTCTTCACTTCAATAAATATGGTCTTGTCATTATTAGAAACAACAAAGTCAAAATCATGATGGGTGGTATTCAATCGATATTCTTTACCATTAAATAGTACAATCCTTGCTTTCTCATCGGTTGGAGCATAATTTGACCATTTAACATTAGTACTACTAAAACGATTACAGAGCATCTCATAAACATAGCATTCACCTTTGTCTCCAATCTCTCTCTTGCGTTCATCAGAGATATTTTGCTGGATTTGTTCTGTACTAAAATCTCCTTGTTCTTGTTTTAATTTCGTCAAAATGCCATTGAAATCCAATGAGGGATAATCTTTCAAGATCTCTTGTATGGCGGAAAGTTGAGTTTTGTCACATTGAGCAAGTTCCAGAATTTGGAGAGAAGTGTTCTCATCCATATCGCCTAATTGTTCAACAATTTTCTTTACGTTCTCATAAGAAGGTCCCTTTACAATTTGGTTTAATCTGTTTATTTCATCTATACTATTATCTTCTAATAAGTTCTTCACCATTTCTAGTTTTTCATCTCCTTGTTGTACAATAGAACTGACAAGATCCATTGTTGCACCTTCGCCTAGAGACCATACAATAAGCGAATTCCTCATACCCATAAAGTATGTCATTATATTCTTAAGTTCGACACTGCTCTTGCACAATTTATCGATAGCAAATACAAGGGTGCGAAAATCATTATCTTGCTTGTTGCCATTATATTGTTTAATTTGTTCATCCACGAATTCACCTATCTCTTTTAGTGTTATTGGATTCGTTTCGAGATAAGAAGAATGTGAAGAGTTAAGCGTAAACATTTCCTCTCTAAAATCATGCTTAATATGTACATTATTAGCGCAGATATCTTTCAAATCTTCAGAAATATTGTCATCTTTACGGACGTCTTGGAATTTGCAGAAGTTGTTGTTCTGGTTTAGCCATATACCAATGCCATTTTCCTTATCGGTAATAATGCTCCAATACTTTTTAGTCTTATAAGAATATATGAATTCAATAAAGCTGTCAATCCATGTGGTGAGTTCTTGTATGTTTTGTGAGGTTGTCTCTTCTGTAAAATTTGAGAACAACGCCTTAAAACCATCTAAGTTACAAGATAATGCTATTCTGTTAGCCAAAAGTTTAATATAATATTCTTGAGCAAATCCCCAGTTAAAACCCGTATAAGAATCTACAAATTTAGCATCTTCAAAATCATATCCAGAGATTGTTTTGGCGAAGTCATATAATTTCTTTTCCTCCGGATCTTCCGAATCTTGCTTAACCAATATAGATATTGTATGACGAGCAATGATTTCCCTTGTCCTATCATTGCTTGAGTCATACTTACCCTTAACAAATTCGTAGATGTCTTTGACGGCAAGAGGATTCTGATGTTCATAACCATGAATTGCTCTGTGAAGAAGTTGATCACGAAATACGTCTATAGCATTATCGGTTGGGCTGGCAGCAACATCACAAACAGTATGATTTGCTAAATCCTTAAAAACTTCAGGAATGGCATTGTCATATCTGAGGTCATTCAGCTTTTTAAGTTTTTTCTGTTGGGTAGGAAATACAGTTTGCTCTTTTATCAAGTCTCCATGAGAATTATCACGATAGAACTGTATGTATTTATTCAACCAAATTAAGGTGTCTTCCTCTGTTTTGGGCAGGATAAAAAATGTTTGTGCAATGCTCGAGACATTAGTCTTATTAGCGATATTAGCAAAACTGGTGTTAAACCAAAAGTTGTCTGCCTCATTCCACAATTCTGTATCCGCAACATCAACCATACAATAATCAGGCATGGTACGATATGCTTTACAGAACTCATATATATCGTATCTTTTTTTAATAAAAGCGGTGTTTTCAATATTAGGATAAAGAGCGAGTAATCCATGAGCCACTTCAGATTTGATGTCTAATAGTTCGTCGTTTTTGTAGATATTCGTGCCTTGCTTGATGTAATTGTTCAATTTCTCAATCATTTCCTTTAAACTGAATGATTGAAGTGTACTACCGAATACTGTGGCGTCAATATCCACATTCATAAGTATATGCTGAACTGTTGCATTATCTTGATTGACGCTATTATAGATTGATTTCAGTTTTTCTGGAATACGAGAAGTGTGGTCTGACTTCAAATCTTTGAGAAACTTAAAATCGCCATTTTGATTAGGAATAATGGCAAAATTATCAAAATCAGCAAGTAGGTTCTGCTCAACAAAGAATTTGTATACTCTGTTAAGCCATTGTAATGACTCTGTTTCATTTTTACTGATTTTGGCGCATAATGTAGATAAGTTTTGTAAATCAGATAAATCCTTCAGAAAATCATCTTTATCATACTTCAGTTTCGTCCCCCAATTGTCGTACTCTGACTCTGGTCGGATGATATCAATCCACCCATGCAGATGATCAAATTTGGGCAAGATGCCACGTCCAATATACTGACCATGCAAGAGATTAAAGAATCTCTCGTTGATTTCTTTAGTGGCAATGGTAGAAAAAGTAGGTATAGATATATTTCTCAAAATATCAACACCTTCATCGGTTTCTACTAGATGCTCATCAAGTAACTGCTTTCTCCAATTACGCTGGAGATTCTTAATCCAAGGAGCAGCAACATCCTCACTGTATTTCTCGGGAGATTCGGGAATTCGTGAGGAGGCCAAAAGGTATCTATTTGTTACATGATGTTTGATAAGCCATTCATTAAACATAAGGACTGCATTCACCGCCTTCTCTACGATCTGTCTATTTGTAATGCTGTCTGGATGATCTGCGCTGTTAAGCAGTAGGCCATTACGTCTTTCTGTAGGATTGAAGTCAAAACCATTAAGTGTGTAGGGAAAGTAAAACTTCTCTGATCCTATGAGAGGAAAGTCACGATATAATACAGGTTGTTTACTGTCTCGCTTTACTATCTCGTATGTTCCGGACATCTCGCTTACCTCTGTTGTTAATGCGACATCTTTATTAATATAACTAAGGTATGTTTTGGTAACATCGCCAATGATGACTTTAGATAGACGTACATTATCACCTAGAGACTCGGAATCACATTCGTAGACCACATTTGTTCCGATGATTTGGTTGATTACACGTACTTGCTTGATTTTCTCCGATTGAGTGACAAGCGTGACAGGAAGTGTATTAATAAGGTCTTCAAGACCAGCACTAGCTGATTTTAACTGCTCTTCTGTCTTGAGATGATATGTAAAAACCGTATCAAAAGATTGTTCTGTACGAGTGCTTTCGTAATTCTCTACAACGGGATATTTTTCCTTGATGTGACGAAGTTCTTCCAGCGTTGATTCGATACGAGGCAACAAGTCTTCGGAACGATACCCACTTCGATCCAAGGGAATGGAAAAACGGCGATACTCATCCATATAATTAACAATACCCTCAACATCAATAATGTCAGAAAGGAGATGAGTACATATGAAACCCGTACCGAATTTTCCTGTTTGTCCTTCTAGGTTTTGCGAGTCTTTGGAACTTACTTGTTGGACAAGTCCTGTAATATTCTTTATAGTAAAAGCGTCACCATTATGACGGAATTTTAGAGTGTCAGGAGATGACAATTCTATTTCAACTGATACCTTGCCGAATCTGTTTGGAACATCTTTTGCATTTTGCAACAGCTCCCATACCCATCTTTTGGCAGAAGCGGATGGGTCTTCTCTGATTTGAGAAAGTAATTGTAGTATTTTATCAGCTGTTAGTTTGTAATTATTATATGCTATTTCGTCATCAACTGTTCTTATCTTGTTTTCTTCCATTTTATTTTTATTGTTGTTATAGTTAATATGTTAAATTATCGTAGGCTCTAGTCTCCCTAAACACTATTACAGGTGTGACATTTTTTAAGGTATCCTTGTTGACAATTGTATCATATGGCATGTTCTTTGTAAGTTCTGCTTTTATCCACTCATTATTCCATAATGATTCACCAGGGATACCCATCACAAGTTTACAGAGACGTATAGTGTAGGGCGACTTCTTGCGCTTCTTGTCTTGTGTATAGGTGATGTTCTGGAGCCATAGCTGGTTGTAGTCAGAGTTGTGCTGACCGCATAACTTATTATATACCTTATCTATGATGCCTTGTTTTTCTGTTACGTCTTTCAAAGAATCCACCAGGCGGCTGATGACGCGTAGAGCGTAATGACTTACTGTGACATTATCCAAGGCTATCTGTGTGGCTACAGCTGCCATGGCACGAACGCTTCCGCCAGTCAAGTGATGTTGGCGAATCTCTTTCTTTTTCATTGGTGATCGATTATCTATTAGATTAATCCCTTCTACTTCAACCTCGTAAGATTTCAGCCATTTTTCAATGCGTTTATCAATATCTGAAAGTAAGGTTTTTAGTTGTCCGCCATTAGGGTACTGACGACCATACATCAATATGTATAGCAGATGTTTCTCAAAACTATCAAAGTCAACACCCTTCTTGTTGAAGATGGGAGTGTTGTAAATATAGAATAGTTTATCTGGCTTGATGGAGTCGATGATAATAGTATCGCTAATCTTCGTTTTTTGTGAATTCATCCGGAAGTTCAGACCTTCCAAAACGGATTGCAGTATATAGGAAATTTGTTCTAATGTGTCTTTGTCATTGCAGAATATTCGATAGTCATCACGATAACGAATGATTTCATAGTGTTTAATCTTTTTTCTCGTCAATGCTTCATGTAATAGCAAATCTGAATACCCTAGGATGATCTCGCCCACAAAGTCGAACAGAGCATTTCCCTGTGGGATGCCAATGTTATGGCCATGCTGAAAGGCACGGAGATACTTCTGTATATTCTTTGCTAGTTGGTGATTATTGTTATTCTCATACTTTGTGTTTTTGCATGTCAATGCCCACTCAATAGATTGCGGATTGATGCTTCCGTAACAGTTGCTTATATCTGTGACAAACATGTAACGATACTCCAACGACAATTCCAAAGAATGTTGTTCTAAAGTATTCCACCAATTAAGGATAGTCGTGGATTTGTGGAATGGTTCTATTTTATCTGGGACTACTGGCAAAGCACAAGATGTGAGACATGGAACAGTGTATGCCTTAAAGCATTGTTGAATGGCTTCCCATCCAGACGGATTACACATTTCTCTTGCCAAGAAATAATAAAGAAAAGGATTGGCAAGAATTAAAGGACGAACAGCATATCGTCCATCCTTGTTTAGGAGAATGTCAAGATTAACATTGGACAAGTCGTCTGGACGGACATCGGTTAGACAATCATCATAATTTCTATTGCCAATGGTCTCCCTGACAAAAGTGAGAACGTTGTCGAAATCAAAGTATTCAGGTAACTCAAATCCGTGAAATTGTTCAGACTTCATTAAGAAGTCGAGCGCTTCATTTGAGGTCAAGGATAATATGTTCTTTGCTAATTTTATCATATAGGATATTATTGCATTTTTTTCTCTAATAAGTTTGTTAGATACTGTCCGCAAAGATAATAAAATAATTACAAAACTAAGCATTATGTTTTAATTACTTGCATATTGTTTTATTATTTCTTTTTCTATGCGTTTCCATCTTTATTTGCTTTGGGGTGGGCGGAGGTAGTCGCTCCATTGGTCGCAGTGGCGGGCGTAGTACTGGGCTTGGCGGGTGTTGGGGAGTTCTTCCATGACGCGTGATACCATCCACAGCATGGCGTAGCCTTGGGCTTTGGCCTCGGGGTCGGTGAGGACGCATACTGATGAGGGTTCAAAGTCTTCTGGGAAGAAGTGGGTGTGGAATTTTATTTTTCCGTTTTCGAGTGAGATAATTTCAACGGAAAGGGTTCGCTCGGGGCCGGTTCGAAAGTAACTGCGAATGATGTAGTAGGTGGTGTCGTGATAGTTGAACTGCCAGACGGTGTCGGGGGATGTGCGGCTGTCCCAACGTAGGTTGTCTTGCCATTCGTGAACTATGATGCTGTCATGGTTGTCTTTGTATTGGATGAATTTTTCGGGCATCCACATTGAACCCATTGAACGTGGGACATAGGTATAGAATTTTATTTTTTTGTCGGGAGACGAGAAGGTGCGGAATGGAATGCTGGACATGCCCCATTGGTCGAAATCAATGTCGTTGTTGAGGGTTGTGGTGTCTTGAAGATGGAAGAGAAGGCGTTGTTTGAAGATGTGTATGTAGTCCAAATAAGGTGATTTTATCGATGTATTCGGACAAAAGCTGACGGCTTCGCAGATGTGGTAGAGTGTGTATAGTTCTTGTACAACGTGGAAGATATGGGTGTAATGTTCGGATGGGAGGCGCAGACTGATGATACTGTCGGCGATTGTGCTGTCGCTATCTTGTGGGCTGCTGTTTGTGACGGACGGATTGACAAGGCATTCTGTGTGACAGGAGACGGATAGGATTAGGAGTGCGGAAATGATGAGGGGGATGTATGTTTTCATGATTGATGTTTTTATGTTATTGGTGTTCTAGAGTAGTTGGGAGAGGGGACGGTAGATGTCGCCGCTGCCACTCCATACGGATGTGCCGTGGTCGTAGTAAGTTCTTTTGAGGACGTGCCAGAGGCTGTCGCGTGCTTGGTCTATCAGGGCATGGTCAATTTTTAGCGAGAGTAGGGTGTCGAGTTTGGCTTCTTGAGGAAGGCTGAACTGTTGCCAGTCGTTGCGTGTTATGTCGATTTCTTTGTGGATGATTGGCGCTGTGTATGGGTTGCTGGCGACACCTGATTTGTTGCTTTTGGTGGCGTGGAGTTTTGCTTTGTAGCGTTGGTCGGTGTGCTGGATGTTGTAGAAGGTGGTGTCGTTGGGGAGGGTTACGAGGATGGTGGTGTCGAATAAGAAGTTGTTATGGGCATCGTAAATGTCATCATTACTCAAATAATAAAGGGTGTCTTTGTTGAGTATAGCGTAGTTGTAGTTGTGTTCTTGTTCTGTTTGTATTCGACAGAGTTCTTTGAATTTGCCTTTGTCCATCTTGCAGATGGTGGCGTAGAAGTCTGTCTTGCCGATGACGCATAGGATGAGGCCGTTGGAGCCGAGGATGTGGCGGAAGGAGCCGGCACAGTAAGTGTAGATTTTGCCGTTGTGTTGTGAGAGTATGCGTGTGCCTGCGGCCCAGCATCCGCCGGAGAGGAAGAGTTCGGGGATTGTGTCGTTGTTGACGTAGCCGAGTCGCCATTGGGTGTATTCAGAGGCACCATATTGGCCATCGATTTCGTTGAGGTGGGTTTTCAGATAGTGGATGTATCGTTCCATCCAGTCGGTTTTCAGCATGTAGGGCTGGAAGTGGAAGACAGAATCGGAGATGGTTAGGTTGTCGTTGTGGCTGAATATGTCGTCTTTGGAAGTTTTTTTTGGGATGTGGGTGGTGCTCTCATATTCTGTTATGCTGACCTCGGGTGTTTGGGAGGACTGCGGGGTAATTGTTGTGGATGAAGCTGTTGTACTCTCTCCTTTATGACATGCTGTAAGGGACAATAATAGAAGCGTCAGAAAATGGAGAATGACAAGATATAGTTGTTTTTTCATGCTTTTTTGATTTTTTAGTAGAGGTCGCTCAAATTCTCTTCTGCCCTTTCAGAGCGTGGTTTTTGGGGGTATTCTGCGTGAATATTTAGAATACGTTTTTTTGCCAAAAGATATAGATTCCCTCTGTTGCGCTTTCATTTCCGAAGGGGTATTGGCCTGCTCTTAGGATGTCGTCTTGTTCTGTATGGAAATAGAATTGTACTTTGGCGGTTTCGTCGTTTGGGTTCTGGTGGATGTGCTGCAAGATGGTGTGTGCAACGAGGCGGCGGTAGTGGTTGTAGCGGATGTTGGGGCTGTAGCAGTAGGTGGAGGGGCAGGAATGGAGATTGTTGTAGGCAACGCGGTAGGCACGCCAGAGCAGTGGAAGCATGCGGGAGTAGATGCCTGACTGCATCATTAGTTCTATTTCGGAGAAGAGATTGGCGGTTTGTCCGCTATCGAGAAGGTGCCAGTTTGCGCATAGGGCGAATTGTGTTGCTGCACGCTTGTCGAAGTTGCGTTCGTTGAGCATGTTGTTGTATAACTCGGCAATTTCTGCGCTGTCGGGTTTGGCGTCTTGACCTACATAGTCGGTGTAAACGTTTGGGAGCCAATTGGTGGGGCTGATGGATTTCTGTATTCTGTCGATGGTGAGGCTGTCGTTATTGCCAATCAAGAGTGATATTGTTGGGGTTAGGATTTCGTTGGCTTTTTGCATTAAGGTTCGTTTTTCTTGGTCTATTTGTTCTGCGTATTCTTCTCGTTGGTATGGTTTGAGTGTCCAGTATTTAGCATCGAGGGCGAAACTTTTTTGCAAATAGGAGCGCAGCGTGTCGTTGAGGATGGCGGAGAAGTCGATATTGGTGAATAGTTGTGGAAATTCGCTGTCTTCGGTCTCGAATCGTTGAAAGGCGTCGATATCAACTTCTAATGAATGCTGGATTTCGAAGGTGTTGTAGAGGTCGTTCATTCTTTGTATGAGTGTGTCGTTGGCCCATTTGGGGGACATGCGGAGTGGCTGTCGGATGCCGATGTTGAGGGTGTAGCCTTCTACGGTGTCTTCGCCGGCAAAGAATGTGCTGTCGGCCATGTAGGCTTGCATGATGGGGTCGGTGGATGGCTTCAGGTTTCTGGCGTCGTGGCTGCAACCGAAAAAGAATGAAGATGATAGGGCAATGAGTGCCGTGATGACAAGATGTAATTGTTTTTTCATGGTTTTTATGTTTTATGGGTTATTATTTTTTATTTGCTCTGGGTTGGGCGGAGGTAGTCGTGCCATTGGTCGCAGTGGCGGGCGTAGTACTGGGCTTGGCGGGTGTTGGGGAGTTCGTGCATGACGCGGGAGACCATCCAGAGCATGGCGTAGCCTTGTGCTTTGGCTTCGGGGTCGGTGTAGAGGTCGAGGGCTTGTTGCTGGAGTTTGGCTGCACGGTGGTGGGCTTTGACGCGGTAGGGGATGGCGTTTTCGGAACAGGTGTTGATAGCATTGTCCCAATAGTCCTTGAGGTATTGGCAGGTGATGTTGGTGGTGTCTGTCTTGTCGAGGTCGTCGTAGTGTGTGAAGTATCCGTAGGAGAAGAGTGCCCAGTCGCGGATGGCGGCGTTGCGTAGGCCTATGGAGTAGCGCAGTTGGCTTTCGGCTCGGGTGTTGGGGTTTGGCGCTACGCGCATCTGGTGTTGGAGTTGTGCCATTTCTTGTGCGAAATGGTAGCGGTGGCGGCTATGATGTGGAGTCGGTACTTTTTCCATTTTGAAGGGGTCGTTGACGAAGTAGGGCTTGACGTTGAGAGTCTCATCGTAGTCTTCGGAGCAGGCGCCGAGGTATTTGGCGGCGAGCGGGAAGCGCTGTTCGCGGAGGAGGTGTGTGCCGATGAGGTCGCACCAGTAGTCGTGGTTGCTCAACCCGCGACGTGTGAGGAAGCGCTCGAAGTCGTTGGAGGGTGAGAAGATGCTTTGGTAGTAGGCTCGCAGGGTGTCGGCGCTGAGGCCGTCGGCCAGCATGAAGAGTTCGCAGCCGAAGAGATTCTGCTGCTGGCCGAAGAGGAGGGTTTCGAAGCGTGTGCTGCCGAGGTTGGCGAGTTGCAGTGCCAGTTTTTCACGGCCGTGGCGGACAAGTCGGCGGCATACGGCGCTGTCTTTGGCGAAGAGGATGTACTGGAGGGCGTCGTTGCTGTAGATGGTTACGGTAGGAGAGGTGTGGTCGCGGTATTGATAGTCATCGTTGTAAATCTCCTTGAGTTTTTTGCGTTGGGAGTGTGAAAGGGCGAGGTAGTCGGACTTGATGTAGCGGTCTAATTGACGGATGTTGGCTTGGAGCATTTGGAAATAGTTGCTGTCGATGGTGTCGTAGCGTGCGTGGAGGTAGAAGCGCATAAATTGGATTGAACGGCGTAGGAAGGGGTCGTTGGTGGAGAGGTTGGCGTTGTCGATGAGGCTGACGGCTTCTTGTGGGCGCTTGAAGTATTCGAGAATGGCTGCCGCTGTGTAGGTCCAGAGGGCTTTGTGGCGGACGGAGTGGTTGCGGTTGGCTTTTTTGCAGAGTGTGAGGATGCTGTGCAGGTCGCTGATGCTGAGGTTGAACCATAGAAGATGGTTGCGGGAGTATTCGTCTTGGTCGTGATAGGGCTCTGGATGGTCGTAGAGGGTGTGAATGTCTTGGCCTTCATGGACTTGTACGAAGCATGTCTCGCCTTCGTTGGAGAGGTCGTTGTAGTAGAATGGGGTGTCGTGGTTGATGACGCGGAGGATGCGTTGGAGCATGATGGGGAGGTAAGGACTATTGGGATTGTCGTTGTAAACGGCTTTGAGAACGTCGGGTAGGGGGCGTCCCATGGAGGCCAGGGACTCTAGGTCACCATGTCGGACGAAGATGGATGTGGCTTGGTCGAGCATGTCGAGGCGGTACATGGAGCCGGCCACATAGCCTTCGGCGGCGTGACGGATGCAGTCGTTGGAAAGGCGGGGCGAATGCTGCTGCCAGAGGCGGAGGCACTCTTGGTCGCTGCAGAGGGTGTAGAGGCATTTGATGGCGAGGAAGAGGTGGCGTGTGGCATAGCGGCCGCGGATGTGGCAGATGGCGCTGTCGGCGATGGTGTTGAGGGTGAGTTCGTCGTTGTTGGCGCAGGAGTAGTACCAAGGGGAGATTTGCTTGTGGCGGAGGTTTTCGTAGCATTTGGACCAGTAGAGGAGTCGCAGGGCGTCGTGGTTGCGGGGTTTGAGGAGTTGCTGTAGAAAGCGATTGGCGGAGGCTGCGCTGGGTTTGCTGCCGGAGGGGTTCTGAATATATTGGTAGAGTTCCTGCCAGGTTTGGAGGGGGGTGTCGTAGATGGCGGCTTCGATGGCATCGATGGATGTGCCTGGGACTTGTTTGTGCCAAAGGAGGCAGTTCTCTTTGCGCAGATTGGACTGCGGGAGGTTGGACTCTTCCTGCCAGTAGGGCATGATGCGATAGAAATATTTGTCGGAGGCGTCGTGGTAGAACGGGCCGCAGGCAAGGGCGCTATTGAGGACCGAAAGGGTGACGACGAAGAGGCTAACGGCTAAGAATTTGTTCAATTTCATCGTGGGTATAGTATGAAAGGCTGGCGGAATCGAGGTGGTAGATGATGGTGGTGTGTGGGGCGTGATAGATTGAGGCGAGGTGGTCTTGGAGTTGTGTGATCTGGCTTATCTCGCCGTGCTCTTCGCGGATGTAGTCAATGGCAAGTGGCTCGTTGCAAAGATCGCTGCGGAGTTCGAAACCATCTATTGTATGATTTTCTAACACTCGATACCAATGTGATATTTGGAGTGAATCCTTTTCGTAGGGTTCGTATAATATATAGAGATCTTTGTTGCTGAAATCAGTGGAATGGACAAGTCCCCAGTATTCAGTATAATAGACTTGTGGAATTCTTAAAGAAGGTAGGGCCAAATAATGATAGCGAAAGACTACGCCCCATCCGAAGGTGGGGTAGGCCACGTCCATGTTTTGGGGTAGCGACTTGGCGTGAGAAAAGAAAGGTTTTGCTTTTGAGTAATCGAGAATGCTGTTATCTGTTCTGCCGTCTTGGAGTCCGCCGAGGTTGTAGCACATGAGCGTTGTGCGGTCAACGGGGATGTTGGAGAGTGAGGTGTCGGACAGTTGGTAGAGTCGCATGGTGGATGAGAGCGTGATATTCTTTCTGGAAAGTTGTTGCTTTAGGTTATTGCATAGGTCGAAATAGCGGGCTCGTGTGCTGGTGGTCCAGTCGCAGTCTAATTGCACCTCGCTAAAGGTGAACCCGTTGCAGGCGGAGATTTCCGACAAGCGGTTGTATATTCTTGCTGCAAGAGTGCTCATTTTGTCGTCTTGTTTCAAAGCGTTGTTGGTGATATAGACGCAGGGGATTATCTCCATGCTGTCTGGCAACGGCTGGAGAAAGCGTGTGGTGGCAATGGGTATGATGGGATAATCGGTGTTGTATTCGGGATTTTGGTCAACGTCGAACATGCGGATGTAGAGCCGTTGGATGTGGTGGTCTTTGAGGAAGCGGAGTTCCCAAGGGGTAGGGTTGTAGGTGGCTTTCCAGTGGTAGATGCCGCGTGCTGGCTGCGTGGCTTGGTCGGTGGGCGTGGTGCTGTTGCAACTTGTATGGCAGATGGTAGCCACGATTGCGACAACGATGACGATTAGTGTTTTTCTTGGCATTTTTTCTTTGTGCTTAAAACTATTAGTGGATGTTTTCTGCAAACAAAAGTATAAAAAAAACAAAAGTCGCCGAGGGCGGTCGGCGACTTTTGTATGAAATGGCGTTTTTTATGTATGAAATGTTGTTTTAGGTGTATGAAATTGTTGTGACGTTTTTTGAAAAAATGAAAAAACGGCTGTTTTTGATGGCTGGAATAGGCTTTTTTATGCCGTTTTTAGCGAGAAAGAGGATTAGAGCGTGCTAATGTGTTAAAATTGTGATGCTCAATGGTTTGTCGATGTGTGCCTAATACAGCAAGGCTATCTGGTTCAAAATCCTTTCCAGTTTCTTTGTTACTACTGCCGAGGTGCAGGTGTGGTTGTTGCTCATGACGCAGAAGCAGAGCTGCTCGCCACGACTGGTGGTGACGTAGCCGCAATAGGCTTTCACTCCTTCCATGGTGCCGCTTTTGACATACATCGTTATACCTTGGGGCAGCGAGGTCAGCATATTGCGTGCTGTGCCACTTTTGCCCGCCACGGCCATGGTCTTCACAAAGTCCTCGTAGATAATCATGTTCGACACTTCGGTAAGGAAACGGCAGGTGAAGTCGCTCGTGGTGAGGTTGGAGCGCGACAGGCCACAACCGTCGGCAATCTGTATGCCACTGTCGTCGAGGCTGTGGTTGCGGAAGAAGTCGTGTATGGCTTTGGCTGCGTTGGCAAAACTGCCTTTGCCGTAGCGGTGGTAGCCCAGATATTTGAACACGCTCTCGGCGTAGATGTTGTTGCTGGTGCGGTTTATGTATTGAGCAAGAATGCTGTAGGGGGTGGATACATAGTCGAGCACTATTTTTCCTGACGGGGGCAGGCTGTTGGCCTCTTTCACGGTGGCAGCCACGCTGATGCCTTGTTGGCGCAGATAGGTGGCGAAGGTCTCGGCGCAGGTGGCGGCGGGGTTGGGTAGCGCGCCACGCACGGCAAAATTGCGTGCGCCAATTGGCACGGTGCCACGATAGAGGCGCATGGGACTGTTGGGCGCGCCATAGATAACGACTTTGTCACCAGTGCCTTCGGGACCTGTCGATACCTCGTTGATGTTGCGCATGGTGGTGATGCGTGGGTCGGTGTGGTCGAGCGATGCGGGATAGCCCAGTCGCATACCGGCGTTGAAATAGACGAAATACATGTTTTCGTGGAAGTTGAGGCCGCAGGCTCCGGCACCGTAGTAGTTGCCAATGTCGCCCCACTGCCACGAGTCGTGGAGTTCGAGGTTGTCGTAGATGGACTGAATGTAGCACACCTGCCCCGTTATTTTGTGTATGCCGCTCTGATGCAGTGCCGCATACCATGAGCGGAAAACGGAGTCGGGGGTCGTCTGGCGGTAGCGGTAAGAGCCGAGGAGCGGGTCGCCGCCACCCACGATATAGACGTTGCCGTTGAGCGTGCCATTGTCGTCTATGGTTCCGTCGTAGCCTATGGAGGTCTTGAAACGGAAATCGGGTCCCAGTTGGTCGAAGGCTATCGCCGTGGTGTATATCTTGTGCATCGAGGCTGGAATCATGGAACTCTGCGCGTTGTGTCCGTAAACGGTGCGTCCGCGCGAGATGTTGTACACGCTCACGGCAATGGTGGCGTGTTTCATGCACTCTTCGTTCGACACGCTTTTCACGGCGCGGTCTAGTTCCACGTTGCTTTGTGCCGCTATGGGCGACATTGTGCCGCCCATCAGGGGCAGCAGGAGGAATAGAATGAGTTTAGAGTGTTTCATTGATTTGGTCGATATAGTCAAGAAGTTTGTTTCGTCCGTGGCCTGTGGCCGAGGAGGTTAGGATTATGTAGGGCAGTTGCTCCCACGTCTCGCTTAATTTTTGGCGGAAGGCCGTCACGTTGCCCATCACCTCGCGCTGCTTCTCTTTGTCGGTCTTGGTAAAGATTATCGACAGCGGTATGCCGTTGGTGCCAAGGAAGTTGATGAATTCAAGGTCGATGGCTTGTGGCGGTATGCGCGAGTCTATGAGTACAAAAACGTTGGTGAGTTGTTTGCGGTTGAGAAAATAGCCGCGTATCATCTTGAGCCATTTCTCTCGCTCGCTTTTCGAGGTCTGCGCATAGCCGTAGCCTGGTAGGTCAACGATATACCACGAGTCGTGGTTTTTGCCAGCCCCGCCACGCCGGTGAGCATATTGATAAGCGACGACTTGCCCACGTTGCTGCGCCCTATGAAGGCGTATTCGGGCAATGCCGTTTCGGGGCATTTGCGATAGTCGCTGTTGCTTACCACGAAGGTGGCTTTCTTGATGTCCATTGGTGTGTGCTTACTTGGGGTGGGGGACAGTGGAAAGGACTATTCGTTACCAGAGTTTTCGCGATGTATTTTCTTTAGCCATTTTAGATGCCGCAGTTCCGACCGCTCGGTGTCCTTACTTCGTTTCCACCAGGGCATTCGCGACATGTTTATTCGGAATATCTCAAGGCGGTTGAGCAGTCGGTTGTGGGTGTCGTACGACTCCATGTAGCGTGTCTTCTTTTCGGGGTAGATGTCGCGTATGGTTACGAGAATGCCGGTCTCGTCGGTCTCGCCGAAATGGTGGTTGTAGGCGGTGCCAAACGAGCGCATGGACGGTGAGAGGTTCATGTAGGCGTTTATCATGGCAGGCACGTTGGCGCCGAGCGCGCGCACGGCGTGGAGCAGTATCTGGTAGTCTTCCTTGTAGTTGCGCCCGTTGAAAAGTGCCACCAGCTCGTTGTAGTCGCTCTCTATGTGCAGAGGTTCTAACGGCCACACCAGCCCGTCTTTGTCGGGAAAATGTTTCTGGTAGAAATAGAGAATCATGTCCTTGGCGCGACGGTTCATCTGCGGATACATGGTTATCTTGCCAAAGAAATAGCGTGTTTCCGGTATCTCGAGCGCTATGGCGCCCAAGCCGTCCCAGAGGTTGTCGAGCGAGTAGAGCCCCTTGCGCAGGTTGAGACTGGGCTGGTAGGCGGGTTGCACGAAGGCGCGCCCCAGTTCGATGGTGTAGGGGAGATATTCGTTGATGAACTCCTCGGTGTAGTGGAACAGTTCTGCCGTGGGGGTAGCAATAGAGCCGTCGTTGCGTATCATCATGTTGCTGCCGTGAATGAAACGGTAGCCGCCCACAATCTCCTCGGCGTCAGGGTCCCACACAAAGAGTTGCTTGAAGCAGTAGGGCTCTGGCAGGGTGTCGAACTCGTCGATGTCGCAGTCTTTGCCTGTGCCGCCGCCGTCGAGGGCGAAACTCAACTCACGCAGACGGCCTATCTCGCGCATGATGTTGGGCGAAATGTGTGCCGTGGTGATGTATATCTCTTTGTTTCCGTAGTTGGTCTTGCGAAGAAAGTTCTTCTTCGTCAGTTCTGTTTTGAGCAGTTTGCGGTCTACGGGCGGAATGATGTAGGAAGTGTTCACCTCGAAAGTTTTTTATGGTAATACTCTTTGTGTCGGTCTTTATGTGTCAGCCTTCTTGCTGTGGGTTGATAATCTGCGGCTTGTAGGGAAACTCGGCGTTAGGATTGTCGCACAGCACATAGACGTGCTCCTTCAGTTTCTCGGCCCATTGTTTGGCGTTGTAGCGTTGGTCGAAAGTGGTGTAGGGTATAGGCTTGCCTATGACAATGCGGATGGTCTTGCCGCGCTGGGCAAACATTTCGGCGGGCAGCAGTGCCATTTCTATGTTGAATTTTATGCCTATGCGTTCGCGCAGGTTGGCAAGGTTGTAGAAGCGTTTGCGGTTTTGGGCCTCGATGTAGAACGGCACAATGTCGCGCTCGTAGCGTACCGCCTTCTTGATGATGGTAGGCTTCCAGTCGAGGTCGCGGATTTTGCCGTGGCGTTTGCGCGAGCACATCCCCGCAGGGAAATACAGCAGCAGGTTTTTGCCAGCAAAAGCCTGCTCCAGCGTGTCGCGGTTGGTGGCGGTGTGGTGCACCTTGTCGATAGGCACAAACAGGTCGCGTAGCCCAGGCAGATACAGCAGAAAGTCGGTAACGGGGAAGATAATGTCGGTGCGGTAATGTCCTACGGCAGCCATGACGGCAAGACCGTCGGGTCCGCCCAGCGGGTGGTTGCCCGCCATCATGGGGTATCCCTCCTGCGGAATGTTGTCCGACCCGACGATGTCGAGTTTCACATTGAGGGCGTGCTCCTCGTTGCCTTCGAGAAAGGTGTGTACAAAGTCCAGCCCTTTCTTGTCGCGAAAGGTGTAAATGCCGGCGTTTATCTCGTCGAGGTGAAGGATGCGGGCAATCAGTCTTTCTACCATGCCGGGCACCTTTACCCCTTTGTTTGCCAACACCTTATGGATGTCGATGTATTTCTCTGTAATCTCTGTAGGATATTCCATGACGTTTTTCGTGTGTTTTGTTTGGCCACGAAATGCGGTCGTAATAATCTTGCAAAGAT
>ONLQ01000005.1 GCA_900318665.1 uncultured Bacteroidales bacterium | reverse complement strand
CATACTCTATTTCGGCGGCGCCACCGAGGACTTCATCATCAACTTCCCCGGCCGCAACTTCCGCAGCGTGCGCGATATGCTCGACGGCACCGTAACCCCCACCGACATCATACAGGTCAACGACAGTTACTGCCTCAACGTCTGCAACATAGGCTTCAACTCCAAAGTCGCCTCGCGTGCCAACGAACTCGTGGCCGACGGCAAGTCCGCCCATGTGGCCTACACCCGCGGCGTCATCAACGCCTTCCTCACCAGCCGTTTCAACCGCATCAAAGTCATTGTCGATGGCCAGCGCATAGCCCGTGGACCCATGGTGCTCTGCACCGTTGCCAACGGACAGCGTGTCGGTGGCGAGTTCAACTGCGCCCCCAGCGCCAAGGTTGACGACGGCCTCATGGACGTCTGCTATTTCCGTGCCATGAGTCTCTTGCGCCTCCTTCTGCTCTTCCCCCTCTACCGCAGTGGCCACCACATCGGCAGCCGCCCCGGCCGCAAGAAAATCCTCTACCGCCAAGCCCGCGAGGTAGTCATCACCAGCAAAGACCTAATAGACATCTACCTCGACGGCGAGCAACTGCCAGGCTCCAAGTTCCACCTAAAAATCCTACCCGGCGCCCTACCTCTCCGCCTGCCACCACAAGAAACAGCCATTCCCTCCTAAAACCCTTTCCCCCTCGTCATCCCGTCATCACGAAAATCCCCCCCCCAAAAAAAAGGAAAAGAATGTTCATCAAAGATATACCTGCTGATATTTTTCTCTTCATCATGCTCTATGGCGGAACATCCATTGCCTGCCTCATTGCCTGCCTCTACCTCTGCCTGCGCAAGGGCAACGCCTTTTCCTCCGACGTCACACCGCCCGTGCGGCCACGCCGTTGGGCTGCCGCATTATTCGCCATAGGCTTTTTAGGCCATCTCTGGTGGTTTTTCTTCTACATCTATTCCGTCCCTGTCTTTTCTGTAGGGCATATTGGGCTTGCCCTGCTCGATAGTGTCACCATGCTCATCACCATCAGTGGCACCCTGCTCTCCATGCTGCAAGACCGCCGTCGCCCCGTTTGGCCCATCGTCGTGGCAACAATACCCTTAGTAGTGTTTGGGGGGCTCCACGTTGTCAATCCCGATGGCCATTTCTTATCCGTATCCATCGCCTACTTCATATTCATTTACTTGATTTTCACCATATATATGGTATTTGCCATCAGGCAATATCGGCGGTGGTTGAGCAGCAACTATGCCGACCTGGAGAATAAGGAGGTATGGCTAAGCCACTCGCTGATCATCATCTTCTTACTGCTGATCATCCTCTATGGCTTTGATGGCTACAGCATCACCATCAGCTTTATCATGCAAGCCATCGAGATCCCTCTTTTCGCCATGCTGCTGTGGCGCATCGAGACCCTCCCCCAGTTAGAATCCTCCTCCGACCCCGAAAACCCCGCCCCCCTCGACATCCCATTCACACCATCCCCCTCAGATCATTCAGAGTATTCTGATTCCGCCGATCCCTCCGACCATTCCGACCCCATTCGTTATCCCGTTGATCCGTTATCCCGCAATCCCGAAAACGCCCACGACCCCTCCGATTATTCCGACACCCACTCCGCCGACACCGCCGACAGCTCCATCTTCTCCAACATCGAGCAACTTTTAGAAACCCGTTGCATCGCCACGCAGCTCTATCTTCAGCACGACCTCTCCCTCTCCCAGCTCTCCCGCGTCATAGGCACCAACCATAGCTATCTCAGCCAGTACTTCTCACAGCAAGGCATCAACTACAGCACCTACATCAACAATCTCCGCATCGACCATTTCGTCCGACTCTATCGCCAGGCCGTCGCCGACGGCAACCCATTCACCGCCCAGCAGCTCGCCACCCAGAGCGGCTATCGCAGCTACAGCACCTTCAGCACTGCCTTCAAACAACGCATGAACCAGACAGTCACCGCCTGGATGTCCGCCCCCACCCAATAGCCCCGCCCCACAAAAATCCCTCCCTCTTAGAAATGCCTATAATCCCCTAGGCCCCCCTATAATATCCTCCCTCCGCCTCCATCACCGCCCCTCTAAATTTCCCTATTCTTCCCCCATCACCCCTTCTGAAACACCAAAAGCTACTTTCAGAATCTGCAAAAAGCAGTCTCGAAATCTGCAAAAGCAGTCTCAGAATCTGCAAAAATCGGTTTCAGAAGCTGCAATTTTTGCCGAATTTTAAAAGATTGTTTTAGAATCTGCAAAATCTGATGCCGTAGGCCTCAGACGCCTTTTTTATTTGGGCGAATTCCCCTAATTTTGTACATCTTTTTAGGAATTATAGAATATAATCTCTCCTGTCAGAAAAAAATGACCCTCCCCAAAAATCAAAAGGTCGCCCTGCAGCCTCAAAATTATAGAAAAAATTAAAAAGAAAATTTTAGAATAATTTTTAGAACAATTTCCTTATAATTTTGAGCGAAGCGACCCCCCAAAAAAAGATTTGAAAAATTTGAACCAAATTTGCAAAATTTCTCGCGAAGCGCTCCCCCCCCCCCCCAAAAAAAAATGAAAAAATTTCTCGCCGAAAGGCGACCCAAGATAGAAAAGATAAAAATGAAAAATAAATTATATGTCTAACTAAAAAAATTAAATGTTATGTTAAAAAAAGTATTTATGTGTTTTGTGGCGCTGCTGGCGATAGCAGCGGCGGCTGCCGGCCCCGTGAGGGGACAGAATGGAAACCTGCTTACCACCGTCACGCCCACCAGCCTGACCACCTACGACGAGACGACGCCCGGCGTGGTCAACGTCATCCTCGATGGACAGCTGGAGTACGATAACACCGAAGGCTGGCAGGCAGAGTATGGTGATGGCAACCAGGGCTCCGTGAGCGTCACGGCCGCAGCCGGCTTCAGCATCGACAGCTGCAAGTTCTACGTCGGTGAAGACTCCTACACTGTGACTGCAGCACCGTTCGCCGTCTATCCTTACTGTTTAGGTAGTACGCAAATTGTAACTTCCCAACCCAACGCCCAAGGCAGCGAGTTTTGGTCTGGCGGCGTGAAGCGCATCGAGGTCTACGGCACCGCTCCTGCCCAGCCGCACACCGTCCGCATGGCCGCTGGCACCGAGGAGGCCGCTAACTGGACCCTCGCTTCCGGCAACGCCTCGGTGCCGGGCACCCAGGTGCTCGAGGGCATCATGTCGGGCTCACAGCTCACCGCCACCTACGCCGGCGACCTCAAGGTCAAGGAGGTCATCGCCACCAAGCATCCGGAGCCGACTCCCCTCACCATCGAGGCCCTCACCGCCGGCACCATCGTGGTGCAGCAGCCGCAGAGCGGTATGCAGTACACGCTGAACGGCGGCCCTAAGACCGCTATGACCGAGGCTCCCACCGAAATCACCGTCGCTGTTGGCGACAAGGTGGCCTTCTACGGTAACGGCACCAGCATCACCAGATATAACGGCACCGGCATTACCGGCGGCACCGCCGAGGTGAAGGCTTATGGCAACATCATGAGTCTCGTCAACGAGACGGGCTTCGACACCGCCACCACGCTGACGGCGATCAATGCCTTCTACTATCTCTTCGACTTCTACACCAACCTCAAGGATATCAGCGGCCTGAAGCTGCCGGCCACCACGCTGACCGAGGAATGCTACAGGGGCATGTTCTCCTACTGCACCGGCCTCACCACCGTGCCTACCGACCTGCTGCCCGCCACCACGATGGCCAGAGGATGCTACAGCCGTATGTTCACCGGCTGCGAGAACCTCACCAACGTCCCCACTCTGCCCGCCACCACGCTGGCCATGGGATGCTACGACAATATGTTCTCCTTCTGCACCGGCCTCACCACCGTGCCTACCAACCTGCTGCCCGCCACCACGCTGGCCGAAGGCTGCTACAGCTCCATGTTCCCCTATTGCCTTAATCTGACTACTGCCCCCGTGCTGCCCGCCACCACGCTGGTCGGAAATTGCTACCAAGAGATGTTCTACAGCTGTTCCAAGCTGAGTTCCGTGACCTGCCTGGCCACCAGCGGCATCAACCAAAACAGCAGTACAGAAAACTGGCTCGAAAGCGCCGGTTCCGACGTGCAGGGCACCAAGACCTTCAACGCCGTCAGCACGGCCGAATGGCCCATGAACAACGGCAACGGCATCCCCAGCGGCTGGACGCGACAGAACATCGACAACTAACCGCCCTCGCGCGCACATAAATATTGTATAATATAATATAATATAGAACAAAAAAAATAAAAATATGAAAAAGATACTATTTTCAATGCTTGCGCTGCTGCTCGCCATGGGCGGCGCCTGGGCGCAAGAGGAAGTCCTGCTTACCACTATCACGCCCACCAGCATTGACTCCTACGACGAGACGACACCCGGCGCGGTCAACGTCATCCTCGATGGACAGCTGGAATACGATAACACCAACGGCTGGCAGGCAGAGTATGGACATGGTAATCAAGGTTCCGTGACCGTCACGGCCAACCCCGGCTTCATCATCGACAGCTGCAAGTTCTACGTCGGTGAAGACTCCTACACTGTGACTGCAGCACCGTTCGCCGTCTATCCTTTCTGTGAAGGTAGTTTGCAACATGTATTTACCCTACCCAACGCCCAAGGCATCGACTTGGGGTATTACGGCGTGAAGCGCATCGATGTCTACGGCACCGCTCCCATCAAGCTGACGCCCGATGCCACGGGCAAGGTGTGGACGCTGGCCGAGACCCCCGACTATAACCTCGACCTGCAGGTGGTGTACTACCAGAAGTATGCCCTGAAGGAGATCCCCGCGAACTGGCAGGTGAAGGTCGACGGCGTCGACAAGACCGCCGCCATCGACGGCGACTCGCTCAAGATCACCGAGACCGCCCAGGTCCTCCTCACCCCCGACCACCCCGAGCGCGTGAAGAAAGTGACGCTGGTGGACGAGGGCCCGGCTGTGCAGACCGTCACCATCGGCAACGTCACCCTGCAGGTTGTCGAGGGCGAGACCTGGAGGCAGATTGCCCAGCGCAACCCCGGCGTGATAACGGCAGATAGTGATGATGATGGTTATGTATATAGAGATCTTGACACTGTATTACGGGTCGGAACCGCTTATCTTCGTCCAACCGACACATACAACTCCTCGCTGGACTACTACTGGTATGAATACTAACCCCCCGCGGAAAGAAACTAGGAAGCCCTAGTATGTCCTAGAAAAGCCTAGGAGAACCCAGGAAAGCCTAGAAAAGCCTAGGAGAACCTAGAAAAGCCTAGTAAAGCCTAGTAAAGCCTAGGAAAAACCAAAGAAAAAAAATAAAAAACAACAATACCATGAAAACAATTAAAAGTTTACTGCTCCTGGCGCTGATGCTCTTCGGCGTGGCAGGAGCCGCGTGGGCTCTTCCTCGCGCCCCGCAAAAGTTCACCGGGCCGGTGAGCATCTACGACCTCATGGATGGCGACACCCTCGCCCCGGGGTTCTCACTGACCTACGGCCACGACCAGTACGAAAACATTTACTTCGCCAATGGCCGCTACTCAACGAACGGCACGCCACAAGCAACCCCTTACAACGGTGATTTAACCAATTCCGAACTCCAAGGCACCAGCTTTACTGCCGGCAACATCATCTTTCGTTACGAGCAAGATGGGATCGACACCCTTGCCCCCATGGTGGACATGAACACCCCCGGCAACGCCTGGGTGGTGTCCGATTTCTATCGAGCAGTGGAAGGCGTCACCTTGACCCTCTCCGGCATCGAGATTGTCATCGACTACCCCGTTCAGGACGCTGCCGGCAACTGGCTCTTCCAGATGCCCGGCGCCAACAAGCTGGTCCACGTGCAGTACACCTACCCCAGGGAGATGGGCAACTATGTTGTCTACTCCACCGGTGTGGACCAGAGCAAATGGTACACCCTCGACAACTACACTCAAGGCACCGTCACTGGCGCATTTCAATATAGCGAAAATATTGACCTGCCCTTCGAGTTCGAGTACAACGGCGTCGCCTACACCCAGTGGGCCTACAATACCGATGCCGAGATTATGCTCGGCATGAGATATCCCACTGATATGTACAGGCCCGACAACGACTCGTCGCTGGCCATCGTGTTGATGGGCGGCTTCCATGGCCATATCGATGGCAACTCCTACGTACGCTGGCAGACCTTCGGCACTGCCCCCAACCGCGTCTTCGTCATCGAATACCACTTCAGACACTTCTACGAAGAGGGCGTCTATTACAATATGCAGGCGCAGCTGGCCGAGAACGGCAGCATCACCATCGTCTATGGCAACGCCAATGCCTCCCAAATGGATTTTTCTTTCTGGTGCGGCCTCAGCCACACAGGCTCGGTTTACAACGAGAGTGACTACAACTTCAATGAGCCCAAGAACGCCTACTATTACATCAACAGAACCGACCACAGCTACCTCTACAATGAACGTAGTAGTAAGTCCGACTGGAGCTGGCCCGGACAGTACCGCTGGTACACCTTCAGCCAGACCTTCGACAAGTGCAAGATGGTCGACAGCCTCACCTACACCGTTACGCCCACCAACATCACCCTGCAGTGGCAGGACAACGACAACGCCGCGGGTGTCAGCTACAACGTCGTATGCTTCTACGAGACCATACGCCTCGACCCCCAGACCCATGAACCGGTATTTGATTATTACAACGGGGGATACGTCCACGACACCGTGTGGGTGACCGAGCAGACTGGCGATGTCTTCACCAGCACCAGCGCCACCTTCGACAATCTGAATCCTAACACCAACTACACCGTCATCGTGCGCTCGCAGTGCTCGGCGACCAACCTGAGCGAGGCTATCAAGCTCACGGTCAAGACGCCCTGCTTCCCTGTGGCTACCGCCGAGCTGCCCTACCTGATGCGCTTTAACGAGGACGAATGGGATGGCGAAAAAGATTATGACAAGACCCCCAGGTGCTGGGACAAGCTCTTCCAGGCTCGGGCCGGCGAGACTCTTTCCAGTCACGTCTCCGAGTTTATTCGTAAGGCAAATAATTATAACACGGGCAACAGATACCTCCACATGGAGATTACTCCCAACCCCATAGCGAGTATCGCCATCCTGCCCGCCTTCGATACGGCCCTCAGCGCCCTCTCGGTGAGCTTCCTGGCCGAAGTGGAATCTGATGTAGCTGCTAACGCCAAGTTCGAGGTGGGTTATATCACCGACATCGACGACACCGCCACCTTCACGGCCGTCGAGACCTTCACCACCGCCAACGGCTTGGTCGCTAGCGAAGGATTTGATAACGCTATGATAAACCCCGGCGAGATTAATGTCGAATTCAGAGGCGTGACCGCCGATGCCCGCATGGCCATCCGCCTCAGCTGCATTGATCCGAACAGTTGGATGTTTCCCAGAGTCCATATCGACAGCGTTGCGGTCGAGATAGCCTACAATGTCGACGTTACCGTCAACAACGACGACTTCGGCACCGCTGCCTACACCAAGAAGCAGCTCGTGGCCATGCCCGACTCGGCCCACTACCTCGTGCGCTGGGAGAACGCCCACGGCACCCTCGTAGGCACCGACAACCCGCAGGCTGTCACCGTCACCAGCGACACCGCCTTCGTGGCTGTCTTCGCCGCCAAGCCCGTCCTCACCCTCGCACAGAACGAGGGCGGAGTGTTCGAGGCTGTTGTGCAGGCTGGCGGAGTTACTGCCACACATATCACCAGCGACCAGATTCCCACATGGCAGGGAAGTTACGACCCCGTCATGGAGGCCGACCTGCAGCCGTTTGGCTTCGTGGCCGTCGACTCGGCTGCGGCCCGCACATGGACGGATGCTCCCGCACTCGGCGATGCCTACCTGATTTATGACTTTACTGGCGACTATTACAAAGCCCATTTATTCCGTGATGGACAATGGGCCGATTGGGTAAATGATTATTTCTACAAAGGGAACTTCTACCTGTTTGCAAATTTAACCTATTTCACCACTGGCACCATCGCTGCCTCCGGTGTCGTTGCTACCACCGAGCCTAATAAATACTATGTTGACTACAACACCGACGTCACTGTCGTGGCCACCCCCGACGCTACGCACTACCTGAAGAACTTCGTCGGTGGCGCTGACACCAACAGCAACGTCGCTGTCAACACCACCTTCACCGTCACCGCCGACACCACCCTCACCGCCAACTTCCAGGCCAAGCCCACGCTGACCCTCACCGCCAACGACGGCGGCACCCTGACGCTGGACGGTGTGACCGACCCCACGCCGGCCACCGCCACCATCCAGTTCGCGGGCAACAACAACACCGTGACCGTCTCGAACGTCCCCCTGCCCCACACCTTCTCGTGCAACTACTCCACTACTAACGGCGAACTCGACCAGATCATCAAGAGTCTCTACGAGATCTCGAGTGGTTATAACCAACCTGCTCAACCTCCGACTGCTTCTGGCAACGACAATGTGACCGCCGGCCTGAATGTCTACAACCATTTTATCACCATCAGCGCCCCCTTCGATGGCACGGCTACCGTAACGGGAGGTGGTTATTGGAATATGACTGGTAATGAAACTGTCTTCGAGTATAACCTCACCATCACCATCCTCAGCAGCACCCCCGGCAGCACCGGCCTTCCCGCCGGCGTAGTCTCGGCCAACGCCACCCTTGACACCTTCGTGGTCGACTACAACACCGACCTCACCGTCACCGCCACGCCCGACGCGACCCACTACCTCGCCACCCTCGGCGAAGAGCTTGTGAACAGCAACGACTCCATCCACCGCACCTTCACTATGACGGCCCCCGTCAACCTGCCGGCCGACTTCCGCGCCAAGCCCACCCTCACCCTCGCCCAGACCGACGGCGGCACCCTCGCAGCCATCATCCCTGAGGCTGCGCCTGCCTCCGTTACCGTCCAGTTCGAGGCCAACGGCAACACCGTGACCCGCGAAGTCACCCTGCCCTACACCTTCTGGTGCTACAACCAAGCCGAAAACGGCGAACTCGACACCATAATCAGACAACTCTACGGACTCACCGGAGGCTGGTGCTCTACTCCTGGCGGTACTCCGACAGCTTCCGGCAACGACAATGTGACCGCCGGCTATGATGATTATGACGGTTGGAGAAACCATATTATAACCATCAGCGCCCCCTTCGATGGCACGGCTACTGTAGAGGGAAGGTATAAAGGTAATCCCTCTTACTTCACTTATAGCCTTACCATCTCCACCATCTACACCCCCGCCACCGCTGCCAACGTGGTCCGCACCGCCGAGCCTAATACATATATTATAGACTACGGCACCCCGGTGACCGTCAAGGCCACCCCCGAGGTGCACCACCACCTTGTGGAATGGAGCTGCACTCCCGGCACCATCGTCGACAACCTCGACAGCACTGCCACCCTCGACAGCATGATTGCCGACCAGACCGTCACCGCCACCTTCGCCAAGAACGCTCCTGAGCTGGCTTGGGAGTACGACAACGTCATCCTGGCCAACGGCGACACCATCAGCGGCTACCACGGCTTCGAGATGGATACTATCGCCAAACTCATCTTCTCGTCTAACGATGAGTTCTTTGACGCCTACATGAATGCCCTCCAGAATACCGGCACGAGCCTCCTCCGTTTCGGCTCCAGCAACACCAATGTGGTGAGCTTCGCTGACGCCTTCGATCCGCAATCGCTCAGCGTCAACGCTCCCGGCACTGCCACCGTCTACATGGTCCACGATGGCAGCGTGATGGCCTACGACAGCGCCTACTTCACCGCTGTGATCCTCGCTCCCGACACCCTCACCCTCGTCCATAACGACGGCGGCGACATGGAGGTCGAGCTGAGCAGCGCCACCGTCTGGAACAGCGAGACCTGGGCTGGATGGCCCAACCAGGCTGGTATTGAGAAAACCATCGGCGACATCACCCTCTTGGGCGGTGAATCTACCTATTTGTATGACAACAATGGCAACCTGGGTATTGGTGTCATGGGTGGCGTTATTCCTGAAAGCTCGCCCCTCACCATCAGCACCACGGGCAACAAATTCACCCGCATCGAGATGACGATGACCGAACCTGCTTCGACTGGCGATCGTCCCAAACCCAACATCGCTCCTGCCGACGGCTGGACAGTGACCCCGGGCAGCACCCTCGCCGTCTGGGAAGGCAACGCCGACACCGTCATCCTCAGCAGCTGCACCACCAACGTCAGCCAGATAGTCTTCTACCGTAGCGGTGCCAATAGCGCCGACAGCATCCGCGCCATCGTGGCCGACACCACCTACGCTGTGGTGCCCGGTGCCAACGTGACCGTCAAGGCCATGCCCGACAGCGCCCACTACCTGGTGAACTGGGACAACGACGCTGCTATCAACTATAACTTCGACACCACGAAGGTCTACACCGTCAACGGCAACATGACCTCCACGGCCACCTTCAACATCAAGCCCACGCTGACCCTCGCTGCCAACGACACCACTTGGGGTAAGGTGATGCTCGCCGGCATGAACGACGCCCCGGCTACCCCCTCGGAGACCCCCGTCGAGACCGAGGTAACCTTCTTGCCCAACGAGTTCGAAGGTGTGACAAGCGCCCCCTACCAGTTGACCAAGGGCGATATCACCGTCTCTGTCAGCAACGGTACTTGCTCCACTGCGTATAATCATATCCGCGTCTTTAAGAATGCAACCTTCACCGTCTCCTCTGCCTCCGGCAACATCAAGAGCGTTTCGTTCACTTGTACCGATATGAATACGACCAATTACGGTCCTGGCTGCTTCGGTGCAACTGCCGGTTACGAATATGATCATTATAACGGATCATGGACAGGCGATGCCGCATCGATGACGCTGACTGCATCTGAAAACCAGGTGCGCATCACCAACATCACCGTTGTCTATGACTCCACCTATGGCGGCACCACCACCGTGTTTCCCGATGGTGTGGCACAGATTGACGCCACCACCTATCGTGTCGACTATGGCACCGAGGTTACCGTCATCGCCCATGCCACCGAGCTGCACCATGTGGCCAACTGGGAGAACCAGAACGGCGACAACCTGCATACCGCTACCTACACCGACTACTTCATCACCGAGCCCACAGAACTCTTCCCCTCCTACTCGAGCCTGACCATCACCCTGACGGGCGACACCATGGTACGCGCCATGTTCGGCATCAATAGTTACGACGTGGTGGCCACCACCACCCTCGACGACCGCGTGAGCGGCGCTCCCCTCCTGATGGGTACCGTCGAGGCCACGTACTTCGACATCGAGGGCGCCGAGCGCTCCATCGCAGCCGACACCAACCTCACCCTCACCGCCCAGGGCGGCAGCACCACGACCCTCGTGGCCAAGGCCGAATACGGCTACCTCTTCAAGCACTGGACCGCCGGCAACGGCATCTACCTCAGCGACACGCTGCGCGTCAGCGAGGCCACCGATGCCAAGGCAGTCTTTGTGCCAGACACCTTCACCGTTACCCTTGCCGCCAACGACAGCCTGATGGGCTCCGCCGTTATCGCGGGCATGGATGCCAGCACCGACGGCACCTACGCCATACCCTACCTCTCCGAGATGAACGTCATGGCAGTGCCCGCAAGCCGCTGCTTCGACTTTGCCGCCTGGAGCAACATAGCCGAGACCACTGCCGTAAGCATCCAGACCGTTACGCTGACGGGCGACACCAGCATCACCGCCACCTTCGTGCGCCACGACTTCCCGGGCGACACCACCGCCAGCGAGTGCGACCTCTTTGCATGGCACGACAGCACCTACACCCTCACGCCTGCCGAGGCACCCGCCTATCTCTACCTCACACCCGACGGCTGCGACAGCACCGTGACGCTTCACCTCACCGTGCGCCACAGCAACACTGGCGTGGAGACCGCCACGGCCTGCGACCAGTACGAGTGGCAGGGCACCGTCTATACCAAGAGCGACACCCTCGACCAGCGCACGCTGACCAACATCGAGGGCTGCGACAGCGTCGTAACGCTGAACCTGACCGTCAACTACCACCACGACACCACGGTCTATTGGCAGACGTCGGGCGACTTTGTCTGGGGACGCGGCACGAGCTACGAGGAGACCTTCGTTGAGAACGGCACCTACAACCGCACCATCGATACCAAGCAGGGCTGCGACAGCAACGTGACCATCGTGCTGGCCTACCTGCCTCACACCACCCCGCTGCCCACTATCTACAACATCATGGGCGTCTCGCTGTTCATCAACCACTTCCCCGAAGGCACCGACAAGATTGACTACATCTACTATCGCTGGTACAAGAACGGCGAGGTTGTGAGCGAAGGCGAAGGCGTAGATTCCTACAGCGAGGACGGCGACATGCTGAACGGCTGCTTCTATCTCGAAATCTCCACCGAGCCCACCCACACCTACTGGGCCAAGAGCAACGAGGTGTGCCTCGGCAACCTCGGCATTGACGGCGCAAAGGACATCACCATGACCATGGCACCCAACCCCGTGGTGCGTGGACAGCAAGTGACCGTAGTGGTCAGTGAGAGCAACCTGCAAGGCGCCATTGCCACCGTCTATGACGCACAAGGCCGCCAGGTGGAGAATATTGAAGTTAAGAATTCATCATTCAACATTCAGACTTCCAACCTGACCGCCGGCATCTACACAGTGCGCATAGTGCTGTCCGACGGCAGAATGGCAACAAAGAAAGTAGTGGTAAGATAAAGAGTAATCAGTGAATAGTGATCAGTGAACAGTGATCACAAATCAGGTCACAGATAACAGGTCACAGATAACAGATCACAGATAACAGATCACAAATCAGATAACAGTTCACAGATCACAAATCACACAAAACACATATACATGAACACAAAACAATTCATAATAGGCGCGCTGGCCGTGGTGATGCTGGGAGCAGGCTCCCGCACGCTGCAGGCGCAGAACGCCCTGGCCCCCGAGGAACTTCCATTGAACGAAGTTACTGTCGCGTTCTATCCTGGCGCTGCCGCCACGCCTTTCAAGGGTGGCGACGCCGACTGGAACAGCAAATTTGGCTACGCCGTCGGCTTCGGTGGCGACTACACCTACTGGTTTAACAAGACCATAGGCGTTTCGGCAGGTTTGAAACTGACCTACATGAGCAACACGCAGGAGAGCGAGAAATTCAGCACCGTCTTTGAGGGCACGCTGCCCGTGGCGGGCATTGCTGGCGGCAACACCGGCGTGAGACTGCGCTCCACCACTGAGACGGTGAGCGAGACCCGCACCATGTCGCTGGTCGAGATACCCATCCGTCTGTCGCTCAACTTTAACGACATCTATGCCAACATCGGCGTCTCCCTCGCCACGGCAATCACCAACTATGGTAGCCACTCCTATGGCGAGACCGACTATGTGATGACCGAACTGACCACCGCTGGCGTGATGCTGCCCGACGTGCCGGTGCAGTTGCCCGACAGCCGCGTAGGCAGCACCTTCCAGTCGGAAGACATCAGTTGGCCGTGATGCTGGCAGCCGAGGCGGGTTACAGATTCCGCATGGACGACCGCAACGCCATCTCGCTGGGTCTCTATGGCCGCTACGCGCTGACGCAGAACAGCCCTGACGGCAAGAACCAGCCCATGACGCTGTCTCGCAACCGCGTGAGCACGGCGCAGCCCTCGACCACCGCGCTGGTGGAGAAAATCGGCTACACCGAGTTTGGCATCCGCATAGCCTACCACTACGGAGTAGGGGAGAAGAAAGTGGTCTCCCCGCAGGAGTAACGCTACAGCAGAGAGAACAGACTTCCTCTGAAAAGAAACCAGCCAAGCCGTTTGGAGTACGCTCCAAGCGGCTTGGCTGTTGATGGGGGAAATTAGTCTAATTTGTTATCAAAAAAAGATGTAAATTTGCATTTTTGTAAATGCTTGATAAAACAAACGAATAAAAACCATTCCATTATGAAAACTCGTAACATATTGATTGCTCTTTGTGCAGTGGCACTGGTTGCTTTTGCTGGCTGCAAGTCGAAAACCGACCCCGCCGTGGTGAACGAAACGGCGCCGCAGGTGATTATAGACACCGTGGAGATAGAACCCATAGCCGACGAGCCGGAACCCGAACCCGTGGTGGCTCCCGCCCCCAAGCCCGCTGCCAAGGCGGCACAGCCCAAAGGCAAAGGCGAGACATTCTATGTCTCCTCGTTTGACGAGAAAGGCGACGTGTGGGGCCATGTGACTATGAACGGCGACCGTGGCACCGGCGTCATTCAGGACTCGCACGAGAACACCTACACCGTGACCTGCACTCGCCACGGCAACGAACTCTTCGCCGTTGACCAAAACAGCCGTCAATATGTGTTCAAGATAGGGCAATGAGATTGCAAGACAAGAAATAAAATAACATCAAAATAATGAAAACACTACAGGAACTACAAACTATTGCTACGCAGGTGCGTAGGGATATTCTTCGTATGACTACGGCTGCCAAGAGCGGCCATCCGGGCGGCTCGCTGGGCACCACGGAATGGTTCACCGCCATGCAGTTCAACCTTATGGAGCACGAGCCCAGCCACTTCACCATGAGCGGCGAGGGCGAGGACATGCTCTTCGTGTCGCAGGGACACATCACGCCGGTCATCTATAGCACTATGGCGCGTCGCGGCTTTTTCCCCGTCAGCGAGTTGGCAACCTTCCGCAAATACGGCACCCGCCTGCAGGGTCACCCCTCCACGGCTCACGGCCTGCCTGGCATTCGCATGGCCAGCGGCTCGCTGGGTCAAGGTATGTCGGTGGGCATTGGCGCCGCACTGGGCAAGAAGATGACGGGCGACAAACACATCGTCTATACCATGCACGGCGACGGCGAACTGGAAGAAGGCCAGATATGGGAGGCCGTGATGTTTGCCGGCGACAAGGGCGTGGACAACCTCATTGCTACCGTGGACTACAACCACCAGCAGATTGACGGCACCGTGGACGACGTGATGGACCTCGGCGACCTCAAAGCCAAGTTTGAAGCCTTCAAATGGAACGTGGTTGTCATTGACAACGGCAACGATATGCAGCAGGTGCTCGACGGCATGGCTAAGGCCAAGGCCATGAGCGGCAAGGGCAGCCCCGTGGCGGTAATACTGACCACCAAGATGGGCTACGGCGTCGATTTCATGCAGGACACCAACAAATACCATGGTGCCGTGCTGAGCGCCGACGACCTGCCCAAAGCCCTCGCACAGATAGGCGAGACAGCCCTTGGCGACTATTGATTGGCACCATAATCCGTATCTGTCTGTATGAGGTCTTTTGCCTTTGTCCTGGCTGTTGTTCTTGCCGTGCTTCTCGCCGCCCCTGTGCAGGCGCAGAAGACGGGCAAGGTGTCGGCCAAGCAGGCCAAGACCAAGAGCGAGAAAGCAAAGCCCGAAAAGGCGCGGCAGGCCGACAAAAGCCATATCCTCGTGGTGCTCGACTGCTCGAAAAGCATGTGGGACACATGGCAGAGCGACGCCAAGATAAAGGTGACGCAGACGGTGCTGCTACGCTTTGTGGACAGCATTGGCAAGCGCGCCGACATAGATATGGCGCTGCGCGTGTTCGGCCACCTCAACGCCGAGGAGCACGGCTCGCGGCTGGAGGTGCCTTTCGGGCCCGACAACCTCTACCGTATGCAGGGCAAGATTAAGGCCCTCGTGCCAAACGGCGGCTGCAACGCCGCCGAGGCGCTGTTAGATGCCCTTGCCGATTTCGAACAGCCAGAGTCGGACCATAACATCATGATTGTCATCACCGATGGCGTTGACGAATGTGCTGGCAATATCTGCCAGATGACTCAGCAGGTGGTGATGAGCGGCGCCAAGGTGCAGACCTTCATCATAGGCATTGGCAGCAAAGAGAATTTCCAGCACGGACTCTCCTGCGCGGGACATTTCCGCATGGTGGAGAGCGAGGAACAATATACCGCCGCACTGTTTGACGTGCTGCGACTGTCGTCGGAGCGCGCCAAGGTGGTGCTGAAACTCACCGACAGCGACGACCTTGCCTACGAGACCACCATTCCCGTGGTGTTCTACGACAGCCTGTCGGGTGCGCCACGCCTTGCTACGCTGCTGCAATGCCAGACCAACGGCGCTACCGACACCTTGAGCATAGACCCGCTCGGCTCCTATAACATCACGCTCTACACCAAGCCCGAGACCACGCTGGTGGGCTGTCGTTTTGCCGCCAACCGCACCACCACCAAGCGGTTGCGCATAGACCAAGGCACACTGGCGGTGCGCATGGTGACGGGCAAGACCACATGGAACGTGCCGTCCTACGAGGTGCAGGTGCACTGCCATGAGGACGTGCGCGTGCTGGCACGCCAGAGCGTGGGCGACAACGTGGCCTATCGGTCCGGATTTTACGATATAGAGATTCTCACCACGCCGCCCACCAAACTGCTCGGCGTGGAGGTGCGCAGCGATGCCGCCACCGACCTCAACATTCCAGCCCCAGGCATGCTGACCATCAGCAAAGGCAAGCAGCCCATGGAAGGCAGCATCTTCGCCGTCCAGAATGGCCATCTGACATGGGTATGCGACGTGGATTTAGGCGGTGCTGGCGACAAACAGGGCGAACGACTGCTACTAATGCCCGGCGACTACCAGATAATAATGTCTCCCCGCCAGGCAACAGACTACAAGCAAGTAAAATCCCAGTCCTTCAAAATAAAAACCTCGGAATTGAAACACTTGAGTTTCTGAAATAATAAAACGGCAGTCATAACAGCGAATAGGTAAACATGACAAGTGATCAAGAATTTTTAAGGCAAGATAACAACTATAGGACGTTGAAGGCATTTCGTAAGGCGGAATGCATCTATGATGTAACCTATTTCTTTGCAAATAAATTCTTGTCTAAAGGCGACCGCACAATAGATCAGATGATTCAGGCAGCACGGAGTGGCAAGCAGAACTTGGCGGAGGGAAATATTGATGGTGTCACTTCGAAGGAGATGGAACTGAAGTTGACCAACGTTAATAGAGCATCACTGCACGAATTGTTGTTGGACTATGAAGACTATCTTCGTGTGCGCGATTTAAAGCAGTGGTCGTACAATGACCCGCGATGCGTGCAGACGAGAGAATTTTGCAAGACACATCTCGACTCGGTAATCTACAGAGAGAAGATAAAAGACCGCTCTGATGAGACAATAGCCAACATTGCCATTACGTTGATACACCAGTGTGATGTGCTGATAAAGGGACTTATAGAATGGCAGAAGAGAAACTTTCTCGAGAACGGAGGTATTAAAGAAGAAATGTATAGAGCGAGAAAGGCATGGCAGCAACGAAATAGATTTAACAATGGGCCGAATGGGCAAAATGGGTCGAATGGGCGTTAGCCGTAATGCCCATTATCCCCATTATCCCCATTATCCCCATTATCCCCATAAAGCCTATTAACCCCATTAACACTCCACAAGATATAATAATAAAACAACCAACAATATGACTCACTACGAAAACAAATCAAGCAAAGAACTGCGTGCCGGCATGGGCGAAGGCCTTGTTGAGGCTGGCCGCATGAATAATAATGTTGTCGCTCTTACTGCCGACGTTTGCGGCTCGGTCAAGATGGACGCCTTTGCCAAGGCTTATCCCGACCGCTTTGTGCAGTGCGGCATTGCCGAGGCTAATATGGTTGGCATCGCCGCCGGTCTCTCACTCTGCGGCAAGGTCCCCTTTGTCGGCGGTTTTGCCGAGTTCGTCACCGGACGCGTCTATGACCAAATCCGTCAGGTGCTGGCTTACAGCAACAAGAACGTCAAGATTTGCGGCTCGCACGCTGGTATCTCGCTGGGCGAGGACGGCGCTACCCACCAGACCATGGAGGACATAGCCCTGATGAAGGCTCTGCCCAATATGACGGTGCTGGTGCCTTGCGACTTCAACCAGGCCAAGCAGGCCACTATTGCTGCCGCACGCCACGAAGGTCCTGTCTATCTGCGTCTTGGCCGCTCTAAGATGCCTAACTTCACCGACGAGAACGCCCCCTTCACCATTGGCAAGGCACAGATGCTCAACGAGGGCAAAGACGTGTCGCTCTTTGCCTGCGGCCACCTTGTGTGGGAAGCCCTGCAGGCTGCCGAGATGCTTGAGAAAGAAGGCATCAGCGCCGAGGTCATCAATATCCACACCATCAAGCCCCTCGACGTGGAGGCTATCGTGGCGAGTGCCAAGAAGACCCGCGCCGTGGTGACCTGCGAGGAGCACCTGTTCAACGGTGGTCTGGGCGACAGCGTGGCACAGACGCTGGCTCTCCACTGCCCCACGCCGATGGAGTATGTGGCTGTGGACGACAAGTTTGGTGAGAGCGGCACCCCCGACGAGATGCTCACCAACTATGGCCTGCGTGCTGCCAACATCATAGAAAAAGTCCACGCCGTGCTGAAACGCAAATAAACAACCACTTTTCACTTATGGGCTTTCGGACGCACCATTGCTGCGTCTGAAAGCCTTTTCTTTCTCAAAACACCGTCATGGCCAAGACCTATCTCCTGACTAAAAGCAAGTATATTCGCGGATTGCAGTGCGAGAGGGCGTTGTATTACGATGTCTATAGCCCGAAACTTGCACGCTATTCGCCAGAGACGCTGGCGTTGTTCAGAGGTGGGCGTGAGTTTGAGGCCACCTACAAGGCCGTCTATCCCATGGGCATTGCCATGGACAAGGTGCTGGGCTACAAGATGGACAAATATCCGCAGGCCACGGCCGACCTGCTGGCGCAGGAGGGCGAGGTGGTGCTTTTCGAGGCGGGGTTCCTCTACAACGACGTGCTGGTGCTGGCCGACGTGGTGCGCAAAGCGGCCGACGGCACCATTGACATCTTCGAGGTGAAGAACAACAGCGAGGTGAAAGACGTGTTCCGTCGCGACGCTGCGGTGCAGCATTATGTCATCTCGCACTGCGTGGAGCGGATAGGCTCGTTCAATATAGTAGGCAACGGCGGCGACGGCCAGTTTGTCGTGACCGACATACTCGACTACTGCTGCCAGCAGTCGGCAGAGATAGAGGCCAACATAGAGCGGTTCAAGTCGATGTTGCAAGGCGAGGAGCCGACAACGGCCGTGGGCGGCCATTGCGAAAGCCCGTACCCCTGCCCCTACAAATGGTATTGCCAAAGAAAGCGCAAGACAATCTGATTGTCGCGTAGGCATTTTTGTATTCTTTCCCTTTTCTTATTTTTGAGGACTTTTTGCCTCTTTTTGCTGCGGTGGCTTTGCTGGTTGCAATGGGGGCGGTTTAATATCTGAAAAAGTTGTATCTTTGCAGATTATTATTTTTATGTGATGAACCTAATAAAAAGGTTGTTAGGATGCTGCAAGTCAGCCGCCGCAACCAGCGATGATATGAAATATCTTGTTGTAGGACTTGGCAATGTGGGCGAAGAGTATGAGGGCACACGCCACAACAGCGGTTTTATGGTGGTCGATGCGTTGGCCAAAGATGCCGGTGCGCAGTGGCAGTTGGAACGCCATGCCTATCGTTGCGAGGTGCGTTGCAAAGGACGCACGCTGGTGGTGATAAAGCCTACTACATATATGAACCTGAGCGGCAAGGCAGTGAAATACTGGATGCAGGCCGAGAAGGTGGCGCTGGAGAATGTGCTGGTGGTGGTTGACGACATAGCGTTGCCCGTGGGCACCTTGCGCATGAAGAAGCAGGGCAGCGGCGGCGGCCACAACGGATTAGGCGACATTGAGGCGGTGCTCGGCACCAACGCCTACTGCCGTCTGCGCGTAGGCGTGGGCAACAACTTCAACCGTGGCAGACAGATAGACTATGTGCTGGGACAGTTTGCTCCCGACGAGATGGCGGTGTTGCAGCCCAAGATAGAGCGTGCCGTGGAGATGGTGAAGAGTTTTGCCACGCAGGGTGCCGACCGCACTATGAATATGTTTAACGAGTGAAAGTAGGAAAAAGATAATGCATCTGCTGGTTGACATAGGCAACACATCGGTGAAATGGATGGCCGCCGACGAACGGTGGCAGTTGATGAGCGGTGGAATACTTGCCGATGATTGCTGGCGTAACGTCGTGGAGCAGCACGATGCGAAGCGCGCCATAGTCTGTGCCACAGGCAAGGCCGAGCGGCACCTTGAAGAACTTGCGGCGCTCGGCGTCGAGGTGCGTCAGGTTGACGCCGACAGCGTGGTGCGGCAAGGGGCTTTGGCGGGCATCGACTATGCCACCCCCGCCACCCTTGGGCAGGACCGCATAGTGGCTGCCTGCGGGGCATGGAACCTCTGTCGGCGTGCCTGTGTGGTGATAGATGCCGGCACCTGCATCACGATAGACTATATCGACGCGCAAGGCATTTACAGAGGCGGCGCCATACTGCCAAGTGCCGAATTGCAGTTGCTTGCCATGCACCAGCATACGGCGCGGCTGCCGTTGCCCGAAATAGACTATACCGCCTACTATCAGCCTTTGGGTCGTAGCACGAACGAGGCGCTGCTCGACGGCGCTATATGCGGCACACGCTACGCCGTGGAGGGCATGGTGGACCACTATCGCCGTCAGAACAGCGACATAGCGGTGATTTATACCGGCGGAGTAGGGGAGTTTGTGTGTGGACAGATGGCCGACGCCGAATACAGGCCGACCCTCGTGTTTGAAGGCCTGGCGGCGATAGGAAGAATGGAAAGTTGAATAGAAAAAAATGAGATGTGACTTATGAAAAAATGTTTCGCTATATTTTCAATGGCATTGACATTCTCGCTTGCCGTCATGGCGCAGAGCAGCACGAATGTGCCATTTTCGCAGTATGGGCTTAGCATGAACACCCTGCCCGTCAGCACCCCGCTGGCAGAGAGCATGGGCGGCGTGGTGTTTTCGCGTGCGGGCAGCAATTTCGTCAACCCGTTCAACCCCGCCTCATACGCCTCCATACAGCCCGAGAGTTTTGTGTTCGACATAGCGATGAGCCTGCAGTCGTCGCGCCTCAATGAGGGCGGCCAGCAGTATAAGGATTTTGCCGGCACACTCTCGTCAATCACGCTGGCGTTTCCCATCACCTCGTGGTGGAAGACCTCGGCGGGCCTGCTGCCCTACAGCAAGACAGAATACCGCACCGTGATGACCCAGCCCATAGCAGGCACCACGCAGAACGTCAAGACCATCTACGATGGCACTGGCGGCATTTCGCAGTTTTACTGGGGCAATGCCTTCAACGTGTGGAACGATGGCGAAGGCAAGCCGTCGTTGCAGGCTGGCTTCAATCTCAACTATCTGTATGGCTCCGTTGCGCGCGCCATAACCTACGATTTCGTGGCGTCGGACACCAGTTTCTTCCAGGACACGCGCCGTCAGCAGGAGACCCGCGTGAGCAACATCACCTTCGACCTCGGACTGCTCTACCGTCAGCCCCTTGGCGAGAAATACACCCTCAGTGTGGGTCTTACCTGCGGTGTGCCGCAGTCGCTCAAGGTAGATGACAAGGCGCTTATCTACACCTTTGTGACCTACGGCTCGTCGGAATACACGCTCGACACCATCTTCCCCGCTCGCGGCAACAACAGCGAGTATGAGAGCACCCTGCGTCAGCCTCTGAGCATAGGACTCGGTCTGTCGCTGGAACGTAACCAGCGCTGGATGGTGGCGTTGGACGCCGCCTATTCGCCCTACAGCGGCATGAAATATGAAGAAGGCGTCGAGACGCCGGTGTTTGGCAACAGCGGAATATGCTATGCCGACAACTACCGCATAGCCTTTGGCGGCGGCTGGATAGGCAACCCCACGGCCACACGCTATATTGGCCGCATGGGACTGACCGGCGGCGTGCACTATGAGAAAGGCAAGTTGGCGCTGGCTTTGGCAAGTGGCGACTGGACCCTCGACGAGTGGGGCGTGAGCCTCGGCATCACCTTCCCCATGAGGAAAGGGCGTTCGCAACTGGTGGTTACGGGCGGCTACAGCAGTTTCGGCTCCAACGACCTGCTGCGCAACGATGTACTTTCGGTAGGTCTGGCGCTGAGCAGCAACGAGCGTTGGTTTGTGAAGAGGAAATATAATTAGGCTGCAAGGCCAGCCGCGTCGCCGTGGTTTGGCAAGAATATAGACTTTAGCAACACTAAATAATAAGACATCAACATTCTAAATTAAAAATCAAAAAAAATCAGATATGAAACGTCACAACTTTATCGCTATGCTGGCACTGCTCGTGGCTACGATGGGTGCCGTGAACGCGCAGACCCGCAACTGGGGCTGCACCCCCGAAGTGCAGCAGGACATGCTTGCCACCGTATCGCTCTATCAGTCGGACATAAAGGAGTACAAGAACTCCAAAGACGAACGCTATCTCTTTGAGGCCTATCCGAAATGGAAGATGATTGTGGCCAACTGCCCCAAGCAGAGCAAGAACCTCTATCTGAACGGTGTGAACATCTTGAAAGCCCTCATCAACCAGTCCAAGACCGACGAGGAGCGCGATGGCTATATTGCCGAACTGATGGCTATGTACGACACTCGTATTGCCAACTACGGCGAGGCTGCCGAGGTTACGGGCAAGAAAGCCATGGACCTCTGGGCTCTGAAGAAAGCCGCTGCTCTTGACGAGGTTTATGCCCTGTATTGCGAGGCCGTGAAAGTTGGCGGCGACCAACTCGACGCGGCATACGTTGTGAAATACATGGAGACCACCATCAACTATGTGCGTGCTGGCAAGGCCGAGCCCACACTGGTGGTTGACAACTACGACATTGCCAGCGAACTGCTCGACAAGCAACTGCTTGCCAACGCTGGCGACTCGGCAAAGATGAAACTCATCGAGGGCTATATCGTGGGTGTGGAGAACGCCTTTTCGCCCTATGCCGGCTGCGAGGAACTGGTGAACATCTACACCAAGAAATTCGAGGCCGACCCAGAGAACGTCGATTTGCTGAAAAAGATTACCAGCATTCTGATGAAGAAAGGCTGCGCTTCGGAGCAACTCTTCTTCAACGCCACCGAGAAACTATATGCCCTCGAGCCCTCGCCCTCCACGGCTATGCGTATGGGCCAGATGAGCGTGAGCAAGGAGCAGTTTGACAAGGCCGAAGGCTATCTGACCGACGCCGTCAAGGGTCTGACAGAGCCCAAAGACCTCTACAAGGCCTATATCCTGCTGGGACACAGCCAGGCTGCCCGCAAAGCCTATTCCGCTGCCCGCACCTCTTTCTACAAGGCTGCCGAAATCGACCCCACCAAGGGCGAGCCCTATATCAATATTGCTAACCTCTACGCACAGAGCGCCCGCATGGTTGACGACGGCATGAACGGCCGCAGCGTCTATTGGGCTGCCGTCGATATGGCTCGTCAGGCCACCAAGCACGACGTGTCTGACGCTACCGCCGAGATTGTGAACAAGATGGTGGGCACTTTTGCAAGTTATTTCCCCAAAAAGACCGATGCCTTCATGCTCAACCTCATCGACGGTCAGAGTTATACCGTAGGCTCGTGGATTGGTGCCACCACCGTGGTGCGTACACGATAAACAAGGCACCCTCCCTCGGAGGACAACAGCGTAATAGTTAGTTCCATTTGAAACGTCTCCCCATAGCCTTCATCTGTCTCGTTGCCGCCTGCTCTATGCTGGCGGGCTGCGGCAGCGGTATGGAGCAGGTGGATATTGACGTCAGTGATGTGCCACCGTCGCAGACCATTCTCGACGGCCATATACTGCGCAGCGAGAAAGGCGAACTACAGTTGGAAATGACGGCGCCCGTGATACTCAAATACAACAAGCCGGAGGATAAGTCCATATATCCCGAAGGGGTGAAGATTACCTTTTTTGACGAGGACAAGAAGCCCAAGGCCTTTTTTACGGCAAAAAGAGCCGAGACCTACGACTTCGACAACCTGCTGAAGGCCAGCGACAGCGTGGTGATAATAGACTATAGGTCGCACGACACCACCTATCTGGAAGACATAGTGTGGGACTCGCGTGCCAAGCGCATATACAGCGAGCACCCCCTGCGCTCGGTCAACGGCAAAAAGGTTACCTACGGCGACAGTTTTGAGAGCGACGACCATTTCGAGCATCCGCAGATACTGCGGCAGCGCGGCACCATAGAATGGAACGAGGAGTGACGACGCACGTCACCTTATAGCGAAAAATATATTCATTATAAACAAACGACAATCATGCAATTCACCGCAAAGGAAATAGCCCGCATACTGAAAGGTACGGTAGAGGGCGACGAGAATGTGCTGATATGGAAACCCTGTAAGATAGAGGAAGGCGAGGAAGGCGGCATAACCTTTCTTGCCAATCCCAAATACACGCATTATATCTACGAGCGTCACGCCTCGGCCATCATAGTGCGCCGCGACTTTGTGCCGGAGCACCCCGTCAGTTCGACGCTCATTCGCGTGGACAACCCGTATCTTTGTGTGGCTCTCCTGCTCCGCACGTTCAACAACCTCACCAAGCCTCCCAAGGGCCGTTCGTGGCGCAGCAAAGTGGGACGTCATTCCAAGATTGGCAAAGGCTGCTATATTGGCGAATATGCCGTGATAGGCCGTAATGTGAAGATTGGCAACAACGTCAAGATTTACCCGCAGGTGTATGTGGGCGACCATTGCGAGGTGGGCGACAACACCATTCTCTATCCTGGCGTGAAACTCTACCAGGACATTCATGTGGGACAGAACTGCATACTCCATTCGGGCGTGGTGGTCGGTGCCGACGGCTTCGGCTTTGCTCCCAAGGAGGACGGCTCCTACAACAAAATTGACCAGATTGGCAACGTGGTGATAGAGGACGATGTGGAGATTGGTGCCAACACCTGCATAGACCGCGCCACTATGGGCAACACCATAATCCGCAAAGGCGTGAAACTCGACAATCTCTGCCAGGTGGCTCACAATGTGGTCGTTGGCAGCAATACCGTTATGGCGTCGCAGAGCGGCATAGCAGGTAGCAGCAAGGTGGGCGAGCATTGCATCATTGCCGGACAGGTAGGCATAGTGGGACACATAGAGGTGGGCAACCACGTGACCATAGCCGCGCAGAGCGGTGTCACCCGCAGCAGCAAGGACAACTCCATTCTGCTGGGCACGCCTGCCATAGACGGCTCTAAACAGCGCCGCAACTATGTCTATACCCGCAATATGGACGCCTTGGTGAAACGCATTGAGGAACTCGAAGCCAAACTGAAGGATAAATAAACAGACTATTTCGTTTTGAAAAGAGCGGCTGATTCCTCCACTGCGTCACGGAACAGAATAAGGCTAACGCCTAATGGTTTACTACTCATCATGCTTGCGGCGTGGTGGGTGGTAAACATTTTGCAGGGTGCTTTTATGGAATTGGCCGACGACGAGGCCTACTACTGGGCATGGGCAAACCATGACGGCGGCCTTGACTGGGGCTACTACGACCATCCGCCTATGGTGGCGGTGCTGATATGGCTCTCCTCGTGGATGGGCGGCTCGCTGGGAGTGCGTTTTGCCACCCTGCTGCTGCAACCGCTCTACCTGTGGCTGCTGTGGACCATGATACGGCCTTCCAGCCCAACATTTCGCCACGCGCTGGTTTATGCCGCGTTGTGCTTTGCGCTGCCGGCGTTGCAACTCTATGGCATACTCTCGCTGCCCGATGCGCCGCTGCTGATGTTCTCGGTGCTTTTCTTATGGTCTTATAGGCGTATGCTGCGGTGTGCCAGCGTGGGCAACGCCTTGCTTATGGGACTGTCGATGGCGCTGCTGGCATACAGTAAATACCACGGCGCGCTGGTGGTGGTGTTTGCACTGCTGGCCAATATGCGACTGTTGCGCAAGTGGCAGACCTATTTGGCTGTGGCTGTGACGCTGGTGTTGATTACGCCTCATCTGCTGTGGCTGTGGCAGCACGACTGGATGACGCTCTCCTACCATCTTGGTGAGCGGCATCACGGTTTCAGCCTCGAGAACCCGCTGATGTTCGTTGTCAACCTGCTGCTGTTTTTCAATCCGCTGCTAGTGCCGGTCTATTGGAAGTCGCTGGTGGGCGTGCGAGGCGCAAAGGACAGCCACGACGACGAGGGGCAGGCGTTGGAGCACGAATGGCGTCGTGCGCTTTGTTTTGTCGCCGTGGGCTTCGTGCTGTTTTTCTTTGTGGCATCGCTGCGAGGCAGCACACAGGCGCAGTGGCTGCTGCCTATGGCCGTCAGCCTTGTGGCGCTGACGTTTGGCTATTTGGACGACAACCCTCGCTGGCAACGCTATACGCTGCGCGTGTCGGCAGTCACGGCGGCATTGTTCATCGTGGCGCGCATAGTGATTATAGTAAATCCTTTCGGCATAAAAGGCGAACTATGGGACAACCAAGCGACTTATGCACGCATCGCGCAGGAAGCCGACGGCCGCCCCATAGTGTTTTCTGACTATGCCACGGCAGGCAAATATGCCTTCTATGCTGGCGGGCGCTGCTCTTGCCAGTCGGTGTTCTACTCCCATCGCAGTCAGTGGGAGTTGTGGCAGTACGACACCGCCTTTCTCGGTCAGACAGTGCTGTTTGAAGTCCACGACAGTTACACCACGACAGACATACCGTTGGCCAACGGCCGCACATTTCACTATAAGGTTGTTGACGATTTCCGACCTATCCGTAACGTGAAAATAGACTTTGACGAGAATCGGCTGGACATTGACGGCGACACACTCCGTTGCCAACTTGAACTATACAATCCCTATCCTTATAATATAGCGACTGGAGAGCACGACTCTATCCATATCCGTGCCTTTTTCCGTTTAGAGCAGCGAGTCCAGCCCTCCGTTATAGACGATGTGGCTTTTGTGCTTCTCGCTGGCGATACAACAACGCTTGACTGTGCTTTCGAGATACCCGAAAAAGTTCGTGGACATAAATGCTCGATGGGTTTTATGCTGAAAAATCATCAGTATTATCTGCCAAGGCAGAGCAAGACAATAGAAATGGAGTTTTGAGACATTTTTTTTCTGCTTTTTTTGAGACAAAAGGACATAGGAGGACATCATTTCATACAGAAAAACTACCATTTCATACATTATCCACGCTATTTCGTACAATAGGCCTCGGCAAGCGCTGATGAGATGAAAAAAACGTATATTTTTGCATCGTGATACAAAGAAAAACAACTGAAAAAAGACAATACATACACCTACTATAAAATAAACCACCCCGAAAAGACTTATGAAACCTTTTAAGATACTGCTGTTTATTGCGAGTGCCATTGCTATTCTGACGGTAATCGCCTTGCTCTTCCCTGCCGATGGCATAAAGGTGGCGGGCAAGACGCTCAACTTCCCCTCGGTGAAAAAAATCATTATCCCGCAGGCGGAGTTAGACCTGATGGCTTACCTTGAGGAAGAGCAGAAGCGCGACGAAGAGCGCCTGCAGGTGCTCAACGGCTTGCAAGATTCGGCAGACTACTATCGCGGCATAATGGAGCATGGCGACATACGTTTCTGGTTTCCCAATGGCGATGCCGACTATTTCGTCGATATGTTTGATGATTTTGAGAATGCCAAGGAAAAAGATGTCGTGTTCCACATTCTGCATTATGGCGACTCGCAGATAGAGATGGACCGCCTCAGCAACCGCCTGCGTGCCTATATGCAGCGCACCTTTGGCGGCAACGGCCCCGGACTGCTGCCTTTCATGCCTGTTATTCGTTCGCTGTCGGTGCAGCATAGTGCCAGCGGCGCCCTGACCCATGTGGCGGCGTATGGCGACGCACCTCGCGCTAACGGCCACTATGGCCCGCTGGTGAACACCCACCAGTTGAACGGTGAGGCAACGGCTACGTTCAGCATACCCACATCGCGAAATGTTGACAGCGCGTTGATGCGCTATTCGCGTGTGACGTTGCTGTATAACAATCACGGCGGCCTCCATGCCACGCTCAGCAGCAAGGAAGGCATGGTTGGCTCAAAGAACGCCAACAATGGCGGAGTGGGGAGTATGTCTTGGAATCTCGAACGCCCGACCACACGTCTGCACCTCACCGTTGGCGGCAATGCCGACCTCTATGGCGTGGTTGTCGATGGCGATGCCGGCGTGGCGGTGGACAACATTCCGTTGCGTGGCTGCTCGGGACAGCAGTTCACCATGATAAACAAGAGCGAACTGAAGGCAGCCTATTCCAACATGGACATAAGGCTCATCATCTTGCAGTTTGGCGGCAACTCGGTGCCCTATATCAAGGGTGACAAGGCTGCGTGCACCTATGCCTCGTCGATAGGCAACCAGATAGAGCGCGTGCACGAGTGCTGCCCCTCGGCAAAAATACTTTTCATCGGACCGTCGGACATGAGCACCACGCAAGGCGGCGAGCATGTGACCTATCCCTATCTGCCTAAACTCATTGATGCGTTGCGCGACAGCGTCACCGCCCACGGCGCTGCCTTCTGGAGCCTCTACGATGCCATGGGTGGCGAGAACTCCATGCCCGCGTGGGTGAAGCAGGGGCTGGCAGGCTCCGACTACATACACTACACCCAGAAAGGTGCCGACATAATGGGCGACCGCATTACACTGGCTTTCGACAATGCCTACAACTACTGTCGCATACGTCTGGCAATGAAAAAGAAAGAACAAGAACGTGCCGAGGCATTGCTTGAGCGGGAGAAACGTGAGAATGAAACGGAATAGGAGCGGCGGCAACAGGAGCATAAAAAAGCATACACCAGAGATGAGAAAGAGCACCCTATCAATTATATTCGCCGTCATTCTGCTATCCGTAGGCTTTGCCGTGCAGGGACAGCAACCCATCGACGTGGCGCGCGATTATCCGTTCATACGCTATGATGCCAACCGTTTGCACTACGACACCTCGTCGGCCTCGATGAAGCATTTTTTCCATAAGTGGTATCATGTCGTCGATGCCATGCAGGGCAATATCAACATAGTGCATATAGGCAGTTCGCACGTCCAAGGCGGCAGTTTTCCCAACCGTGTGCGCTACAATTTCATGAGCGAGTTGCCCGACCTTGTGGCTGCTCGCGGAATGCTCTTCCCCTATTCGGCGGCGGCACGCTGCAACAATCCGCCCGACTATGCGGTACACTGCCCGGAGCGTGTGGAACTGACACGCTGCGTCTATTCCCAGCCAGCCCACGACCTCGGACTTTGCGGCATTGCCATCACCGCCTCCGACACCCCTACGCATATCGACATAGCCCTGCGGCGCACTCATATCGACTACGCCACGCGGCAGGTTATGGTCTTGGGCTATTCCGATGACGGCATCGAGCCCATGCTCGCCGTGAATGGTCGCGAGATAACTTTCTCTTACAAAGACCCCGACACTCGGCGTTTTGTCTTCAATCTGTCGGAAACCGTGGACTCGCTGCAGATAATTCTCCCCTGCACCAGTGGCACATCGTTCACGCTCACAGGTGTGTTTCTTGGCAATAGGCAGTCGGGCTTTTCCTACCACTCCATAGGAGTGAACGGCGCCTCGCTTGCCGACTACGAGAAATGTGTCCATTTTACCGACGACCTGCGGCTGCTCAACCCCGACCTGGTTATCTTCGGCATAGGCATCAACGATGCCGCAGGCCCCAATTTCGACACCTCGGTGTTTTTCAGACGCTATATGTCGCTGGTGGAGAAAGTGCGGAGCATCAATCCGTCGTGCGCCTTTGTGTTCATCACCAACAACGATTCTTTCATTGCGTCGGGCCGTAAACGCCGCCGTCGCTACACCGTGAACACCAATGGACTGCTGGCGCGCACAGTGGCCTACCGCCTGGCAAAGGCCACGGGGGGCGCCGTGTGGGACCAGTTTGAAATTATGGGCGGACTGAAATCGATGGAAAAATGGTGTAAGGCAGGGCTGGCACAGCGCGACCATGTGCATTTCACCCCCACGGGCTACATACTGCTGGGCGACCTGCTCTACAACGCCATAGTGGAAGCCTACCAGAAAACACCTAAAAGCATAAAAAACTATAACGAGGAGGCCGAGAAGCCAAGGAAAGCAAAGCCTGCGGCCTCCGCGCCTGCCGTGCAGCAGACCGCTCCTCGACAGTCAAGCGTCAAAAAAACAACATCACAAAGCCAACAAACTGACAATAATGGAATATCTCCCTTCATATCTGATTAGCCTCTTTGCTTTCGACTCCTCCAAGCCGTTGCTCTTCACCCAGTTCAACTTCTGGGCCTTCTTCCTCGTGGTGTTTGCCGTCTATGCCTGCATCGTGGGTCTGCCGCTTGAGCGCAAGGGCAGGTTGCTGGGCTACAGAAGGCCAATGACGGCAAGCCGCCGCCTTGTGCGCAACGGCTACCTGTTTTTCGTCAGCCTACTGTTCTACTACAAGACTTCTGGTCTTTTCGTGCTGCTGCTCATCCTTGCAACATTCCTCGGCTGGGGGCTTGGCATTGCCTTCGACCGTATGGCCGCCACAGGCAAGCAGCGATACCGCAAGGCACTGATGATTGTTGGCGTGGTGGTCAACCTCGCAGTGCTGTTCTATTTCAAATACGCCTATTTCTTCACCGACATCTACAACACCATAACCCATTCCAACGTGCAGGTGGTCAACATGCTGGCACAGTGGAGCAACCATTTTACCGCCACTTCGCGTTTCGACGCGTCGGTCATCTTGCTGCCTGTGGGCATCTCGTTCTTCACCTTCCAGAATATCAGTTATATTGTCGATGTCTATAAGGGCAAGGTGCGCCATGCGGGCAATCTGCTCGACTTCGGCTTCTACACCACCTTCTTCCCTCAACTCGTGGCAGGCCCTATCATTCGTGCAGACCAGTTCATTCCCCAACTCTATCGCCCGTTCAACGTGGGACGCCGTCAGTTCGGCATAGCCATATTCTGGATATTGAACGGCTTGGTGAAGAAACTTGTGCTGAGCGACTACCTGGCCGTCAGTTTCGTGGACCGCGTGTTCGACAATCCCACGCTCTACACTCCTTTCGAGAACTTCGCCGCCCTGCTGGTCTATTCGCTGCAGGTCTATGCCGACTTTTCGGGCTATACCGACATAGCCATAGGCGTGGCAATGCTCATGGGATTCTATCTGCCCACCAACTTCAATTCGCCCTATAAGGCCACCAACGCCGCCGGCTTCTGGAAGCGTTGGCACATGTCGCTCTCCAACTGGTTGAAAGACTATCTGTATATCCCTCTGGGAGGTAACCGCAACGGCACCTTTGGCACCTACGCTGTGCTGTTCGGCACGCTAATCGTCGTAGCCCTCATGGCGCAGACCCTTTGGACCACCATAGTGGTGTCGGCAGTCATAACCATTCTGCTGGCAATCTATATCCTCTTCCCGAAAAACCGCAAAGACCTCTCTACCAATATCAACAATATGGACACCATGCTGTTAGGCGGTCTGTGGCATGGCGCGAGTTTCAACTTCATCACATGGGGCGGCCTCAACGGCTTGGGAATCCTTGTCTATAAGAATTGGAAGAAATGGGGTCCGTGGGTGCGCATCATAGTTATCACAGCGCTCACCATCAGCCTCTATGTTGCCAACTTGCTCTATCCCTGCCCGCTACTGAGCATGCTGTCGTTCATCATGGATGTCGTGTTTGTCGGCATCATACTGCTTAATATCGTAGTGCTGCTCAAGGCCGACAAAAACAAGATTTACGACATCACGCTGCTGGTGTGGAACACGCTGCTGACCTTTGTGTTTATCTCTTTCACGCGACTGTTTTTCCGTTCGGGCTCCAACCTCAACCCCGCCGAGGCCAACGAGATAGCATGGCGCACCGCCACAGAGATGGTGGCACAAATAGGCAGCCACTGGAATTGGCAGCCGGTACCAGCCATTTTGAGCAACTACAGCGGAGTATTCCTGCTCTTCCTCTTCGGTATGATAGTACATTGGCTGCCAGTGCGTTTCAAACGCCGCTACCGCCTATGGATGGCAACGATGCCAATGTGGCTGCTGCTACTGATAACAGTAAGCACGGTATTCATAGTATATCAGTTCGTAACAGCCGACCTACAACCCTTCATCTACTTCCAGTTCTGATTGTTAGAGCCGAATGAGTCTCTTCTCACAACTGCTAAATGGAGCATTCTTTTAATGTCCCATCGATAATCTCATCTTTTCTAATTGGATGAATTCAAAACAGCCTCTAAGGATTAGTCGAAAATTCTGATATATTTTTCTGTTTATTTTGGGGTTGTAGATTCTTGATTCGTGGATTGAGGTTGTATCATATTCGATTGTGCTGGAGCGGGTATTCTTTTTGCATCAACAGCAATACTTTGTGCCGAAAAAATACCACCAGTCAAACCAGTTAGAATACGGTCCCAGAATGTTACATAAGTACGGATGCAGCAATCACCATTCGCAGGTGTTGCAACAGAGGTCCTTCCCAATCGAACATATCCCCAGAAAAGATATATTTGTTTCCCTTTGGCATATGTGTATGTGCTTCCTTGACTGCTTCTAAAATTACCCACTGGTGTAGCGGTTTTCATTGAACGACAGGATGTCATTCCCAATAGTAATGAGACAAAACAGAGTAATAATATTGTTGCTTTTTTCATTTTTCTTATTTTTTTGAATTATTGTGTATTAGTTCCGTTAAAGAAAGAATGCACATAAAAAAAGCGTGGAACCTTTATGTCTTCATCGGTCATTCTGAGGTCTTCGACTACCTACTTCACCAGATTACAACGTATAAGTCCACGCCTATGGCTGGAGCCACGCTGCTTGTCCCTGGTGAAGTTGAAAAGTGTCGAAGTTTTCAGAATGACCAGATAAGCCCGTTTCGCTTTTTTCTATTCTTTAATGTGCATATTAATCTATGCGTTATTTTTCATTGGCGGTTGATTTGGTTAGTACTCTGTTGTTTTTCGGTTACAAAATTACACATAATATTTGAAACACACTTTAAAAGTGTTTTTTGTATTTAACAATCGCCATGATTGTCTGTGTGTGCGAAAAAAAATGTATTTTTGCATTTTGTAGTGAAGTGTGAGATGTGATGGGGATTTAGATAATTCAATATTCAGTTTTCGAAAATCAAAATCATCAATATATGTGTGGAATAGTAGGCTATATCGGTCCCAAGGATTCTTATCCCATCCTTATCAAGGGGCTCCACCGTTTGGAATATCGCGGCTACGACAGTGCTGGCATCTCGCTGATAACCAACAATGGCGACCTCGTGGTCTATAAGGCCAAGGGCAAGGTTGACGCACTGGAGCAGTCGGTGGCCGACAAGGACATCAGCGGTACCATAGGCATTGCCCACACCCGCTGGGCGACGCATGGCGAGCCTAACGCTACCAACGCACATCCGCACTATTCGCAGTCGCATATGCTCTCGCTGGTGCACAATGGCATCATTGAGAACTACAAGTCCCTGCGTATAGAACTGGAGAAAAACAATATCACCTTCAATAGCGAGACCGACACCGAGGTTCTGGTGCAACTCATAGAGTATATGCAGGTCACGCATCAGTGCGACACCGTTACGGCTGTTCATCTGGCGCTGAAAAACGTTGTGGGAGCCTATGCCATTGCCGTCCTCGACAAGCGTAACCCCAACCAGTTGATTTGCGCCCGCAAAGGCAGCCCGCTCATCATCGGCGTGGGCAAGGGCAACGACACCGCCAAGCCTGGCGAGGCTGAGTTCTTCATTGGCAGCGACGCCACACCCATCATCGAGTTCACCGACCAGGTTATCTACCTGCAGGATGAAGAGATTGCTGTGCTGAACCGCAACGGCAAACACGCCATTACCAATCTCGACTCCATACGTCAGACCCCCCAACTGCACACCTTGCAGATGAATCTCGACGAGTTGGAAAAAGGCGGATATCCCCATTTCATGCTCAAAGAGATTTACGAGCAGCCTAATGCCATACGCACATGTATGCGTGGACGTATCGACCTCGCCAACCGCGACATATTGCTCAGTGGCATTATCGACCACAAGGAGCGTTTCCTCAAAGCACGTCGCATCATCATCTGTGCTTGCGGAACCTCTTGGCATTCGGCACTCATCGGCAAATACTTCATCGAAGAGGCCACACATCTCCCCGTAGAGGTGGAATATGCGTCGGAGTTTCGCTATCGCAACCCTGTGCTCGACCCCAGCGACGTGGTGATTGCAGTATCGCAGAGCGGCGAAACCGCCGACACCCTTGCCGCCATACAGTTGGCACGTGAAAAAGGCTGCTTCGTCTATGGCATCTGCAACGTCATCGGCAGTTCCATTCCGCGCAACACCGACAGCGGCACCTATATCCATGTGGGTCCCGAAATCGGCGTGGCCTCCACCAAAGCCTTCACTGGCCAACTTATCACCCTCATACTCTTCGGCCTGGCTCTCGCCAAAGAGCGTAAGACCCTCGACGAGTCGCTGTTCCACCAGATTGTTGACGACCTGATGCAGATACCTGAAAAGATGGAGCAGACGCTGAATCAGATGAAGGGCATAGAGCAGTTCGCCAAGACCTTCACCTACTGCAAGAACTTCATCTATCTGGGACGCGGCTACAACTACCCCGTGGCCCTTGAGGGTGCTCTCAAACTAAAGGAAATCAGTTATATCCACGCCGAAGGCTATCCCGCTGCCGAGATGAAGCATGGCCCTATAGCCCTTGTTGACGAAGAGATGCCCGTTGTCGTCATCGCCACACGTCGTGGTATGCTCTACGACAAGATTGTGAGCAATATACAAGAAATCAAATCGCGCAAAGGCAAAATCATTAGCGTTGTCACCGAGGGCGACACCACGGTGAAGAACATGAGCGATTTCTGTGTCGAGATTCCCGACACCCGCGACAGTTTCGCACCTTTGCTGGCAGTCATACCGCTGCAACTGCTTTCCTACTATATCGCCATTGCCAAAGGCCGCAATGTGGACCAGCCACGCAACCTCGCCAAGAGCGTTACGGTAGAATGATGAATAAAGTTGAAATTTGAATCCGCAAACTCCGAAAAAAAACACCTTGATATGCACAATATCCGCAAAATAACTGACGACCTTTACTATGTTGGTGCCAGCGACCGCCGTCTGGCCCTGTTCGAAAACGTCTATCCCATACCTCGCGGGGTGTCGTACAATAGTTATGTGCTGCTCGATGAGAAAACCGTTCTGCTCGATACCGCCGACAGTGCCGTAGGACAGCAGTTTTTCGAGAACGTTGCCGCCGCACTGGCTGGTCGCATTCTCGACTATCTCGTGGTCAACCACATGGAACCAGACCACTGCGCACTGATAGAAGACCTCGTGCTGCGCTATCCCGCTGTGAAGATTGTCACCAACGCCAAGGCTGCCACCATGATACGACAGTTCTTCACCTTCGACCTCGACAGCCGTCTGCAAACAGTTAAAGAGGGCGACACTCTATGCACCGGCCGCCACACCCTCACCTTCGTCATGGCACCTATGGTACACTGGCCCGAGGCTATGGTGACCTACGACACCACCGACAAAGTTCTCTTCTCTGCCGACGCTTTCGGCACCTTTGGCGCGCTGAACGGCAACATCTATGCCGACGAAGTTGATTTCGACCGCGACTGGCTCGATGACGCCCGTCGCTATCTGGTCAATATCGTAGGCAAATACGGCATGCAGGTGCAAGCCGTGTTGAAGAAAGCCGCCACTCTCGACATACAGATGATATGCCCTCTGCATGGTCCTATCTGGCGTCAAGACCTGGGCTATTTCATCGGCAAATACGACCTTTGGAGCCGCTACGAGGCTGAAGAACGTGGCGTGATGATAGCCTATGGCAGCATCTACGGCCATACCGCTGCCGCTGCCGAGTGTTTGGCATCGCTGCTTGCCGAGCGCGGAGTGCGCAATATCGCCATGTACGACGTGAGCCACACCGACGTCAGTTACCTCGTTAGCGAGGCATTCTGCTACAGCCACATAGTCTTGGCTTCCAGCACCTACAACAACGGTATCTTTACTCCGATGGAGAACCTTCTGCTCGACTTGAAGGCACACAACCTGCAAAACCGCACCGTAGCCATCATAGAAAATGGCACATGGGCTCCCGTAAGCGGCAAACTGATGCGTGCCATCATCGACGAGATGAAGAACATGACCGTCATCAAGCAGACAATGACCCTAAAATCGGCAATGAAAGAAGACCAGTCCGAAACCCTCTCGGCAATGGCAGAAGCCATAGTCGCATCATTGTAAGAACATTCATTATTAACCATAAAAAACCATACATTTATGAAACGTAAATTCATTTGCCCCGTTTGTGGCTATGTTTATGAAGGCGAAGAAATGCCCGAAAAATGCCCTATCTGCGGAAAACAGATGCAGGAAGTAAAAGAGGACATTAAGACCTGGGCTGCAGAGCATATTGTTGGCGTGGCCAAAGACGCTCCTGAAGACATCAAGGCCGACCTTCGTATGAATTTCGAAGGCGAATGCAAAGAGGTGGGAATGTATCTCGCCATGGCTCGCGTGGCACACCGCGAAGGCTATCCCGAAGTGGGTCTTTACTGGGAAAAAGCCGCTTTCGAAGAGGCAGAGCATGCCGCCAAATTTGCCGAACTGCTGGGCGAGGTGCTGACCGATAGCACTGCTGAAAACCTCAAAATGCGCGTAGATGCCGAATATGGTGCCACTGCAGGAAAAACCGACCTGGCAAAACGTGCTAAGGCTCTGAACCTTGACGCCATCCACGACACCGTTCACGAGATGGCCCGCGACGAGGCTCGCCACGGCAAGGCCCTCGAAGGTCTCTACAAACGCTATTTTGAGAAAAAATAACAGCGCTTGACAATATCAAAAGCCCCTATGGTTGATGCCGTGGGGGCTTTTGTGTAATATGATATTCGCCTAGCGTATTACTATATGATGTGAATAGGCTAAAGAAAAAGAATTATATGACGAAGAGACGTATTGCGTATGCGCAAATATTGGCGGCGGTTGGAATAGCCTTGTTGCTTTGGACGGGCTGTTCGCCACTGGACAAAAATAGGAGTGTTCGTGTTGGCGAAGTAGAGTTTACGATGGTCTATGTCGAAGGGGGCACTTTTGTTATGGGGTGTACTGACGAGCAGAATGGCGACTGCTGGCATTTCGAAGAGCCTTGCCACGAGGTTACGCTTTCGCCGTTCTATATGGCAGAAACGGAAGTCACGCAGGCTTTGTGGCGCGAGGTTATGGGCAGCAACCCGTCGCATTTTGTCGGCGACAGTCTGCCGGTGGAAAACGTGTCGTGGAACGATTGTATGGCATTTGTTGACAGCCTTTGCAAGCGCACAGGGCTGCGGTTTGCTTTGCCGACAGAGGCGCAATGGGAGTATGCCGCGCGTGGGGGCTGTAGCAGTCGGCACTATAAATACAGTGGGAGCGACAGCATTAACGCGGTGGCTTGGAACGGCGACAACAGCCGTCATTCGACGCACGCCGTGCGTGGCCTACAACCTAACGAACTGGGCATTTACGATATGAGCGGCAATGTCTTTGAATGGTGTGCCGACTGGTACGACCTATATGAGCCGGAACAGCAAAACGACCCCGTGGGCCCGGCGACGGGACGCTACCGAACCCTGCGTGGCGGTGCATGGCAGGTTAGCGCTATAATGTGTCGTGTGTCCGACCGTGGTTTTGTAGAGCCTTCGGAACGCGATAGTATATATGGCCTACGCCTCGTAATGCTGCCATAGGTGATATTCAGCATATCTTACAGTAAATTATGCCGCAATAATTTAAGCAGAAAATTAGTGTCAGACGCTTTATTATCTGTGTGATTGTGGTTTTGTAAAATGTCGAAAAGACGTTTTGATTTGCATAATTGGAATATTATCAATATCTTTGCAATCTATTAACTCTTACAAAGTTCTTGGCGATGAAGTTCCGAAAAATAATATCGTATTGCCTCTTTCCGCTTACAATGTGGTATGCGGTGGTGGTCTTGTTCCGCAATTTGCTGTTTGACCTTGGTCTGATGCGGCAAACGGTGTCGCAGATACCTACAATAGGCGTTGGCAATCTGTCGTGTGGCGGCACTGGCAAGACTCCGCATGTAGAGTATCTGCTGTCGTTGCTCTCGGGCGAGTATAAGATGGCTATGCTGAGCCGTGGCTATCGTCGCAAGAGCAAAGGCTTCCAGATGGACGACGGCTCCCACAGCGTCGCAATGCTTGGCGACGAGGCTGCCATGGTGGCGGAAAAGTTCCCTAATGTTGCAGTGGCGGTTTGCAAAAATCGCATAGACGGTATTGCCGGACTTCTCAACGCGAAAAGCGACTTGCAGATGGTGGTGCTTGACGATGTGTTTCAGCATCGCAGCATCCGCCCGTCGCTCAACATACTGCTTACGGAATATCAGCATCCGTTCTATGAAGATAGTATTCTGCCTTTTGGCAACCTGCGCGAGAGTTCGCGCGGACGTCTGCGTGCCAATATCATTATTGTCACCAAGTCGCCTCGGGTGCTTAACCCGATAGACCGTCACAACATTGTGGCGGCGCTCAAAATGCAGACCTATCAGAAAGTGTTTTTCTCTTATATGGAGTATGGCGACCTCATGCCGCTGTTTGGAGGCAAGAAGCGCCCACTGTCGGACTTCAGCGACGTGGTGTGCGTCACTGGCATCGCCAATCCGCAGCCGTTGCAGTCCTATCTCCGTGAGAAGGTGAACGTGGTGCCCATGCAGTTTGGCGACCACTACAATTTCCGCGAGGACGACATCAAGGCCATGGTTGCAAAACTGGAAGAGATTGACGTCAAAAAGCGCGCTATTATCACCACCGAGAAAGACGCCGCACGTCTGCGCGACTCGCAGTTTGCGGAACTTCTGCGCGATGTGCCGATATATGCTATCGATATTCGCGTGGCGTTCCATGACGACGACGGAGAGGCCTTCGATAGGGAGATAATCAAGTTGATGAAAGAGAATATAGTCTATCAGCAACGTTTATCGCAGTACAGATAGAGGTTGTGAAACATGGCGTTGCGGAGATTTTTTTGCAGTTTTTAAGAATTTTTGTATTTTTGCAACATCAAAATTTGTGTTTGACAAAAGACGTGTAGATAATCAAAGATATGTCGGATTGCCTGGTCATAACACCAACCTACAACGAGAAAGAAAATATCGAAGCCATCATTCGGAAGGTCTTTTCCTTGTCGAAGGATTTTGATATGCTTATCGTTGAGGACAATTCGCCCGACGGCACCGCCGACATCGTAAAACGCCTGATGCAGGAGTTTCCGGACCGTCTTTTTATCAAGGAACGCAAGGGCAAACTTGGTCTTGGCACCGCCTATCTTGATGGTTTCCGCTATGGTCTTGAGCATGGCTATGACTACATGATAGAGATGGATGCCGACTTCTCGCACAACCCCGATGACCTGCCGCGCCTCTATGAGGCCTGCGCTTCGGGCAAAGGCGACGTGGTGGTTGGCTCTCGCTATGTGGGCGGAAAAATCAGCGTGGTCAACTGGCCTATGGGGCGCGTAATCATGTCGTACTATGCCTCGGTATATGTGCGTTTGGTTACGGGCATGAAGGTTTATGATGCCACCGCCGGTTTTGTATGCTACAGCCGCAAGGTTTTGGAAAGCATCAAGTTCGATAAGGTCAAATTTGTTGGCTATGCCTTCCAGATAGAGATGAAATACACCGCCAGCCGTCTTGGATTTAAGATACACGAAGAACCTATCATCTTTACCGACCGTGTGTATGGCGCGTCGAAAATGAGTATGAAAATCTTTAAGGAGGCCTTCTTTGGTGTGTTCAGCCTGCGATTCCGTCGTTGGCGTCGCTACTGATTTACCCCATCAAGCAAGCGACAAAAGTATAGAACAACTTTTTCCATAATATGAAAAAAATATTAGTCTTAACTGCGGCGCTGGGCGTCGCAGTTTTTCTTTCTGCCCAGAACAAAATGCTTCAGCCCGACCAACTGTCGAGCCGCGCATTGTACCCGTTGCCACAAATGCGCAACCTCGGTTTTGCTGGCAACAACCAGATAGCCTATATCAACGACACCGTGCTTTACATGGGCCCCGCCGGCAGCAAAAACGTCGTGCTCACACTCAGCCGCCTCAACCGGATACTCTCCTCGGCCGGCAAAGAACCTTTGGAATACCTGCCTCGTATGAGATTTCTGAACGAGCGCGAAATCGAGTTCACGGCCCATTCAGAACTACTGCGCTACAACTTCCGGACACGTACACTCGCCAAGGTTGACGACGTGCTACAGTTCAATAACCTCGACATAGCACCCGTAACCCATCTGAAGGCCTACACCCACAACGGCAGCCTCTGCGTCACCGACGGCACAACGCCCATAATAGTAGCACACAACGATGACGGCATCGTCTATGGTGAATCCGTCCACCGCAACGAGTTTGGCATTACGAAAGGCACCTTCTGGTCGCCCATGGGCAATCTGCTCGCATTCTACCGCATGGACGAGAGCATGGTGGCCGACTATCCGCTGGTACACACCGACCGCCGCATAGCCACAGCAGCACCGTTCAAATACCCCATGGCAGGAATGAAAAGCCACGAAGTCACCGTCGGCATCTACAACAGCATCACCCAGCAGACCATCTATCTCAACACACGTCGGGACACCACCGTTGCAGAACGCGAAATGTATCTGACCAACATTTCGTGGAGCCCCGACGAACGCTTCATCTACATTGCCAAAGTCAACCGCGAACAAAACCATCTATGGCTTGAATGCTACGATGCCGCCACTGGCCAGCGCGTCCGCACACTCTTTGAAGAACAAAACGACCGCTATGTAGAACCCCTCGACGGACTCCACTTCCGCCCAGGCCATGACGACGAATTTTTCTGGCTCAGCCGCCGCGATGGCTACAACCACATCTATCACTACCGCACCGACGGCACACTGCTATCTCAACTCACATCAGGCCCCTACGAAGTCTCCTCTATCATAGGCTTTGACCCCAAAGGCAAAAAACTGTTCTTCTACTCCAACCGCGAAGACCCCATCGGCAAATATGCCTATTGTCTCAACCTGTCATCAAAGCAAACCACACTCATGACACCCCAGCCGGGAACCCATAGAGTCACCATAAACAACGCCGGCACACTACTCATCGACACCTATAGCAATACCACAACACCCTCCCGCACAGTGCTATCCACCACCGAAGGTCGCGAAAAACGAGTATTAGAAGAAATCCCCAACCCACTGGCCGAATACGCCAACCCCACACTGCGCATTGGCACCCTCAAGGCAGCCGATGGCACCACTGACCTCTACTACCGCCTTATCACTCCTCCGCACATGGACAGCACACGCCGCTATCCCACACTCATCTATGTCTATGGCGGCCCACACTCCCAACTTGTCACCAACGAATGGTTGGGAGGCACAGGCCTATACACCTACTTCCTCGCACAGCAGGGTTATGTAGTCTTTACCCTCGACAACCGTGGCACCTCCAATCGTGGCTTCGAATTCGAAAGTTGCGTACATCGCAATCTCGGCGACATTCAGTTGGCCGACCAGATGGAAGGCGTAAAATACTTACAGTCGCTGCCTTTTGTTGATGCCAACCGTATGGGCGTCGAGGGCTGGAGTTTCGGCGGATTCATGACCATAACCATGAAACTCGCACATCCCGAAATCTTCAAGGTAGCCTGTGCCGGTGGCCCCGTCATCGACTGGAAATGGTACGAGATTATGTATGGCGAGCGCTATATGGACACCCCACAGGAAAACCCCGAAGGCTATGCCGCAGCCTCACTACTCAGCAAGGCAGACCAACTCGAAGGCCGTCTGCTCGTCATCCATGGAGCCGAAGACCCGGTCGTGATGTGGCAGAACTCGTTAGAGTTCATTGATGCCTGTATAAAGGCAGGCAAACAAGTGGACTATTTCGTCTATCCCGACCACCAGCACAACGTATTAGGTCGCGACCGCCTGCACCTATACGCCAAAATGTTCGACTACTACGAAACATTCTTGAAATAGAATCAACCAAAAATCCCGACTCCAGAATCCTCATGACACAAAAACAGGCGATACAACTGTTTGAAGAAAAGAAAGTCCGCTCCGCATGGGATAGCGAAACAGAAACATGGTGTTTTTCCATCATCGACGTTATCGCTGTTTTAACTGATACCGACAGACCCCGAAAGTATTGGAACGACCTGAAAAAGAAACTGCTATCAGAAGGGAGCCAACTGTCCGAAAAAATCGGACAGTTGAAGATGCTCTCCCCAGACGGCAAAAAACGTCTTACGGACGTAGCCGATATGGAGCAGATGTTCCGTCTCATCCAGTCCATCCCCTCACGCAAAGCAGAACCTTTCAAGCAGTGGATGGCACAGCTGGCCGCATAGCATATTGACCAAAATAAAATTAGCAACTAAAAACACCCTATATGTTTACCGGAATTGTTGAAAAAACGGCTCATGTCGTAGCCGTAGAACAAGAAGGCAGCAACTACCATTTCACGCTGACTGTCGATTTTGCCGACGAACTGGCCATAGACCAGAGCATGGCGCACGATGGCTGCTGCCTCACCATTGTCAAGATTGACAAAGAGAAAAAACAATACGTGGTTACCGCCATGGATGAAACCATGCAGAAAACTAACCTCGCCACATGGCAGGTAGGCACCGAGGTCAACGTGGAGCGTGCCATGCGCTTGGACGGACGCTTCGACGGCCACATAGTGCAAGGCCATGTGGACCAGACGGCAACCTGCACCCGCGTGGAGGACTGCGACGGCAGTTGGCGCTACTATTTCGACTACGAATATCGCCCCGACGAGAAAAACATCACAGTCCCCAAAGGCAGCATCACCGTCAATGGCGTAAGCCTCACAGTGGTGGACAGCGAGAAAGGCCATTTCTCGGTATCCATCATACCCTATACCCACGAAATCACCAACTTCCACAACATTAAGGCAGGCACGGTAGTCAACATCGAGTTCGACGTGTTCGGCAAGTACGTGCTGCGCCTGATGGAGGCCTACCGATAAACGAAAGATTTAGGTTTTTGAGAGGTAAAAACTTTTTTAGATTAAAAGATTAAAGGTTTTATTGTATTGGCTGGCTTATTATCTTAAATCCTTACAATCAGAAAAATGTCGCATCTTGAAAACCGACCATCTTATATTAATTAACCCAAATACTAACTTTAGAGAGAAAAAAAATGAAACAGAAACGTTTTTTTCTTGAGGAATCGCAGATTCCGAAGCAATGGTATAACATTCAGGCCGAAATGCCTAATAAGCCATTGCCAATCAAGCATCCCGGAACGGGAGCAGAGATGGGTCCCGAGGACCTTTACCCCATTTTCGCCAAAGAGTGCTGTCAGCAGGAACTGAACCAGAAGGACTCTTGGATTGAAATCCCCGAGAAAGTGCGCGAAATGTACACCTACTACCGCAGCACCCCCCTCGTCCGCGCCTACGGTTTGGAGCAGGCCCTCGACACCCCCGCTCACATCTATTTCAAGAATGAGAGCGTCAGCCCTGTGGGAAGCCACAAACTCAATTCGGCTCTGGCTCAAGCCTACTATCTCAAGCAGGAAGGCGTGACCAACGTAACCACCGAGACTGGTGCTGGCCAGTGGGGCGCAGCCCTGTCGTATGCCGCACGTCTGTTTGGTCTCGAGGCAGCCGTCTATCAGGTGAAAATCAGTTACGAGCAGAAACCTTATCGCCGCAGCATGATGCAACTTTTCGGCGCACAGGTTACGGCTTCGCCGTCAATGTCAACTCGCGCCGGCAAGAATATCCTGACCGCTACGCCTAACCATCAGGGTTCCCTTGGCACCGCTATCAGCGAGGCCATCGAACTGGCACAGACCACTCCCAACTGCAAATATTCGTTGGGTTCGGTGTTGAGCCATGTGTCGCTGCATCAGACCGTCATCGGCCTCGAAGCCGAGAAGCAGATGGAGATGGCTGGCGAATATCCCGATGAAATCTACGCCGCTTTTGGTGGTGGTAGCAACTTCTCGGGCATCGCCTTCCCCTTCATGCGCCACACCTTCAAAGAGGGTCGCAAGACCCGCTACATCGCCGTCGAGCCTACGGCCTGCCCCAAACTCACCAAAGGCAAGTTCGACTACGACTTTGGCGATGAGGCTGGCTACACGCCGTTGCTGCCTATGTTCACTCTGGGCCACGAGTTCCGCCCGGCCAACATCCATGCTGGCGGTCTGCGCTATCATGGTGCCGGCGTCATTGTGTCGCAACTGCTCAAAGACGGCTACATGGAGGCTATGGACGTTGACCAACTCGACGTCTTCAAGGCTGCCGAAATTTTTGCCAAGAGCGAGGGTATCATCCCTGCCCCCGAGTCAGGCCATGCCATCGCTGGCGTCATCCGTCGCGCGTTGGAACTGAAAGAGAGCGGCGAGAAGAAGGTCCTTCTTTTCAACCTCTCCGGCCACGGTCTCATCGACATGACCGCCTACGACGAATACCTGTCGGGCAACATGCAGAACTTCCCCGTGAAGTACTAATGAGGTATAAACTCAATGCAAAACGGGGTTTCAGACAATCTGAAACCCCGTTTTATTAAATAGCCTATAATTATCTTATTCATAGATAAGTGACTTATAGTCCGTGTGAATGGCTATTTCTTTACCTTTTTCTCTTACCTTTCAACTCTCAATTTCCCCTGCTGTGTCTTTTGGCGCCAAAAGTAAAAGGCCGTTGCCAGCAGTAGGAACACCACCGACAGAATGACGTAGAATCCGATATTGACCTGTAGGAAGCAATATGGAAAATTGAACGAGAAATGAATCAAGATAGAGTAAATAAGGTTGTTGTGCCGTTCCAAAACAACGTTCATCATATATGCCAGGCAGGTCATAACTATTAGGTTAGACAGCACGTATGGCAATAGTTGCCAGCCTGCAAAATCGGAATCCACAAACCACAATATCGTGTGCCAAAAGGTCCATATCGCACCCTGTATCAGCGCAGCCTTCATAAAGGGATAGCGCACAGCCAATTCCTCACGCAGATAGCCGCGCCAGCCAAGTTCCTCGCCCGTAGGACCAGAGAGAATGGACAGCACCAGCGAGGTCCCCAATGCCCAGCCTCCCATAGAGAGGTACGACGACATTGCCTTATGTTCAAAGCACGAGAGCAGCCATGCCGAGCCCACAACTCCGCCTGCAACAAGGATTGCAAGCAACAGCAGCCACCACCACACAATGCGCCCACTGAAACATCGGGCAAGAAAATCGCGAAACGACTGCCCTGGGCGTAGCCGTCGCCACATCACGAGCAGCACAATGGTCGGCGACCAAGCGCAAACATCTGCCAATATGCGCATCACGAGTGGCGACGCATGAAACACCATCGACGCTCCGCCACACAGCACAAGCACCATCAGCCAAAACGTCAGATAGGTGGTTATAACATAACTCCGTATAGGATTCTTTTTTATCATAGTATCATTTACCCGTAAGGTGGCGATTAGTAAAAACAAATAGATTTTTATTGCTCCTTATGCGAGGAGCAGTAGTGTTGGCAGTATTCAGCAATTCCGCATTGTTCGCAGTGAGGCTTGCGGGCGGTGCAGACATATCGTCCGTGGAGTATGAGCCAGTGGTGGGCTATGGGGATTTTCTCCTCGGGGATATGTTTCACGAGTTCCTGCTCGGTTTGTAGCGGTGTGCGGCTGCGGTAGGTGAGTCCTATGCGGTTTGACACGCGAAACACATGGGTGTCAACGGCCAGGGCGGGTTGATTGAACACCACGGAGGCTATGACGTTGGCAGTCTTGCGCCCTACGCCGGGTAGAGTCTGTAACTGTTCGCGGTCGTCTGGCACCTCGCCGCCAAAACGCTCCATCAGTCCTTGGGCCATGCCCACAAGATGACGGCTCTTGCTGTTGGGGTACGACACCGAACGGACGTACTGAAAGACCTCCTCGGGCGTGGCTTTTGCCAATGCCGCTGCATCGGGATAGGCTTCGAAAAGCGAGGGGGTCACCATATTGACTCGCTTGTCGGTGCACTGTGCCGAGAGAATGACGGCCACAAGCAATTGGAACGGGTTAGAGTAGTGCAATTCAGTCTCCGCTACGGGCATTTCACGCTCGAAATAGTCTATCACTTTGCGGTATCGCTCTTCTTTGCGCATATTCGGTTGGGCTGTTAGTGTCCGTTAAAGGGGTTTCAATCGGCAATTTTGAATACCGCCACCAGTGGGTAGTGGTCGGAAATGTCGCTTTTCATTCGCTTGTAGGAGAGTGCTTCGAGCGTGGGAGAGTGGAAAATATAGTCGATGCGGAAGGCTGGGAAGAGGCCGTGGTAGGTGGTGCCAATGCCGCTGCCTTGTTCGCAGAAAGAGTCTTTCAAGTGGCGCGTAACCTGGTGGTAGAAATAGGACGAGGGAATGTCGTTGCAATCGCCCATGAAAATTATTGGATATTTGGATTCCTCCACCACAGGTTGCAGGAATTGGTGCCACTCTTTCTCGTGTAACTTTACGGCATTGTTGATTTTATGGACTATGCCGAGCGATTTGTTTACGACTTTCTTGCGGTTGTCGTCGGGTGAGGCAATATCGTTGTTGCTCAGGTGATAGGATGTGAGGTGTACGCATACGAGGCGTACTGTGTGGCCGTTTTTCTTGATGTCGGCATAGAATTTGCCAGTTGAGCCTATGTCCTTGCTGGCGACAAACGGGTGTTTGGAAAACAGTACCAAGCCAATATGGCTGTTGTGGTAGCCTCGATTGAAGCGATAACCCATAGTGCGCAGGTGTTCGGCAACATTAGTCCCTTTAGGCTCGAAAAACTCTTGCAGACAAAGCACTTCGGGTTGCTCCTTGCTCACCAGGTCTAAAAACATCTGGCTTCCGTCATCACCTGGCAGGCTGCCGTCGCGCCCAGAAAAATGGTGCAGGTTGAATGTCATCACTTTCAACTGGATACCGTCGTCGGTCGAGGGGGCGTTATGGCCGCCAATCTGAAAGAACAGTGGCAGAAAACTAAAGCGTAGCACTATGGCTGCTATTGGCAGCAGGCATTGCCATCTCGCCATGATAAGCCATATTATTGCGAGCACCACATTGGCAATCAGCAAAGGCGCGTAGGCGTAACTGAGCAGTGAGAAGCCTACAAACTTGCTGGGGCGTACCAATCCTGCAAAGGTTGATGCAATGAGTAGTAGTGCGAACAGAAGGCTGATTATGAGAAGTATAAAACGCAGTAGTTTCATACGGCTTGTTCAATGAGTTTGCAAATTTACGGAATTAAATTTGTACTTTTGCATTTTGTTTATGAATAATGACAATGATGAAAAACAATGACCATAATGTCTTTATGAGCGAGGCCATACGGCTGGCTACGGAGAACGTGGCGAATGGCGGAGGCCCCTTTGGCGCGGTTATAGTTAAGGATGGCGAGATTGTTGCCACTGGCGTGAACCGCGTCACCGCTTCGTGCGACCCTACGGCACACGCAGAGGTGAGCGCCATACGCGAGGCCTGCCGTCGGCTGCAGGTGTTCAAACTTGACGGTTGTGATATCTACACCTCTTGCGAGCCTTGCCCGATGTGCCTCAGCGCTATCTATTGGGCTGGCCTGCGCCATATCTATTATGGTGGCACGCAGCAAGACGCCGCGCAGATAGACTTCGACGACCATTTCATCTACGAGGAAATAGCCCTGCCCTACGAGCATCGCGCTATACCCTCCACCAATATGATGCGCTCCGAGGCCCAGGCCCCTTTTATAGCGTGGCGCGAGAAAGAGGATAAGATAGAATATTGATGTAGTGCGTTTTGGGGGCTATCGCGTCTTCAAGAAAAACGAATAATTACAATGTATCAGATAGTAGAACCTAAAGAGACGTCGCGTGCTGCTGCTTTCGAGTTGTGGCGCAATTCGCCTACGCCGATGGTTACATTTTTGAAGACTCTCGATGTCAGCAGACTGGTGCGTATGTCGCGTCGCAAAGGTTTGAAGTTTAACAAGCTGTTGTGCTATTGCATCGGCCAAGCGGCCACAGGCATCGACGAGATGTTCCAACTGCCAGTGGGCGATGTGTTCCATCGTTTCGACGGTTTATGTATCGATGTGATAGTCAATGTTAATAAGGGTGGCATACAATATTGCGACATACCGTTTACTGATGATTTCCAAAAGTTTTCAGCCGACTATGACCGATTGACACGCGAGGTGGCGGAGACGGGTATCTACAACGATATGTGCGACAGCCTTATGTGTATTGGCACGTCGGCTTTGGTCAAATACGATATAGATGCCGTCATCAACGCCCATTCGGGCTATTGGAACAACCCGTTCATTGCTTGGGGAAGTTATCGCAAAGGCTTGTTCCGCACCACATTGCCAGTCTCTATGCAGTTTCATCATGCCCAGATGGATGGACAGCAAGCCGCCCTCTATCTTGACCGCCTGCAAGAAACGATAAAAACGCTGAAGATATGATTGCGGGGTAGGGTAGAGGCAAGAAAAAAACAACAGCCAGTGCAAATGCGCTGGCTGTTGTTGTATGATTTGCTGTTGTGATTACAGCAGTTTCTTCTTGAGGTTGAGAATCATGTCGTCCGTCATACGGTCGAGGTCGTACTGCGGAGCCCAGCCCCATTCGTTGCGGGCACAACTGTCGTCCATCTTGTTGGGCCAACTGTCGGCAATAGCCTGCTTAATGGGTTCGGGCTTGTACTCCATCACGAAATTGGGATAGCGTTTCTTGATGGCGGCGTAGATGATTTCGGGGTCGAAACTCATCGACGTGACGTTGAAACTGTTGCGGTGAACGAGTTTCGTGGGGTCAGCCTCCATGATGTCAACCATAGCCTTGAGAGCGTCAGGCATATACATCATGTCCATATAAGTGCCGGGGTTCAGCGGGCAGGTGAATTTCTCGCCCTTCACAGCGGCATAGTAAATCTCCACAGCGTAGTCGGTAGTGCCACCGCCGGGAAGAGTCTGATAACTGATGAGGCCGGGGAAACGCACCGAGCGCGTGTCAACGCCAAAGCGGGTGAAATAGTAGTCGGAGAGCAACTCGCCCGTCACCTTCGTCACACCGTAGATAGTGTTAGGACGCTGTATGGTGTCCTGCGGAGTGTTGTCGTGAGGAGTCGAGGGACCGAAAGCGCCGATAGAACTCGGGGTGAACATAGCGCAGCCGAACAAGCGGGCCACTTCAAGGCAGTTCACCAGCGAGCCGATGCCAACGTTCCAACCCAGCATGGGGTTCAGTTCGGCGGTAGCGCTCAATATTGCGGCGAGGTTGTAGATAGTATCAATCTCGTATTTCTTAACAGCCTCGGCTATCTGCATAATCTGCGTAGAGTCGATGCGCTCGATGGGGCCGCGCTCATAGGGGTCGCCTTTGAGGGGACGCAGGTCGCTGCAAATCACGTTGCTGTCGCCATAGGTGTCGCGCAGCACGCGGGTAAGTTCCGAACCAATCTGTCCGCCGGCACCAACAATAAGAATCTTTTTCATAGTTATAGAGTTTGTTTTTATACTTTGTTTTTCTACGACCGTATGGTTCTAATGCACTTTATATCTTATGATTGCAAAAGTACCAATAAGCCAAAATCGATTGCGAAATTACAAAATATTTTGGATTTTCGGAGTTTAGGATTTATCAAATAAAATCCGTATTTGCAACACTCGTTATGTATGATGTCAATGCCGTTTTTCTAAAAGCGTTGCCATATCCAACGATTGACGCAATGGGTCTTGTTGTCGAACTCTATTGCCAACTGATTTAGTTGACGATACTCGGCACTATAGGCATCCACATAGCGGCGAGCAGACATTTGTTCCATTGCAGCCATGGCTCCACCGTTATCAGACAATTTCAACTCTATAACGTAAAGTTGATGGCGGGTAGTAACCACCATGTCTATCCGCCCCGCAGCCACTCGCACCTCTTGCTGAACGTTGAATCCAACAGAATAGAACATCATACTCAACAGGAACTGGAAATGACTCTCCAAAAGTTTGTGTTTCTGATTGTCATAGGGAGCGGCAGCCACCAATTGCGAGATGTATTCCATTGCTTTATCTCCATCACCCTTATCCATCGCCGAGGCCATCTGTCCCAAAGCATTGGCACGAGACGAGTCATTAAGGGCTGGCATAATGTTGGGCAAAATAATGTCGCTCATGGTCTGACGCACCTCGGCATTTGAGAAACCAAGAGTGTAGTTCCATTCGTCAAAATCCTTTATCGTCAGATATCCCATCTGATAGAGTGACACCGCTGGCTTGGACAGCAGGTAGTCGGAAGTTTCCAACTCTGTGCGTCCAACGGTCACATTATCCATCTGCTCAATGTCGATATTATTCTCTCTTATTATGGTAGGTAGCAGCAGTGTAGCACCGTCCGACGCCCAATTATTGCGTATCTTTTTATCATCAAGAGCAGTCAGCAGACTTGTTGGGTTATAGACATCAATAAGATCCTCCGTAAAATGGTAGCCATCATAATACTCACGTAGCCGTTGACGTAGTTGCTCAAATGTCAATCCCATTTTTTCTGCCATAGTGTTTATCTCTGGCTTCAAGCATAGGTCTATTTCGTCATTCGTTAGGCCGCATACTGCAGCGTATCTCGTTTCAAAACTAAGATTTCGCAACGTGTTGAGTGCGCTAAAAAGACTCAACTGTGTGAACTTTGCTATGCCCGTGATGAAAACATTATGGATATGCCCCCCTTCGGATTTCAATACCGATAGGAAATCTCTATAATAAGAACGTGTTGCATCATGGTCGTCTGTATAAAGCGTATTTCTTATAGGCTTGTCATATTCGTCAATGATGATAGCAACTGTTTGCCCTGTCACCTCATGCGCTTTGCGAATCAAGTCGGCAAAACATTTGCCTGCCGTTTCGTATTTTGTTTCACCATAAAGACTTCCGTATTCCTTCACAGTTAGATATAAGTTGCTTCGAAAATCCTCATAATTACTCCCCATAATACTCATATCAAAATGGAACACTGGGCGAGCTACCCAGACCTGCTCCATCTCCGTTATTTTCAACCCCTCAAACAAGTCCTTTCGTCCCTCAAAGTAACTATGCAACGTCGAGGCCAACAGCGACTTACCAAACCTCCGTGGACGACTCAGATAATTGTATTTATTATCATTTGCAATATGCCATACCATGTCGGTCTTATCGACATAGAGGCAACCTTTTTTCCGTAACTCCTCAAAAGTCTGTATGCCCAAAGGCAGTTTCCGTATTTGTGTCATGACGTTTGCAATATATTACACCCCGATAAAAAAAGCAATCCAAACAAAAAATGTTCAGATTGCAAAATTACGATTATTTGCTAAAATGAGCAACTTATCGAATCCGAAGTCTGCGTTCAATCATACAAAATCTTTTCAAAAAGTTTTTTTACGGCTGCCTCGGAGTATTTTTCAAGATAAACAGAGCGGGCGTAATCGTTGAAACGAGGACGGGGGTGAGCAATAAAATCATTTATGCACGATATAAATTCGTCTGCCGTGTTGCAGCGTCCGCCTATCTTCGTTCCATCCACATCGTAACCCTCCAAGGCCTCGTCGGTGGCTATGATGTTCTTCCCAAACATCAGGCTCTCGCAAGTCTTCACCTTCATGCCGCTGCCCTTGAATATTGGCAGAACCATTATATCGGCCATTTCCATATAGGGTTTCACATCAGGGGCATCGCTCACCACCTCTATGCCACGCATCAAGGGTTCTTCCTCCACCAGCCGCGCCATGCCCTTTCCTACCACAAGCATCTGTATATCAACCCTTGGCAGGACATTTTTCAGAAACCATACTATACCCTCGTTGTTTGGTGGAAAATAAGCGCCAAGAAACAGGCACAGCGGTCTTGGGGATGTCATCCTATCCTGATTTCGCAAATCGGGCACACGGTCCTTGAATGCCACAGGGATAAGCACGTCGGCCCTCCTACCGTAACGTTTCATCAATTCCCCATCATCTCGAGGGTTCAGCGCTATTATTCTGTCCGAATAGCGGCAGGCATAGCGGTCGTTGGCATCAACGCATCGTAGCATGATTCCACGGAAAGGATTTCGTTGCGACAATTTGGCATCGAAATAGTCCACCTCCACGTTGTGGAAAAACGAGATAACACGCCCCGGGTAGTTCATCCGTCTCAGACGCTTGGCAATAACGCCAAACACACTGCGGTCAATAAAAACATAGTCATATTTCATCGCCTCGCGACATATACGCCTCGTCCGCATGGGAGTAAGTCCATAATAATAGTTGAAAAGCGTAAAGAATGCCTTGTTCAGATTATCGAAAAAAGTGCATCTAGAAGACTCATTGCGTATATAACAAGTCGTCATATCCGCAGAACCAATGATTCCTGATATAATTTTGAAATTAGTCAGGCTTTGCATCTCAACACCATTCGGCATTGATTCTTCAATTTTTTCTCGGATATAAAGGAGTTTACGCACAATAAAAAAGGTCTATCACAATGATTTCAACCAATCTTGAAATGCCAAAATATACCCTTTCCTAAAAATAAGATTTTCAATGCTAAAGATATATGGACAATAAAAACCATTTCTCTTTGCAAACCGTCTTAAAATAGAGAATGATGCAAGCCTCGCTTTGCCCCTCTTCCCATCTTTTTTTTGACTTACAGACACAGAATTAATATGATAGAAATACAAACTACGATCAATTGCAGCAATCCTCTCTGCCGCTAATAAACAACAACCTAAAAAACAACTATCTTCAGCACAATGTGTTGAGGGAAAAACAATATTATAATTCTTTATCAATTCTCGTTTATATAAATATGTAGTAAAAAAAGAGGTATACTGGTACAAATATTTCTTTTTATTCCTGCCAATAAACATACCAGAAACAACTGGCGGATTCACACCATCTATTCTATCCCCATTAGGATATAATCTTGTCAAATTACACAAGCACAAATCGGCATCATGCACTTTAATAGCAGTATATAACATTTCTCCGAAGTCTGGACTAATAGCATCATCGCTATCAACAAAAGCGACATACTCACCATTGGCGTTCTCTAATCCTAAATTCCTCGCAACACCTGGCCCAGAGTTTCTTTCTGTAGATAGCATTCGTATAATCTTCTTTCCATCGTATTGCCGAATCAAATCATGTAAGATTGCAATACTATCGTCTATTCCATGATCATCTACAAATATAATCTCAATATCATCCAGTGTTTGATGTATCAACGACAGGAAACACCGCTCAATATATTGTGCAGAATTGTATACGGGTACTATTATTGAAATATGGAGCATCTCTTTTTTAAAAACTATTGCTCATTCTTTGTCTTGTGAATTTTTAAATAATAGAATGTTCCCAAAACAACTACTATTAGAAGTAAAAATAGTGAGAATATTAATGATATGTGATCAAGACTGTGCATACGCGGAGCCTCGTTGCGGAACTCAATCACATGGTCGCCTGCCGGCACTACCATGGCGCGCAGGATGTAGTTGGCACGGAAATATTCGGCAGGTTTGCCGTCTATATAGGCAAACCAATCGGGTTTGTAGCACACCTCGCTGAACACTGCTATGCGGTCTTTTGCACTATGGCTTCTGTATTTCAGATATCCAGGGTGATACGGAGTCTGGTATTCCTCCTCAATCATATCGCCCTCCGATGCCTCTGCTGGCACGAAATCGGTCAGCAGCGATGCCCACTGGCTGCTGTCTATCACGGCAGTCTTGGCAGGGTCTATCTCATTAAGCGCCAGGATCTCGCCGTTGGGGTCGGGCACAAAGCGATAGTCATCTACAAACCAGCAGTTGCCCAATGCGTTGGGGTTGCGCTGCACCTGCCGGTCGGGCGTTACGATATAGCGCATATTCAGCATATCAAGCACGCGCCAGTTGATGTGGCGGCTGATATAGAAGTCGATAATATCCTGATAGCGGCGCAGTTTCACAGCACTGTAACCGCCTATCTGGTGATGGAAAGCCGACGGCTTGGCATCGTTGAAGGTATTAACGGCGAGATTGAACACGCGGTAGTCCTTGTCACCAAACTGTGCCGCCATTTGGTCAATCTCAGCATCGTAGGCTTCGGGACGCAGTTCTATGCTCTTGGGCTTCACGAAGTCGTCCTTGGCAATATAGCGACGGTCCACACCCCACAGGTCTATCAGAACCAACGCCGTGAGCGGCACCACTGCCAGCCACGCCTTCTTCATTTTGTCGCTGATATAAAGCCACAGCACGCCGAATGCCAGCGCCACGAAGAGCAGCGAGCGCCACGAGTCGCTAACGAACAGTGCCTTACGGTCCTGGATAAAGATATTCTGTATGAACGACCACTGGTCCTTGTACTGAGCCGCCATCTGCTCGTCGGCCACGCCGCTGTAGGTCAGTCCACCGCTGAATAGTAGTCCTATGAGGATAATGCCCGCAGTGATTCCACCGGATATATAGAGCGGCAGAAGCATGTTGCGACGCTCTGCCTTGGGCTGACGCTGGTTGTCGATAACCGCCTTCAATGCAAGCACCGCCATGAAAACCATCGTAACGTTTGCCAAGACCAGCGCCATCGACGGCGTGCGGAACATACTGTACAATGGCAGGTGATAGAACAGCCACTCGTTTACCGCCATGAAATGGCGTCCCCACGACAATACGATGCTCACGATAGTTGCCGCCAGCAGCCACCAACGCTCGGGGCCTTTCACAACAAACAAACCAAAAATGAATAGGAAAATGACTATGGCGCCAAAATAGACAGGACCGCTCGTGAACGGCTGGTCGCCCCAGTAGAGCGGCGCACGCTGTTGGCGGAAATTCTTGAAACTTGCGCTCTCTTTGCTAACTCTCTCGCCACTGCCGCCGCCCATAGCGCCGGGCACCAGCAACGTGTAGGTCTCACCCACCCCGTAACTCCAACTGTAGGCGTAATCAATGCTCAATCCCGTAGAGGTATAGTCGCTCTTGGGTTCGTTGTCGTTATACAGGTTTTCGGGCGTAACGGTTATCTCGCTGCCACCACGCATGGTGTATTTCGCATACTCCTGCGAGATAAAAAGCAGTCGCGCGTTACTACCAACCGCAATACCAGCACCGACTAACAATATCGCTCCAGCAATAACGTATGGCACCAGCCATTTATCCTTTATAGCATAGACCAGATATGTCAGCACAATCAGCAGGCCACCGATAGCGGTATAATAGGTTATCTGTATATGATTGAATCTAATCTGAATCGTTAAAGAAATTGCAAATAAAATCCATCCTACTATGACTTTTTTCCAATTAATCTTATTCTTTAAAGAGAGTTCTGAAAAACCTTTCAACAGCAATAATATCCCGACAAAAATCGGCATCATTAAAGCCATACAGTTGGCCTTAGTTAGATGACCTGCCTCAAGAATTATAAGATTATAACTGCCAAAACCAAAAGAAACTGCGCCAAAAATAGAAAGCCAGGGGCTAAGTCCCAAAGACAATAATGCAATATAGAATCCTAATAAATAAAGAAATAGTATTCCAATATCGGAGCCTCGACCAAATTGAAGCAAAATCCAAGGGTCTCCCCAAAAATTCTTTTGAGGACAACCTCCTCCAATTTGATAATTAGGCATTCCACTAAAAAGAGAACTATTCCATGCTGTATAATCACCTGTTGCATCGGTAAAAACATGACTTTCTCTATTCATTGCCAAAGAACTTATTGAGTCGCCAGCAGGCATCACCTTCCCTTCCAATACCGGAGAGAAAAACACACATGCTAAAACCAATAACACAAAAATGAAAACAATATGACTTAAAATCTTTTTCATTATTGCAATATTCTTAATGATTGAAATTTGTTTTTAATATAACTTCTATGACTGGAATAAATCAAGATAATTATCAGTAAGATAATCGTCTACAGAACGATATTTCCTAACTCTTTCAAAGTTATCCTTTACCGCATATAAACGTGCCTCATAGTCATTAATAGAACATTGTCCGATGGTATCAATCACACACTCAATGGTTGGTTCTTTTATTTTAATTATTCCATCACCATTAAAAAATTTGTCAATTTCTGTGGCCCCATAATAGACTGGAATTGTCATTGAAGCAAAGCAGTCTAATATTTTTTCTGTGAAATAATACTTGGCCTGCTCATTTTCAATTGCCACATTATACATATAGTCATCAAATGCATCCGAAATCTTTTCGAAACGCAATCCAACCGAAGCACCCATTGCATCAGCCAATCCACGTCTTTTTAGTTCCTTTGCTGTATTTGCACGAAACACATGCAATGGAACCTCATGCTTATTCGAAGCGACAATAGACAATAGTTTGTTTTTTCGCTTATAATTATTTTCGTCTAAAATTCCACCAAACAATTCTGTCCCATACCAAGTCCCATTACATAACGAAAAACGAGCATTCTCGTACTTATCTAAAAGGCGTTCGCTGAATGTGAATAAGGCTGTGAGATACTTAACTTTATCCTCTTTCTCCATCATCAATTTGTATTCCCCAGGGACAATTATCTCCGCTTCTTTCATTATACCAAACTGTCTTACATTATCAATTGCCCGATGTTTCAATATCTGAAGATGATTGTACATGTGCAACGGAAGTGTCTGGTTTGCCCTATCCCATATTATTCGCTGTGGTACATGTCCTGCATTTAATGTATATGGATGATGTAAAAGCCTTGTATCATCCAGATAAAACCATATCATTTTTTCTCCATACACATTATATAATTCAGGTAAATCAGAATCATCTACACGTACAAAATCATTAGTCCGATTTAATCGAATAACAGACTCATATAATATAGGATAATACGTTTTAAAATATCTATGGATGTTCATCTTAACGAATGTATTTATTTATACTAAGGGATCAAATGATAATCCAATTCTTAGGCAACTCTAAAAAATACAACATGTCCTCTTTCTCATTTTTCAAATAATGGGATGGACAAATTACTATCTGATCCTCATTAGCATTTATTAACGCCGCCATTCGAGAAAATGTACTATTTGCAATGATGTTGTGCTTACACAGACTCATCAACTGCATATCCCTATAACTATCCTTTCCTATATTCCAATCAATAAATTTTATTTTTTTATATTCACTAAACACTTCCCTACACCAAGGAATATCATCTGAAAAAACATAGATATTCATATCTCTTCCGACAATATCCATAACCTTATCTATAGCATTATAATACCATTCTTTTTCAACCTGAACATAACTATCAATATTATTGGCATTAAGATAATCCCCTCTTCTAATATGTAGGGACAGCGACTTACATCCTTGTATCTCATCTGCCAACATCTTATTTTTACCCTCCAAAGGTGTTTTAAAAGCAAAATCCCTTTTAATTTCTGAAATATGCCCCTTAAAATACCGTATACTATGGTCAAGGCCATATAATGTTGAATTTCTATTTATTCTATCCGACTGATCTTCTGTGTCTGCAATGCAAACAATATTTGATAAACGTTGAAATAGTTTTCCATCAAACTTATTTTTTCTATTCATCAAATAGAGTAATTCTGTTTTCTTTATCACACTACTACTTGATATTTCTACAACATCTGGCAATGAAAAGACATTTCGCAACTCATATTCACGCATCCATGGGCGTGATTTAAAAATCTCATACATCGACAAATCCAAACAATATTTTACCCCATATTTCAGTGCCAGACTTCTACCAATGGCATAATGTAGCATTTGATTGCCTAATCCACCATATACTATTGAAGTAATCATATCCTCAAAACTCTTTTAAACAGTTAATAATCACATTCCTTTCTTCGTCTGTCATGTCTGGATAGTTTCCACAATAGAAACCACACTGACTAACTTTGTCGGTTCCTGGCAACGAATATCTTTCATTCACATATCGGCTATAGAATGGCTGGTTCTGCATATTGCCAGCAATCACGGGGCGGACTTCTACGTCATTATCTATGAATCGTTGCAGATATCGGTCCCTCAATTGCAGTGTACGGCACATCACTATCAGTCCGAATGGCGAGATACGGTCAATATGGTCATGCTCGATGTGCACAAGGTCGGGATTATGGCATATTGCCTCATCAAATGCCTCATGATTCGAAATTCGCAATGATATATTGTCTTCCAAATAGCGCATTTGCGCCTGCCCAAGGAATCCTGTTATTTCTGTTGGACGGAAATTATATGCCAATTCATAGAACGAGTATTTTGCGAAGAAAGGATTGATGTTATATGGTTTCCTCATCATTTCCTGTTCTTCTGGCGAAACATTGCGGTCCCAGCCATTAGCCCTCACTATTTTCAGCATTCGGTATAGTTCGTCATCGCTGGTACAGACCATGCCACCCTCGATTGTTGACATGTGGTGTGCCACAAAGAACGAAAAAGTTGATGCAACGCCAAAATTACCATAACGATTACCGGCAATCTTGCCGCCAAGACCTTCGCAATTGTCCTCGATAAAGATGATTCCTTTTTCATTGCAGATTTGGCGTATTCTGTCAAGGTCGCCGCAATAGCCAAGGACATTAGTGGCAAAAAATGCGTCAAGACAGGTCTCACGCAAACGGTCTTCGAGATTATGAGACATCACGTTGACAGTCTTTGGGTCCACATCTACCGGCACAGGGACCATCCCCATCTGCAATATGGGCATCACGTTGGTTGACCATGTCAGCGCGGAATAGCCCACACGGGCACCTTCCTTCAATCGTCCAAGGTTGCGCAACGACTGCAACAAAGCAAGATTGGCACTGCCGCCGCTGTTGAACAATGCGGCATGTCGGCAGCCCTGATACTCGGCAAATCTGTTTTCAAACAATCGGCATTGCTCGCCCATAGAGAAAAACTCGGCATTCAAAACAAATTCCGACAATGCCTTTTTCGTCGCCTCCTCGTTGAGGAAGGCATGTTTCATTAACGGTACTCGCATTTATCTGTATGATTATTTGTTAGCGTTTGATTTTCTGTATTCCTTATACTCGGCTATCACCTGCTCTATACCTTCGTCAATACTTATCCTTGGCGCAAATCCCAATGCTCTCATTCTCGACACGTCAAGGCATTTCCTCATCATTCCGTCGGGCTTTGTCGCATCCCACTCTATCCTGCCACTGAACCCAACATGCTGTGAGACTTTCTCCGCCAGTTCCCTGATGGAGTAATCCACGCCGCAGCCGACGTTCACAAAGGTCTCTCCTTCGTAATGGTCCATCATGTATAATGCGGCGGCAGCCATATCGTCGGCATGCAGGAACTCTCGCCTTGCGTTGCCCGTGCCCCACATCACAACCCTGTCGGACTTGTTCTCGACAGCGTCAACGAACTTGCGCACCGTTGCCGACAGGACATGGGAATGCAACGGGTCGAAACTATCGCCATGGCCGTACAGGTTGCACGGCATTATCGAGATGGCGTTAAAACCATACTGACGATTATAGTACTCGCCCATCTTCAAGGCCACGATTTTCGATAAAGCATACCCCTCGTTAGTTGGTTCCAGTTTGCCATCCATCAGGTATTCCTCACGCATAGGTTGAGGACATTCCCTGGGGTAGATACACGAACTGCCGAGGATTAGCATCTTGCGAACGCCTGAAAGATACGCCTCGTGTATGACGTTGCCCTGCATCATCACGTTCTCGTAGAGGAATGGTGCGGGAGACTCTATGTTGGCCTGTATGCCACCAACCCTGCCGGCAGCAAGAAACACATAGTCTGGTCTTTCTTGTTCAAAAAAACATCTTACTGCACCCTGATCGCACAAATCTAACTCCGTATGCGTGCGGACTAAGATATTGCCGTAGCCGGAATCTTGCAGCAGACGTAATATTGCCGACCCCGCAAGACCTCGGTGCCCAGCAACATATATCTTGGCGTTTTTCTCCATAATCACCTTACTTTACGATTCCTTTTTCAAGATACTCGGCCAGATTGACTCGCACATGTGCCGCCACACTATCGGCCGCAACCTTCTTCATATCGGCATCTGCCATCAGGCGGACCAAATCTTCGAACGATGTCTTCTGCGGATTCCATCCAAGAACACGCCTTGCCTTGCTCGGGTCGCCAAGCAGGTTGACGACATCGGTAGGACGATAAAAGTCTGGACTGACCTCGACAAGGACATTCCCCGTGGCTTTGTCTATCCCCTTCTCGTTTATGCCTTCACCCTGAAATTCCAACTCGATTCCGACCTCGTGGAAGGCAAGACGACAGAAATCTCGCACCGAATGCTGCACACCTGTGGCTATCACAAAGTCGTCAGGCTCGTTGTGTTGCAGTATCAGCCACATGCACTCCACATAGTCCTTGGCATAGCCCCAATCACGAAGCGAGTCGAGGTTGCCGAGATAGAGCCTGTCCTGACGTCCCTGTCTGATACGGGCAGCAGCAAGCGTTATCTTCCTCGTTACAAAGGTCTCGCCACGGCGCTCGCTCTCGTGGTTGAACAATATACCGTTGCAGCAGTACATCCCGTATGCCTCGCGGTATTCCTTCACTATCCAGTAGGCATAGAGTTTGCCGACAGCGTATGGGCTGTACGGATGGAATGGCGTTGCCTCGCTCTGTGGTACCTGCTCTACCTTGCCGTACAACTCGCTGGTCGAGGCCTGGTAGATTCGGCATGTTTTTTCCAACCCACACTGTCGCACTGCCTCAAGAATACGCAGAATGCCCACGGCATCAACATTGGCGGTATATTCTGGTGCGTCGAAACTTACCTGCACATGGCTCTGTGCCGCAAGGTTGTATATCTCGTCGGGGCGCACCTTACCGATGACCTGCACCATGCTCATCGAGTCCGACAGGTCGCCGTAATGCAGATGAAACCGCTCGTGACCCTCCAAATGGAAGATACGCTCACGGTAGTCAACACTGCTACGCCGTATGACACCATGGACCTCGTAGCCTTTTTCCAAAAGAAATTCGGACAAGTATGAACCATCCTGCCCAGTAACACCTGTTATTAATGCTTTTTTCATAATATAGTCAAAAAAAATCAAAAGAATCTGTTACTTATTATTCAAATTAACAACATACAATCTACGTCTCCCCTCAAAAACGCCATCGAAACAAATCTGACTACCGTCTCGGCTCCATCTGGGGTGCAAATCGCACCGAGTATCATTATCATATCTGAATGGATGAAAAACTCTTGCAATCGGCTGAATCTCATAATCCTGTGAGTCCGGATTAACTATAAGCAAAAGTCTTGCCATCCGCTGAAAATCCGGATAGGTATCCGTTATTACCATTGTTTTATCAGGAGAATAACTCGGGTGTCCATCATTATTAATACGCCCCGTATTGTTCAATTCAGGCCAACAATTTGTATATTCGTGTGTTTTATCTTTCATCAAAAAATAGCCAACAACCTCCCTCTTCTTTTCAAATGACAAAATGTGCTCATCATCTCTCCAATAGCAATGAGAAACCATTCCGTCATCGTTCAAATTGTACATATTTGTTCCATCAACATCACATGTCACCAATCGAGTTTTCTTATGTAACTGATCTATCTTGCCATTCTCAAACCAACGATGAAGAATCATAAATCTCCGATTATTCGGAGAAATCATAATATGATTTACACCATGTACCGCACCCTCAAAATCTGCTCGATGCTCAAAGTCGAAAAAATCCCTATATTGTAAAAGACCTCTTTCTTCTCCTGTTTTTAAATCAATCTTCCATACACAGGTTCCATTGGGAAGTGACTCCTTTGATGTCAAATCTGGGACATTTAAATATCCATAACCAGGGCGAAGTCGATGGAGACGTGAAAAATCTAAAGATAAAGCAAAACTTCCATCACTCGCAACTGCATATACGGGCATGTTTAATAATCTTTCCTTACCAGTAAATACATCCAAAATAATCGCACATAGCCGTCCGTTACGAAAATCATTAAAAATAATCTCTGTGTCAAAATTCGGTCCCAACCATTGTAGCATACAACCTTGTTGCACATTCCAACAATGCGTTGTCGCTATCTTTTTCACAGAATTACTAGATGTATCTATTAGAACAATATCGGCAGGGGCTTCGGAGGCAGGATATTTCCATGTGTTTTTTGCCCGAAGGCATAACATACAACTACCGTCTTTATTCCATGGACTTTTATCATAATAACCAAAGAAATATTCTAATCCATCATCAGGGGACACACATTTAATATTTCCTTCTGATTTGATTTTATCAGAAAAAAAATATCGATACATGGAATAAAGTTTTCGTAATTCGCCACGAAATTTTGGCGAATAATTTAGTATTCTATTTAATATCTTATTCATAAAACACGAAATTATATTCTAATTAAAAAACGTAATATCAATAATGTTTCAAGAAAGCCCATTCGTCCTATTCGTATAGTATGTAAAATCTTTATGTTATGAGATAGAACACAGCAAATCAACCAACGATAAAAAAGGAAAGAGCGAAATACGGATTGATTAAATATGCCTTTTATTGAATTTTGTTTATAGACATACTCTAACCACTTTCTTTCATTAACCAAACCATCAATATCCTCCGATACAATATTTCTAAGTTCTCGATTGATTATAAAAAAAGAATATCTATGTAAAACAAACTCATCTTCTGATAATTCCCGATCAAAGAAGGAACAAAGTGATGGAGACAACGCTCTTTTTGTTATCTCATATATTCGAGTATTATTCTTCGACGAAACATTCTCTGAATGAATACGATACTTTAATAAATGAATAGCTATGTTGTTAAAACGATAACCACGAATAGATAATCTCGACCACAATTCTAAATCTTGTCCAGCACCACGAATATTCATATTATACAATTCCTTACGAATAACAGGAGATCTAAACATAACCGATGGATGAACAAAAGGAACAGTAAATAATGCAGAACACGCAGCCATTTCAGAATTCAAATAACCTCTTAAGAAACCAGTCTTACGACCTCCCGAATCAATTTTAATCGCCCATGTACCACATCCATCTAAATCCGAATGTTTTTGTAAATATCTAACCTGACATTCAATTCGTTTTGGCATACATATATCATCAGCATCCATCCGAGCAATAAAATCACCTTTTGCCAAAGAAATACATCTATTCAGAGTTTCAGCAACATGAAGGTTCTTCTCATTCTTATAATATCGAATCCTTGGGTCACTATATGACAAAATAATTTCCTCCGTTCTATCGGTAGAGCAATCATTTATTATGATGAACTCAAAATTCCTATAGGTCTGACGCAAAACACTCTCAATGGCCTCTCGAAGATACTTCTCGCCATTGAACACAGGCATTATTATTGAAACCAACAAAATATTCCTTTTTGCCGAGTTCATATTTAACTCATTATTATTGCAGTAAAACCACTTTTATTAATCCGGTGTATTCATCTACGCAAAAACAATGCAAGGTCTTCTAGAATAACGCCTATGATAGCTCCGACATGACTTAAATATAAAGACAGGTTATTTGTATAACTTGGCGACATAACATTAATATGATTCTTTTCCATTTCAATATTATTCAATGTATATTGTATGGGGACAGTCTTTCCTATATATCCTTGTCGGTCCAATTCTTTTAAAATATTCTTGATATTGTCAATATGTCCTAGAACAATAGCTGGAGAAATCTCATCCACCGTAACATTGGGATCCAACGATTTGATTTGCAAAGAGCGCAACATTCCCATTTCTCGCATTAATTGTTCTTCTGGATTTTCTTGGCAATAGCCAAAAACTTTGAGTATTCTTTTAATCAAATTCATATTTGTTAATTCTTTGGTTGTTAAGATTCTATAATACCATTATCACCAATGCCACACAAATGCCGAATTCATTCAAACTCGATATATTTTACATACAACATTCTCTATTAAATCATATGGCTGTAGTTCTTTTAACAACCTGTTTTTCTTTGTTTAGAAAAAACTCCACATTCTCAAAAATACACTTCATATAATACAATATTTCATTACGGGCATCAATAGTATCTGTTTGATTTACGATATCAACTCTACCAGTAAGTTTAATGGACAATATTTGAGGTATTATTCCTATTTCAGGAATAGTTATCGTTGTTCCTTGTTCAAACGGGTAAGTTTTTGACAAAGCATCTTGTAGTTTTATATCATATAAATCCCTAATAAAAGTAGTCTCTATAAAAGATGCCAAAGATATTCTATCACCCGAAGGATATTCTATTATTATATTTTTAGCATTATCCTTCCATCGCATTTCTGTATTATTACTCGAAAAAGAAGTATCTAAAAGTTCTAGTTGAACATCTGTCAGTATCGGATAACTAATCACCCCCTGAAGTATAATATGACGAATACGTCCCGTCCAATCCTCATCTGACATTTCCCGCAATTCAACAAGTCCAATCCCAACATTCTCTGCATATTGAATAGCATCCTTAGAAAAACCATTCTTTGAAACAACTATGCCCTTTGAGAAATTGCAATCCTCTACGATAGATTTCACTTTCATGACAATGTCCTTGTCAATATATTTCTCCCAGTATTTGCATTCAATATCCGTTAAATACTCATGAATACCATCAGAGTGAGCGGCAAGGACATCAATCTGATGAACAACACCTGATTTACCAGTATATCTACAATCACTACCAGAACATAATATATTTACATTTTGTGCACGACCTAATTGCTCATACACATCCTTTACAAGTTCCTCATAACTTTTCCAATCTATTTTTGACATAAAAATTCCCTAAAATCAATTAAAGATAAATCCTTATAACATACAAATACTAAAGAGTTATGTATATAATAGGAAACATAATTTTGTGGTAATCATCAATCGAATTTCATTGATTGATATTTATTGTTACATATAACAAAAACACTACCATGAGCGACATGCATAGGACAATCTTCAGCATGTTTATTATTATAAGCATCGCATGCTGCAACATAATCATTAATAGCGGTCGAAGTTGTTATACCTCCTTTCCACGCTGTTGTTGCTGGCATATCTACTTCTCGCTCAATCCTAACTTGGAACCCAATTTGGCTAACCTTTTGTTCTGGCATCTTGAAGTTCCAGCCTCTTTCTATGAGAAGAGCCTTTATCTCTTCATTAATACTTGGTGCATTTGACGTATCAAGGTCATAAGCCATCGTGACTACTTGACAATTATCTAAGACTTTTTCCATATTGTTTTTTATAATAAATTGTTTAAATCTGTATTTCTAAAAAATGTTTTTGATTGCAGTAATGTCTGTTAATTGTTTTTTAACAATACGCAAATTTAAGCTTAACTCTATGAGAATTGCCTATTTGATAATACAAGTATTCATAACGCCCTTCCTGATTGAATCCTCAAAGGCAATAACGATTTCAAAAGTGCGACAAAAACTCTGATACATATAGAATTGATATAAAACATCATACACAGTATTATTTTTTTTAATAGACACCATTTAATTTCAACACCTATTTTGGGGATTTCTTATAAACAACCACACAGCCCGACCCTGGACTATAATAATCTACATATACGCAGTCCGTTTTTTCATAACCAGCCCAATTAAGATCATTGTAATCAGAACATCTGTTCTTTTCACAATGCCCACCATAAAAGATTGTGTCAGGCATGCCTGCAGGATTATTGCGAAGAGTAGAAGCAAGTGGCATGTCATATCTTCTGAAATCTGTCCAATTTCCGCCAAAACCTGTGCCAGATTGTATTATAGCAAGTATTCTAGGGACTTTCTTGTTGGTTATGTATAAGCAACGATAAACAGTAACTCCCTCTGCATAGACAAAAAGAATCGAAAAACGCTTCGGACCAACACCTTCATCACATTCAGAATTACGTTCATATACTACCCACTGACATAATTTCTTTCCTCTAATTCTTTCTATTGCATCATCCAATTCTTTATTGCCTGAATAGAAATCGGGGAGATTAAAAACACCAGGGGGCAATTCTTCTTCGGTGACAATACGACGCGCTAATACTGAATATCCTGGCATACTCTCTGATGCCGCAGAGAAGTTCTCACCAAGAAAATAGTCACAATAAATAAAATTCACTATACCATAGTTTCGAACATCGGTGTTGCAGATCTTGATTAATCCAAAATCAAGTCCACTTGCAGGATAGTACAATGAATCATCAAGGATCTTATCTAATGGAAGCGAACCTGTCAGAATATCCTCTTTAGTTAGTCTTAAAAGATAATTTTCCATAGTACATTAGATTAGGTCAACTTTACAGACGTTCAATCCTATATGTTTTACCTATATAATTCCTTTTTGCCTTAAATGCTCCAATAAAGAGTCTAATGAAATACATTTGAAGCCATCATCAAATTCAACAACTGAATTTCCAGGCGAACCGTTAAATATTTCCCCCATACAAGTTTCTGCATCTAGATTTGTAAATAACAACATCTCACATATGGTTTCATACTTTAATTTAATGTGCAATGAAACAGACTCTTGAGCATAATACTTTGCCAAATCTTCCATTAAGGCATTTTTATCACTATAATTGTACCTTTTAGCTCTAAAGCAAACATATTTATCAGGTCTCAAAAAGGTGGAAACAAAGGATTCAACAGCTAAGATCGATATATTCGCTTGAACCGCTTTTTCAATAAAAACGCGAATATGAGAATAGTCAAACCATGATCCAATCTCTTCCGTTTCTTTCTCTTCTACAGGAAAAACAATAACTTTATTTTGCTCTAACGTTTCCCTAATTTTATCGATTTTACTAGAAGAATTACATAATTCATCAAAACGTTCTTTATAACTATTTTCCATTTTTACAAATTTTTGGTTTGGATTTCACATTCTTTGTTCCATATTGTCGAGGAGTTGGAAGGCGTCGGCGTAGCGGGTTACGTCGCCGCCGTTGTCGTGAACTACGCTTTGCATCATGCGTAGTTGGCGACGGATGAAGGCTACTATCTGGCGGTTGTCGTCTTCGGAAGGGGCCTGCATGTGGAGGGCCTGCAAGACGGTGTTGCGACATACGCCAAGACGCTCGGCTATGGCGGCCCCCGACAGTCCTTGCTCGTGGAGCGCAATGGCTTCTTTGCGAATCCTTATGGCCTTGCTGGTGCGGCATTTGGACCCTTTGGGCCGACCGTAACTGCTGCCCATGGCAATGAGGGCTTGGGCATTCTCTATTGACGAAAGGCTCTGGTTGGCTTTGTCGGCTTCGCTGAGTTCTATCTTGTATCGTTTACCCATAATCTTGACGCATTAAATTAGATGGAGAATAGCGATAGGAGTGTTGCACATAGTGTATGAAGTATGGTTAGGCAAAGTTTTTGTCGCCTGAATTTTTGCAAAACAACAAAGGCTTGCGACGGTGTTGTTGCAAGCGTTATAAAAAAATATCCTGCCCATATTGCCTATGCAATTGGACAGGATATTAGATGAGTGTATTGTTAATTTGTTGTATATCAGCGCGTTAAGCCCCCCCCCCCCTGCAGTGAGGGGTTAAGATGGAGTGTGCCTCGTTTTGCTGATATATTCACTATTCTGTTGTTTTATATTTTGCAAAGGTACTTCTTTTTGGCGAAATGGGAAAAAATAAGTGTTTTAGCGGCTTTGATATTACCACTAACCCCTTACAGTTTGATGGTTTCGGTGTATTTGTTGCCGAAGCGGTCGGTTACCTCTACTCGGATTTCTTTGGCGCCTTCTGTTGGTGTGGCGGAGAAGAAACGGTTGTGGCGCACGGGGAAATAGTCGTCAACCACGCGGGCTCCGTTCACATACTCCAAGTATTCTGGGTCGAAACTATAGAATTGCTCCATGGCGCCCATGAATTTACCGTCTTGGAACCAGTGGATGTGCCATGCGCTGTCCCAGTTCCACACCTTGGCCACCACTGCCTTGGGGCGGTCGGCCACACGGCCGGGAGCAAACAGTTTGAACTGATATTCGCGCGGATGGCCTGTGGATTTGAAATACCACTCCTTAATGTCGCGGTCATAGCCCTCAAACACCTGGTAGCCGCGAGGCGTGCCGTCGCTTGCCACAGGAGGATACCACCAGTTGCCACACAGCGCGCCCACGTTGTGTTCCATGATGTTGGCACCGAGGTCTTTGTTGCTGTTGTGGTGGAAGTGTGCGGTTAGAAACGAAGCCTCAAACTTATAGGCCAGCATATTGAAGATGCGTTCGGCACCGCCGATGAAAGCCGATTCGGGCGACGACTTCACAGGAGCGTGGGCGCAGATATACACGCGGTTGCCCATATTCCATGCCGTGCGCAGCAGACGTTCCAGCCAGCGCATTTGGTCTTCCATCTCAAAAGTCACCTTGTAGCCTTTGTGGCCCGTATAGAGCAAGTCGCTCAGCACCACATAGTAGGCCTCGCCAAGTTGGAATGCGTAATACACGGGGCCAAAGTCGCGCTTATACTGCCAAGCGTAGTCGGCACCCTCGGCGGGCTTCAGATATTTGTCATAGTCGTGGTTGCCAATGCAGGGGTAAATAGGTATTCCCGCCTGGCGGCAGAAGTCCTTAACCAGTTCGTTGTTGCTATACACGTCCCATGAAATGTCGCCCAGCATGATGCCAGCCACCTGAGCGTCAGGATATTTCGATGCGGTCTCCTTGATGTCGGGCAGAGCCTCGTTCATCAGTTTGTCGAAGTCCTGACGGGTGTCAATCTGCGGGTCTGCCATAGTAATCATCACATAGTGGCGAGGGTCGCCTTTCATCTTTAGCAGGTCGAAATTATACACATCCTGACCATCTTTCAGGCGCTGGTAGAACTGAGGCGTGCCGCTCGAGTAGTCGGCCACATAGCCCTGCGGCGTAATGATATAGACAAATTCGGCCTTCTCGTTCAGGTCCAAGGTGTATTCGCCTTTATAGTTAGCCTGGACAATAGAGAATCCATCTGTCACCAGCACCCCGTCCAGCGGTTTGCCAGCACCCTTCACTGTGCCCTTCACCGTGCGGGCTTCAACAATCTGTGTGGCACCTATCAGGAGTAGCAGTGCCACAATAGCAAAAAATCTTTGTTTCATCATAGTGTATTTTGTTTGTTAATATTAGCGTTTTCGATGATATGTATCAGTTGGTTACACCGTAACTTTTCAGTTCGGCATTGATGGCTGCCACACGGTCCATATACTGATTGCGTTCGTCTATGATTTGTTTTATTTCGTGCGCCTTTTCCGATGATGTGCGCAGAAAATGAAATTCTTGGGCTTTGCGAAGCCGTCGGCCACATTCCGAAATACGGCTTTCCAGCATTTGACGTTCGTTGCGCAGTTGCTCGATATGCAGACGCATCTGTCGTTCTTCTTCGGCTGCCTGGCGCTGTCGTTCAGCCTCTTGTCGCTCCAATTCCAATTGGTGTTGAAACTCGGTTTCGGCTTGTTCTCGTTTGAGTTGTTCGGCACGTTGGCTTTGTATGTCAAGATGGTCGCGCAGCCTTTTGTCCGATATGAGGCTACCGGTGGTGACGATAGCGGTTGCCGCCACGATGGTAATGGCTGCTATGATGGATATTTTCACCCAGTCGCGACGCTTACCACGCTGTTGTTTGGGCCGCTCCTCTTTATTCGTAATATCATCTTCTGGCAGTGGCGGCGGTGTTGTCTTGGGCAATGGCGGTGGCGCTATGGTTTCCGTTGGAGATACAATACAGTCGTTCAGTTCGGCGATATATCGAATCTTGGTCCAAGTCTCTATTCCGTCAAACCATACCAGCGTATTCTCTGTCGGTTGCAATGCCTTGATGCCCGCGGCATCCATAGGTCCCAGCGTCTTGCCATCAATGGCTATATAATACTCTCTCATTCTGAATGAAAACAATGTGCAAAAATACATTTTTTCGTGCGACTATGGGATTTTTGTTATACCTTTGCGTGAAATTCTTTTCCTATGGATGCTTGCGAATACATCGAGAAATTATCCCTCGTGCCTCACCCTGAAGGCGGCTATTATCGTCCCGTTGTTGGCGATGAGGTCTCGGATAAGGAAGCAATATCGTCTATCTATTATCTGCTTACGGGCAGCGATGTTTCGGCCTTTCATCGGTTGCATGACGTGACGGAAATCTGGTACCATCAGGCTGGCGAGGCAGTCGATATTTATGTCATAGACGGCAAGGGCGACCTCGTGGTGCATCATCTTGCAAACGACGGCGAGATGCAGGTCGCTATACTTCCCGGACAGTGGTTTGCCGCCGAGATACCGTCGAAACAGGGCTTCTGTCTGGTAGGCTGTGCCGTTGCGCCCGCTTTTACCTATGACCATTTCGAACTGGCGAAGAAAAGCAACCTCTTGCGTCAATATCCCCAACACGAGGCCATTATCAGCCGTCTGTGCAAAAGTTAGGCCTATGGCTTACGCCCGGCGGCACGTTACCCTCGAAAACGAGATATAATAAAAACCATATAATTAAGTTATTAGATTATACGATTATACAAAACAATTCTAACATGGATAAAACAAGTTACGCCCTCGGTCTCAACATAGGCCACCAACTCAAAGATATGGGTCTCGACAAATCATTCTCTCCCACCGATTTTGCTGCCGCTATCAGCGACATACTGCAAGGCAACCCGATAAAGATAGACTCGAATGAGGCACAGCAGATTCTCTCCGACTTCTTTACCCAAGCCGAACAGCGTCAGCAGGCGCAGGCTGCCGAGGCTGGCCGCATAGCCAAGGAGAACGGCGAGAAATTCCTTGCCGACAATGCTAAACGCCCTGAAGTCAAAGTGCTGCCCTCTGGATTGCAGTACGAGGTGCTTGCCGATGGCAACGGCCGTCAGCCTAAGGCCTCCGACACGGTGCGTTGCCACTATCACGGCACCCTAACCGACGGCACCGTCTTCGACTCTTCCTATCAGCGCAACCAGCCAGCCGAGTTCGGTCTGCGTCAGGTCATTGCCGGTTGGACCGAAGGCGTGCAACTAATGAAAGAAGGCGCCAAATATCGTTTCTATATTCCCTACAACCTTGCTTATGGCGAGCGTGGCGCAGGTGCTGCCATACCGCCGTTCTCGGCGCTCGTTTTTGATGTGGAACTGTTGAAGGTACTTTAGTGTTTTTGGCGACAGCAGTTGTTGGCAAGCCCATAAAATCCCACATAGACGCCTTTCTGCCATTATGACCCGCATAGCCTATCTCATCAAGGCCAAGACGCAGTACGACATTCATTCGCCCTTCGTCTTCGACCTCTATCGCGAGGTGCTTTTCGCCTCTTTGCCCGATGGCGCGCAAGTGGCTTCGTTAGGGAAAGGCAGCAGGCGTTACTGCGAGATGTGCTACAAATTGACCCACCATTTCTCTTTGCAGCAGGTTTCTTTCACGACGGACGCTGCCCTTTTCCGCTCCACCAATGGCATAGGCGATTTCTGCGTGGTCAATTGTCCGCACCGTTCGCGACAGAGCGAACGCCAGTGGGACACTCTCTGCGCCAACTACAACGTAAGCATCGACCTCTTCGACGTAGGTCTGCTTCTAACCAATCCGCATCTCCATTCCCAGCATTTCCTATTGCGATAAAATAACCCATTAAAATCAAATAAAAATGAAAGACATTCTTCCTATCGACAATCAGTTCCAGATGATGGCGCTGCCCTACGAGGCCGACGCTCTCAAAGTCATCAGCGCCAACACGCTTTCCTTCCATCACGGCAAGCACCTCAAGGCCTATGTGGACAACCTCAACAAACTGCTGCCAGGCAGCGGCCTTGAGGGACTTCCTCTTTCCGAGGTAGTGCGTCGCAGCGAGGGTGCTATCTTCAACAATGCGGGCCAGGTGCTGAACCACACCATGTATTTCGAGCAGTTTGGTACCGCCAACCATGAGCCGCTGCCTCGCATGGCCGCGCTTTTGCAGCGCGATTTCGGCTCGGTCGAGGCCTTCATGCAGCAGTTTGAGCAGAAAGGCGCGTCGCTCTTTGGCTCGGGCTGGGTGTGGCTGTCGCAAGATGCCGATGGCCGGCTGGTTATCACGCAGCAGTTCGGCGCTGACAACCCTGTACGCAGCGGTCTGAAACCTATCTTGACCTTCGACGTGTGGGAGCACGCCTACTATCTCGACTATCAGAACCGCCGTCCCGACCACCTCAAAGCCCTTTGGCAGATTGTGGACTGGAAGGTGGTTGAGAATCGTCTGTAGTATCGCGTTGACGGGATTGTGGAACGACGATAATCAGCAAAAGAGTTGAGGCGCTTCGGCATTTTAATCCTTCTTGCGTTGGTATGTGTGGCGGCGCTTGCATTGTGTAGTCTTTGCGGTGCCGCACACATAGATTGGCGCGATTTGCCCCACAGCGAGATATTCTGGCAGTTGCGTCTGCCGCGCGAGGTGCTGGCACTCCTTGTGGGTGCCACCTTGTCGATATGTGGCGCCGCCTATCAGTCGCTATTCCGTAATCCGCTTACCGACCCATATATTCTTGGCGTTTCGTCGGGAGCCTCGCTGGGTGCGGCAGTGGCAATATTGCTGGGCTTCGAGGCCTATTTTTATGGTGTCGGGCTTTCTGCCCTCGTTACCTCGCTTCTCACAGTGGTGCTCATCTACCGCATTGCCTCTATCGGCAACCGCATGCACACCACAACTCTCTTGCTAACAGGCGTATGCCTTACTCTGCTCATTGGCGCCTTGGTGTCGTTCCTTATGGTTATGCATCACGATAAGATGGACCGTATAATCTTCTGGACCATGGGCAGTTTCGCTTCGGCCTCGTGGATGGATATTGCCATCGTGGCTCCTGTTGCCATTGTAGGCATAGTGCTGCTGCTTGTCTATGCCAAGGACCTCAATATACTGCTTGCAGGTGGCAATGAGGCGCAGAGTCTCGGCGTGGAGACCGAGAAGGTGAAGCGAATAATACTTTTTGTAACCACCCTCATGGTGGCTTTTTCCGTTGCGTCATGCGGTGTCATTGGTTTTGTGGGACTCATTGTGCCGCACGCAGTTCGCCTCGTGATGGGACCCGACAACCGCAGGCTGATGCCCGTGGCAGTGTTTGTAGGCGCGCTATTTATGCTGCTATGCGACACCGCTGCGCGCACTCTCTTCCAGCCGTCGGAACTGCCCGTGGGCAGTCTCACGGCTATTGTTGGCGCGCCGCTGTTCATCTATATGCTCTATCGCAATAAGAACCAATACCCCTCATGCTGACACTCAACGACCTCTCTCTCTGCTATGGCTCACAGTCGGTGCTGCGTCATGTTTCGGCAACCATCGAGGCGGGGACGTTCTATGCCGTAATGGGACCCAATGGTAGCGGAAAGACCTCGCTGTTGCGCTGCATTGCGGGATTGCAGAGTCCTACCAGTGGCAATGTGCTGATTGACGGACGGCCACTATCGGATTTTTCTGCTCGTCAGTTGGCGCAGCGAATGTCGTTTGTGGGACAGCATATCACTGCTGACTTCGAGTTTTCGGCTTTCGACATAGTGATGATGGCACGCAACCCTTATCAGCGTCGTCTGCAAGGCGAGTCGGCTACAGATAGGGATATAGTTGAGAGGGCAATGGAGCAGACGGGTACTATCCATCTGCGCCATAAATCCCTTGCGCAGATGAGTGGAGGCGAGCGACAGCGTGTCATGCTGGCGCGTGCCATAGCGCAGCAGACGCCGATAATGCTTCTCGACGAGCCTCTTGCCAACCTCGACATAGCCCATCAGTTTGAAATTCTCGACCTCCTGCGGCGCATCAACAGCGAGGAGCACAAGACAATACTGCTTGTAATCCATAGTCTGCCACAAGCATTTGCCTATTGTCCAATGTTGCTGTTGCTCCACGACTCCGCCATCGGCTACCAAGGACCATTGCGCGATGGCCTTACACCCGACCGCATTCGTGAGGTTTTTGGTGTCGATGCCGCGATAGCCAACGACACGATATCGCTCAAGCCTATGACAGGAGGCGTTGCTTTCGCCTAACAAACTTAAACCATTTGTATGTCCGACAAAGAGTTTACCACGTCCAATGCCGAGAAGTTCCAGGGAGAATATAGTGACGAGCGCTTTTGGGACAAACTAAAACGCCACGCCGCCAAGGCTGGCGGCGCGGTGGTGTATGTGGCGTTGCAACTCTATTATGTTATGATGTCTGGCAAGGTTTCCATCAAGGACAAAGCCTTAATAGTTGGTGCGTTAGGCTATCTAATCCTACCTGCCGACTTAATTCCCGATTTTCTTCCAGTCCTCGGATATACCGACGACCTCACCGCCATGAGAACGGTGTTGAATCTTGTGAAAAACAACATTGACGACGACATTCGCAACAAGGCTCGGGGGAAAACCAACGAGATTCTTGGGCATATAAACCAAGATGTGTTTCGTTCGTGATGTTTGCTGTGCAGCGATGTCGGTGTGTTTCCTTTACCGATGTCGGCATATCAGCATACGGTCCTTGTCTCTGAAATCTTTTTGCAGTTGGCTGCTGTATCCGTGTTCGGAAAACAATGCTGCAGTCTCGTTGCCAAAACGTTCGTTTATTTCCAAGGCAACGAAGCCTTCGCGAAGCATCATTTCGTCGGCCAAGCGGGCTATGGCTCGATAGAACAGCAGCGGGTCGCTGTCGGGAACATATAGCGCCATTTCGGGCTCGTAATCGGTGACGTTGCGCTGCATCATCGCGCTTTCGCTTTCGGCAATGTAGGGCGGATTGCTAACAATGATGCAGAATTTTTCTGCTGCGGTGGCCCGTAGCAGATTGATAGTGCTGGCGGTGTCGAGAATATCGGCTTGGATAAACTCTATATCGACTTTGTTCTGTTCAGCGTTTTGCCGAGCAAGTGACAGTGCCTTGTCCGACAGTTCCACGGCTGTGACTTTTGCTTGTGGCAAGGCGTGCGCCAGTGCTATGGCCATGCATCCGCTGCCGCTGCATAGGTCGAGGATTCTCGGCACGCTGCCGTTAGCTGCTATCGTGTTGCATAGTTCTTTGCCGTAGTCAATGACGCGATGTATTATCTCTTCAGTTTCGGGGCGAGGTATCAATGCGTCGGGCGACACGTTGATACGGCAGTCGCAGAGATCAACATATCCTATGATGTGCTGTATGGGACGGTAGCGTTTCAAGTCCTCCACGGCCCAGTGGAACTTCAGAAGGTCCGACTGGTTTATGGTGTCCTCGCCGTGCAGCATCAGTTGTGTGAGGTTCCAACCTAGAAATGCCTCGAAAAGCATGCGCGTCATTGCTTCCACCTCGCCAGCGGGATAGAGGTCGCGCAACTGGGCGTGGCAGTAGCGGCGTATGTCGCTCACGCGGTTCGAGGGTATTTTCATATCGGTGGTGTTCATGAAACGACTTCCGATTGTATTGAATGTCTAAGACAATAGCGATATTATTTCCGGCCGAAGTCGGCTGGAATCTCACCCCAGTTGTCGGTGTCCCATTTCAGTATCTGCGTGGTGTAGGTGTTGCCACGCAGCCATTGTTCGGCGCGGTGAATGATGTCCCACAGCGACTGGGTCTTTTCGTTTAGCGGCAGTTTGGTCTTGCACAGTTTCTGCTTAACCCAACTGATGGCGTTGACCGAATCGCTATATAACGGCATATCTATATTGTGTTTTTTGAGATACGAAAGCCCGTGCACCAGTGCGAGAAATTCGCCTATATTATTTGTTCCGAGTGGCGCCTTGAAGTGGAACAACTGTTTTGATGTCTCAACAAACACGCCTTGGTATTCCATCACTCCTGGGTTGCCGCTGCACGCCGCGTCCACAGCCAGACTTTTAAGTATGGGGGCATTGGTGGTACCAGGTTTGATAGTTACCACGCCGTCGGCACCCTTAATCAGCACGCTGGCGCGTTCCGTTTTTGGGTGTACGGTGCCTATGGTGGGGGTATAGCCTTCGTGATAGGCTCTTTCGGCGGCTTCGAGGGTCTCGTAGGATTTGAACTGGGCGCCCTCAACACCTTTCACCTGCTTTTCGCATTGATGCCAATTGTCGTAGATGCCGGGGTTCTTGCCGCGCCACACCACATAGTATTTCGTCTTTTTTGCCATTATGTCGCACTCGAAAAGGTTAGACTATGACGTAAGTTGTTGAGAATGTTCGGAGTCTATCGTTACTCAAAAAGAGAAGGCGGCTGCAAACAGGTCGCAGCCGCCTTCTATAGTGATTGTCATTTCAATCAAATTAAGCACCAAGTTCGAGACGCTTGAAATCAACAACGGTCAGTTCCTTGTCTGCTTTGGCAATGGAGGCTTTCACGCTGCTCTTGTCGTCGCTGTCAACATATTCCTGGAGCATAAGAGCGTTCTCCTGAATGTATTTGTTGACACGGCCGTTGGCGATGTTCTGAATCATCTGCTCGTTGAGTTGTCCTGCTTTTTCGGCAGCAACTTTCTCTTTTATCTCGCGAGCCTGAGCAGCCTGCTCTTCGGTAATCCAACCCTTGCCCATATTGCTGTTGATATGGTCTTCGGTGTCAACGTGAGCGGGGTTGATGCCAACTTTCTTGAGGGCGGCCTCAACGGCTTTCTGAACCATCTCTTCTTTGGTCTTCTCGATAGCGACCTTCATCTCGTTATCTTTAACGGTCTGAGGTACGCTGGTCTCGTCGAGGAAGAGGGGACGCATGGCTACCACGTGCATGGAGATGCCGTGGCCGAGGTCGTCATGACCAGCCTTGTTGAGTCCGACGATGGAAGCCATACGGTTGCCTGGGTGGATGTAGGCATAGACGGCAGCGGATTCGACGGTCTGGAAATGAGCAAGTTCGATTTTCTCGCCAATCTTACCAATCTGGTCGGTGATAGCGTCGGAAACCTTGCGGCCATCGAGGTTCATGTCGAGAACGGCCTCTTTGGTGGTGAGGTGTGCTGCCATAGCGTTGTCGAGAATGCTCTTGGCGAAAGCCACGAAGTCGGCATTGGTAGCCACGAAGTCGGTTTCGCAACTCAGCATCAGGATAGCACCGTAGGAACCGTTGCTCTTGGCCAGCACCACGCCTTCGTTGGCATCGCGGTCGGCACGTTTGGCGGCCATCTTCTGGCCTTTTTGACGCAGATAGTCAATTGCCTTGTCGAAATCGCCGTCGCACTCCACGAGGGCTTTTTTGCAGTCCATCATACCAACGCCGGTCATTTGGCGCAGTTGGTTTACCATTGAAGCGGTTATATTTGCCATAATATTTTTCTCCTTTGTTAAAATTATTAAATAGGGAGACACATCACCGTGCGTCTCCCTGTTTTTCTGACATTGATTATTCAGCGGCGGGAGCCTCGGTCTCGGCTTTCGGAGCCTCGGTCTTGGCCTTGCGCGGGCGAGTGCGTTTCACTGGCTCGGCAGCAGCCTCGGCCTTTGCCTCTTCGCCGTTCTCCTCAGCCTGGGCATCCTTGTCGAGGACGCGCTCGTTCTGACCCTCCTGGATGGCTTCGGCCATATGTTTCAGGATGGCAGCGATTGACTTGGAGGCATCATCGTTGGCGGGGATGGGGAAGTCGATGAGGTCGGGGTTGGTGTTGGTGTCAACCAGGGCGAAAGTGGGGATGTTCAAGCGGCGTGCCTCGGCCACGGCAATGTGCTCCTTGTTAATGTCGATGACAAACAGGGCGCTGGGCAGACGGTTGAGGCTGGCAATAGAACCAAGGTTCTTGTCCAACTTGGCACGCTCGCGCTGCACCTGCAGACGCTCACGCTTGCTGATATTGTTGAAATCTTTGTCGTGCATCAGCTGGTCGAGAGAGTTCATCTTCTTCACAGCCTTGCGGATGGTGGCGAAGTTGGTAAGCATACCACCAGGCCAACGCTCGGTAACGAACGGCATATTGACGCTCTGGGCTATCTCGCCGACAACTTCCTTGGCCTGCTTTTTGGTAGCCACGAAGAGGACGGTCTTGCCGCTCTTGGCCATCTGGCGCAGCGCGTTGGCTGCCTCATTGGCCTTGGCGATGGTCTTTTGCAAATCGATAACATGAATACCGTTGTGCTCCTTGAAGATATAAGGAGCCATTTTGGGATTCCATTTTCTTTTGAGGTGGCCGAAGTGGCAACCTGCGTCTAACAGTTCTTCGAATTTAAGTTCTGTCATTGTTTTCTTGTTTTTTCTTGTTTACATTCCTTTTTGCCAGCGGCGGGGTAAGTCCTTTTCTATTGGCTGTTTGCCTTTTTGTTTCCGTGGTGCAGGGTTTTCCGGTAGTCTTATGCCGCCGTGGTGGCAACCCTGCGGAGCGTCTCCGCCGTTTGGATACTAAACTGTGCTTTCAGGCGCAACGGCTTAACGTTTGCTGAACTGGAAGCGTTTGCGAGCCTTGGGCTGGCCGGGTTTCTTGCGTTCCACCATACGGGGGTCGCGCATCAGGAAACCTTCCTTCTTCAGAGCGGGACGGTCCTCGATGTTGTTCTCGCACAGTGCGCGGGCGATAGCCATACGCAGAGCCTGGGCCTGGCCGGTGATTCCACCGCCGTCAAGGTTTGCTTTGATGTCCCACTTGCCTTCGGCATTGGCAACCAGAAGAGCCTGGTTGACGATGTACTGCAGCGGACCTGTGGGGAAATACTCTTTATAATCGCGGTTGTTGACAACGATTTTGCCGGTGCCAGCGGTCATATACACGCGGGCCACGGCGGTCTTTCTTCTACCAATGGTGTTGATTACTTCCATATCCTATTATTATCTGATGTCGTTAATGTTGATGACTTTGGGATTCTGACCCTGGTGAGGATGCTCGCTGCCGGCATAGATGTGCAGGTTGCGATACAGAGCGTCGCCCAGACGGTTTTTCGGAAGCATACCACGGATGGCGTGTTCCAACACGCGTTCGGGATGGCTGGCCAGCACCTTGGCGGGAGTAGTCTCGCGCTGTCCTCCGGGATAGCCTGTGTAACGCTGGTAAATCTTATCGGTCATTTTCTTGCCCGTAAAGACTACCTTCTCGGCATTGATAATGATTACGTTGTCGCCGCAGTCTACATGCGGGGTGAAAGAGGGTTTGGTTTTGCCTCTCAGGATGTTGGCGACTCTCGTGGCCAAGCGTCCAACGGTCTGTCCCTCTGCATCTACCAGTACCCATTCTTTCTGAACGGTGTTCTTGTTGGCAGAGACGGTTTTGTAACTTAAGGTATTCATGTTTTGTTATACGATATGTTTTCTCTTCTCTGATTGTTTTTACCCATGTCTTCACTGGCCTTTGGCACAAGGACGGTCTTGTGCCGCTGTCCTGTTCGGACTGACATTCAAAGACTTGAACGGGTAAGCAAAGCCCTCGGATGCCACTTTATGGACTTGCAAAAGTACAATATTATTTTTTATTGACAAAAAATTGTTTAATATTTTCTGAAAATATGGCATCTGACTCTCGATTAATGTCCATTACTGAATGTTCTATAAATCTCTTTTCCCTCCTCTTTTGAGTGTTAAATTTTTTTAATTTTCTCAAAATCAAGTTTCTTTTGTTATCTTTGCATTTTCTTTTTTTTGAGAAGTTTTTGTTTTGGTGTTTAGTTTTGACAAATTGTGATATAAGAAATATGGAATATCAGCCAAAGGGGCTTTACGAAACGCACTGTCCAGAAACCAAGGGATATACTAATAGGGTAATTCTTTGTAAAATAAGTAGGTATATAGGACTATGCAAGAGTTGCTTTAGTGGTGTGCCGTGTGTGGCAAGTCTGCTGACAGTACTGATACTTTACTTATGTTTTTTGCCTTCGCTCAATGCGCAAAGTGTTAGCACACCTCGCTCGGTGCTTTCTTCGGGAGGCGATATTGTTACTCCCGAGGGTACAAATATTAGTTATTCTATAGGGCAATCATCGTACAAGCACTTTGGGTCTTCCACGTTGATTAGCGAGGGTGTTCAGCAGGGCTTCTGCATACCTTTTTTCGACACTGTCCGCTATGAAATATGCCAGGGTGTTGCCGATACATTTTTGTCACTTCTTCCTGCTGGCTATGTTCTTCCGGCGTCGGTCAAACTCAATGAGCCTGGGGCCTATGATTTCGTGATTAATTTGCTCACCGAGGGTGGCTGCGACTCTATTATTTGGTGTACGCTGACGGTGCATCCCAATCAAGACACAAGTCTTTATGTTCAGGCTTCGGAATGTTATAATTGGTTTGGCGTGGATTATACTGCCTCGGGGACCTATACGAAGCATATTGCTACGTCGCATGGCTGCGACAGCCTGCTAACAATGAATCTGACTATCATAGAAAGACAGCCGTTGCCGGGAATATGGAATTTCAACAACGAGGTCCTGTTTGTAAGCCACGTTTATGAGGGGTATCCCTCGGTACGCTATTTTGACTATCGATGGTATCGTGACGACCAATTGGTTCGCAACGATACTGCTGCCGATAAATTCTTCAATACCGATGGCTCGCTTCTTTCGGGATGCTATTATGTTGAGGTGCCTACCGATGCAACGAAAACCACGTGGGTGCGTTCTAATACAATATGTATAGGAAGTGCTGGTATAGGGGAGATAGGTGATGAGGATATCTCTTTATCGCTCTATCCCAATCCGGCGGCCTCTCATGGTGTGGTGCATGTCACGGTATCGTTGGCGGAAACGCAGTTGCAGGGTGCTAAAATCATGCTTTTCGATGCTCAAGGGCGCAAGGTTGTTGAACGTGCGGCTCGCCAGCAGACGGATATCGTTTGTGATTTCGTGACAGGAGTCTATTCGGTGCATATAATGCTTCCCGGTGGACGTCATGTGGCGCGTAAACTTATCGTTAGATAGTTATTGAGAAAGGAATGTCAATGAAGATTCATACATATATAATATATGTTCTGCTATTGGGAGTCGCAATACTGACGGCGGGCAATGCCGTGGCTGTGTGCCCC
>ONLQ01000014.1 GCA_900318665.1 uncultured Bacteroidales bacterium | reverse complement strand
CCGTTGTACATGCCGCCGATCTGGGGAATGGTCATGTGGGACTCATCGATGATCAGCAGGAATTCCTGGGGGAAATAATCCATCAGGGTACAGGGCGGATCCCCCGCCTTCGTGAAGTTCAGCTGCCGGGAATAGTTCTCGATGCCGGAGCAGAATCCCGTCTCCCGCATCATCTCCACGTCAAAGTTGGTCCGCTCCGCAATTCTCTGGGCCTCAATCAGCTTGTCCTCGCTCTTGAAATAGGCCACCTGCTCCTGCATCTCCTTGTCGCGAACGTTGATATACACACGCTCGCTTTCAGCAAGGGTCTTGATAAAAAGGTGGTACGACGGGAAAATGGTTTCAATTTTGCCGGGCCAAGAGTCCTCGTTGTGAGGATAAGTTAGCCATGTGGCGGCATGGCGATGCCATTCGGCAGGCATAAAGAATCCAAGTTCTTTGGGTGTCATTGTTTGGATATTTGTATGGATATTTGTTTTACAGCCTATTTTTCAGATGCTCGGGTTGCCGCATTACTCGTCAATATACCGTTTCAGTATTGGCGAGTAAGAGTCTATTCTGCGGTCGCGCAGATAGGGCCAGTGGCGGCGGTAGTGGTCGGTTTGGTCGAGGTCTAACTCCTCGATATGTGTCGCCTCGTCATAGTGCGGGGCCTGATACAGCACGCGGCCGAAAGCGTTGGTAATGAACGAGCCGCCCCAGAACTGCATTCCACCCTCGCGTCCCGTGCGGTTCACGCTTACCACCGGCACTCCGTTGGCCACGGCATGGCTGCGCTGTATGGTCTGCCATGCGTCGTACTGCTCGCGGTTGTCGGCCTCGTTCTGGCGCACGTCCCAGCCTATGGCCGTGGGGTAGAACAAAATCTGTGCGCCCATCAATGCGGTGATACGCGAGGCTTCGGGATACCACTGGTCCCAGCAGATAAGCACGCCTATGGTGCCGAACTGGGTTTTGAACACCTTGTAGCCCAGGTCGCCAGGCGTGAAATAGAATTTCTCGTAGTAGCCAGGGTCGTCGGGAATGTGCATCTTGCGGTATTTGCCAAGATACGACCCGTCGGCATCAATCACCGCCGTGGTGTTATGGTAGAGGCCTTCGGCACGTTTCTCGAACATGGAGCACACCAGCACTACGCCCAACTCCTTGGCGAGAGCCATGAAATGCTGTGTGGTGGGCCCTTCGGGTATGGGTTCGGCAAGTTTGAAGTTGACATAGCGCTCTTCGTCGCAGAAATAGAGCGAGGCAAACAACTCCTGGAGGCAGATTATTTGTGCGCCTTCGGCAGCGAGTTTGCGTATCTTCTCGGTGTAATGTTCTATGTTTATGGCGTTTTCTGCTTCGCAGGCGGCCTGAATGATACCAACTTTGACTTTCATGGCAAATTTTTGGTTTTGTACTTTAATAGGCAAAGGTACGAAAAAAAACTCATTCAGCCGAAATGGGATGAAAAAAAGACTAAACGAGAGTACGTTAGGGCGCTCTCGTTTAGTCTTTTGGTGGTTTTGTGACAGGTGCGGACTATTGGCGAACGAATGTCAGGATTTCGCTTTCTTCGCCGTCGATGCTTACGGCGGCTCGGAGTTCGTTATCTTCGATTGCGAATTCTATTATGTCGGTCACGTCTTGCTCTTCGTCTTCGTCGTAGTGGACGTAGGTGATGCTGCCTTGCTTGGTGGCGTTATCGTAGGTGTAGGTCGTCTCGTCGGTGTCTGTCATGTCGAACAGTGGGGTGTGTATGCCGTCGATATAGCACTCGACATTATAGATGATGTTTGCCTTGGTCTTGCTGACGAACTCGAATGACAGGGTTCCTTGGAAGTTGACTTCGTAGGATGTGTCGCTTTCTTCGTCATTGATGGTGTCGGTTTCATTGACAACGGCGGTCCATAGTGTGCCTAACATGGTGGCATCGGGTGTGTCTTGTCGTTGTTCGGTCTTGTTGTTGTCTTTGTCGTCATCTTTTTCGCAACTGACGAAGGGCAAGGCAAAGAGTGCCACGAGGCATAATGCGAGGATTTTTTTCATTTTTGTATTTGTTTATTGGTTAGTATTGACATTTGGAGTAGGGGATTATGGAAGGTATTTGTAAGAGTCGGCGGGTTCTTCGTGTAGTATGGCGATGATGATGTCCATGGCGGTTGAGGCGGCGTGTGCACCCATCATGGAGTCGAGTGGTTTGGAGGAGACGTCTTTGAAGTGCATTTTGGACGAGGCTTTCTTTTGCTCGTAGAATTTCTCTGCCTGGGCGTAGGGTATGAAGTTGTCATCTTTGCAGTGGGTTAGATAGACATCTTCTTGTGGAAGCCAGTTGTCCCACGAACTTAAGCGCTCGATGAGGTCGAGGAGGATTTTGGTCTTTGGGTTGGTCATGTCGAGGTGGCCGTCGGGGGTACACATATCCTCGGCGAGGTTGTCTTTGACGTTTTTGGTCGAGGTAGGACGGCTGAACCATGTGAGTTTGTTCTGGCGAATGGCATCCATATACTGCATTTCTTTTCCTTCGACGGTGATGACGTAGTCTTGCATCCATGCGGGGAGGAATTCCATGAGGTCGTAGCCGCCGAAGTCGGAGGCTGGGAGCGCGGCGAGGAAACTGGGCAGATAGGCGAGGCCGCCGGCATCGAAGTCGGGGTTCTGGTCGAAGTATTCAACCATGTCGCGCAGGAGCATGGGGCCGCAGCCCATGAAGCCTGACTGTAGGCGGATGGCGTCTTTTTCGTCTTGTGGCAGTTTGGTGTCGTAGTATTTGACTACGGCCATGGCGTTGGGGGTGCCGAGTGAGTAACCCCAGACGGTGCTGTGGCCGTTCTGGCGGAATGTCACGCCGTGGTTTTTCATGACCTGGAGGGCTGCGCGGGCACAGTCGAGGGTCTGGCGGGCAAGGATTTCGTAGGAGAAGCCTGGGTAGGGCTGGTCGGCGGTGATGCCGTAGCCTTCGAAGTCGGGCTCGATAACGGCGGAGTTGTAGAGGGTGCGCATGGTGTAGGGCGAGAGTTCGAGGCTGGGGGCCTGCGCGTGCTCGTGGATAAGGAAGTGGGTGCAGAGGGAGAGGCTTTGCACCTGATGGGGCTGGCCTTCGGTGGAGTTGGGAAAGGATACGCGTGCGGAGAGGGTGATGGGCTGTCCTTTGGCGGAGAGGGTCTGATAGGTGAACACGTGCGACTCGATGGCCCAGTTGCGCTTGTAGCCTATGAGGATTTTGCGGTGGGCAAAAGTGGTGTCGAGAATGAAGAGGCGGTTGTTTTTGATGACTTGGAATGCGGCGGCAAAGGCCTTGATATAGGTCTCATCGCCGAGATACCATGTGAAGATGTGTCCGTCGGTGACGTTGGTGGAGAGTTCGGTGGGGGTGTAGGACTCGGTGGAGAGTTCGGCAACGAGGTTTTGTTTCGGGACGGTGGGAGTGGTGTTGGAGTTTTTGGCGTTTTTGTCGTCGTCTTTGTTGCAGGCGGCGAATGCGAGGGCTATAAGGAACAGGCTTGCGAGGAAACGTGTTTTCATGAGCGTGGGCTTTAATTGGTTGGTTGATAGTGGTTTTTGGCTTGTTGGCAGTGGCGTTTGCCTATAAAACAAAAATACAAGTTTACGAAATTCTGCATAAACCTGTTTTTTTTTTGGGGGGGGGTGTAGCACACAGGTAGCACACGGGTCGTACACGGGTGGTGATGGTGTGCTGATTTCGGGGCGGGAATGGCTGTGAATTGCAATAAATGATAATTTGTGGCGTTAATATTTCTAAATGAGTATCTTTGAAAAACGAAACATAAAAACAGGAAATATCATGAAACGTTCACTTTCAGTTGTTTTTGCAGCAGTTGTGCTGCTCTTCGCTGCGTGCAATCAGAAAGAGCAGGAGGCCCAGATGGCGGCAGCCAGGCACACGCAGGATTCGTTGCAGGCCATTATTGATGCCAAGGACGGCGAGATAAACTCGCTGTTTGACGCATTGAATGAGATAGAGGACGCGCTGACGACGATTTCGTCGAAGTATGGCGCCGTGAAGGAGATGAAACGCGACAATCCGGAGGCTTCTTACAATGTGAAGGTTGAAATCTCGCAGCAGTTGAGCAGCCTCGACCAGATGCTTTCCGAAAACAAGAGGAAGGTGGCCTATCTGAACGAGAAAATCAAGGCCTACGGCAAGGAAAACGGTGCCATTCAGGAGTTTGTGGCGAAGTTGGAAGAGCGCATCAGCGAGCAGGAACGTCAGATTGCCGAGTTGACGGCGGAGATAGAGAGCAACAAGGCCGTTATCAAGGAACTGAACAAGAACGTCAGCGACCTGACGGCAGAAAACGCTGCTAAAGACCGCGCCATAGCGGCTCACATTGCCGATGCCAACAAGGCCTATTATATTGTCGGCAAATATGACCGACTGAAAGAAGAGGGCGTGCTGCAGAAGGCTGGCGGCTTCCTCGGCATGGGCCGCAAGCAGATGCTCAACGGCGACCTGCCTACTAACCTTTTCAAGAAGATTGACATCACCACCACCACGACCATACAGGTGGACATGAAAGACGCCATCGTGGTCTCGTCCCACCCAGAGTCGAGTTATGAGATGGTGCCCGCAGAAGGCAATCCGAAGATTACCGACTACTTGCGCATTCTCGACCCCGTGCTGTTTTGGCAGAACACTCGCTATCTGGTCATCTCTACAAAGTAGGATGCTCGGATTGTCTGCGACTCGGTTTTCAACTTTCCTAACTCAAAATTGAACAAGATGCACAACAAGGTTTTAGTAATATACACCGGTGGCACTATCGGTATGGTGCAGGACGAGAGCGGCTCGCTGCAGCCCTTTGCTCTCGACCACATCATGGATGCCGTTCCGCAATTGAAATACTGCAAATACCAGATAGACTCGTGCCAGATTGAGCATATCATCGACTCGTCGAACATGACTCCGTCGCTCTGGGTCGATATTGCCGAGATTGTGGAGCGTCGCTACAACGACTACGATGGCTTTGTGGTGCTGCATGGCACCGACACTATGGCCTATACGGCTTCGGCTTTGAGTTTCATGTTCGACAATCTGTCCAAGCCTGTTGTCCTCACTGGTAGTCAGTTGCCGTTGGCAATGCTGCGTAGTGACGGGCGCGAGAACATTATCTGCGCTCTCGAGATAGCCTCGGCGCAGGAGGTCTGTGTGCCAGAGGTGTGCATCTTCTTTGAAAACCATCTCTATCGTGGCAATCGCAGCACCAAGGTTAGCAGCGAGAATTTCGACGCTTTCCATAGTTATAACTATCCCTCTATTGCGCGTGCCGGCATTAATATTGCCTACAAAAAGCACCTTGTGCAGCCCATGCCTACCGATGACTTTGTGGTGCGCAAGCGTTTCGACGAGCGCATAGCCGTGCTCAAACTGTTTCCAGGCATCACCGCCGAGGTGGTCCGCTCGGTGTTTGGCTCGCCCGACTTGCAGGGTGTCATCATCGAGACCTACGGTTCGGGCAATGCTCCCACCGAGGCATGGTTTATCAATATCGTGGCCGATGCCATAAAGCGCGGCGTTGTGGTGCTTGACGTCACGCAGTGCAAATCGGGTGCTGTGAAACTTCGCCAGTATGCTGCCTCGTGCGACCTGGACCGTATCGGAGTCATTGGCGGACACGACATTACCGTCGAGGCTGCCGTCACTAAGATGATGTATCTCCTCGGCAACTATGGTAGCGACAAAGACAAAGTGAAGCGTCTGCTGGGCGAGAATATCCGTGGCGAAATAAGCCTTTGATGTCTCATAGGGTCATAATACTGTCTCTATTGCTGCTTGTCTCTGTGGCAGGTTTGCGTGCGCAGAACGAGATTTCCAACCTGCCAGCATTCGACAACCGCCTTATGCACTACGGCATACAGGTGGGTTATTCGCAAAGCAAGTTCGACCTCGATTTTTCGGAGGACCAGCAGGTTCGCCAGATAATGCGAGGCGTGCGCTCTTATTATAACGCTGGATTTCATATCTCTGTGATTGCCGACCTACGTTTGGGAGGCTATTTCAATCTGCGTGCGCTGCCGGGCATTGTCCTGCTGACGAGAAAGATAAACTACCTGTGGGACAGCACCTACGCCGCCAATACCCCGCTAATAGAGTACAGCCGCACCGTTGAGTCGGTGTATGGCGAACTGCCGCTCGAATTGAAATTCCGTGCGTGGCGCTACAACAATTTCCGCCCCTATGTTACTGCTGGCGGTAGTTATGCTTTCGATTTCTCCTCGTTGCGCAAGAACAAGAACGCGAACCACGAGGCCATCGTGAAACTCGGCGCTAACAATTTGTGCTATAGCATGGGTGTGGGTGCCGATTTCTTCTTGCACTACGTCAAATTCGCTATCGACATCAAACTATGCTTCGGCATAACCGACCTGCAGATAAAGGACGAAGAACTCTACACCCAAAGCATAGTAGGCCTAAAGACACGAACGGTGATGTTAAGTTTCACCTTCGAGGGATAAAAAAAAAATTTTGCTACTCTTCGCAGATTGCTTTTGCTGCGTCGGCGAGGGTTGGAAAACTGAAATCCACCAGGCTGGGGTGCTGGCGTGCTATCTCGGGCCATTCGCCTACGAGTATTGTCTGCATACCGCTTCGGCGTCCGAAAAGCATGTCGGAGGCTGCGTCGCCAATCATGACGCTTTTTTTCAGTACCACGTCGGGGTAATCGCGCCGAGCCTTAAGCGCCATGCCAATATTGGGTTTTCGGCAGAAATCGTGTGCCTCTTTTCTGCTGGGGCAGTGGTAGATGTGCTCTATTTTGCCTCCGGCGCTGTCCACCGCGTCGGTTATTTTCCTGTGGACTAACGCAAGGTCGTCTTCCGTCATCAGCCCTTTGCCGATGCCCTGCTGGTTGGTTACAATGAAAATGTGGGAGTAGTGCGCCGACAGCCGTGCTATGGCGTCGATGGCTCCGGGCAGGAAAACCAGTTCGTCTGCAGTGCGTACATATCCGCCATCTATGCGGACGTTGACCACGCCGTCGCGGTCCAAGAAAAGGGCGTTGCCTTTGATTATTTTTTTGTATTTTTGCATTTTGTTTTCCTGGTAGTGGCAAGCGATTGTTTCTTTGTAAGAAACGCCAAATGCGCTACTTTTATTTTGTTGCATTGTAACGTCATGATTAAAGAAAATCTTAAAAAAGTCAAATCTACCATCCCCGAAGGAGTTAGGCTGATTGCCGTGTCGAAGACCAAGCCCGTTGAGGATTTGCAGGAGGCCTACGATGCCGGACAGCGTGTGTTTGGAGAAAACAAGGCTCTCGAGATGCGCGACAAGCATGCCGTTCTGCCCAAAGATATTGAATGGCATTTTATAGGGCATCTGCAAACCAACAAGGTGAAATATATCGCGCCTTTTGTGTCGCAGATTCACAGCATCGACTCTATGGAGGTCTTGAAGGTCGTGGAGAAAGAGGCTGCGAAGAATAACCGTGTGATAGATTGCTTGTTGCAGTTCCATATCGCGACGGAAGAGACCAAGTTCGGCCTTGACATGCAGGAGGCAGAAGAGATACTGGCGTGTGTTGGCACTCTGCCGCATGTTCGCATCGTTGGTGTTATGGGCATGGCCACCAATACCGACAACATGGCGCAGGTGAGAGCCGAGTTTCATACACTGAAAGGCATCTACAATACGCTGAAGGATAAGTATTTTGCTGATAAGCCTGAATTCAAAGAGGTGTCTATGGGCATGAGTGGAGACTATCCTATTGCCATAGAGGAGGGGAGCACCGAGGTGCGTGTGGGCAGTGCCATCTTCGGCGAACGCAATTATGCCAAAGTCAATGATTAACTAACGGTTAGAAAAACAAAAGTCAATGCAGATATTTCAGAAAAAGCGCAACATCATACTTTCCTACGTCATTATAACATTCGGCCTTTCGCTCTATACTTTCGCATGGTCGGTGTTTATGATGCCGAGCAAGATTTTGTCTGGCGGCGTCACCGGTATGTCGTCCATTCTGCACTTCCTCCTTCCGGGCAATATCCCTGTTGGTATTATCAGCCTTGTAATCAATTCGATATTCCTCTTGCTTGGATTTCGTATAATGGGGTCGAAGTTTGGCGCAAACACTATTTACGGCATTGTCGTTTCGTCGCTTTTCCTTATCCTTTGGCAGGACATAATCCACATCGAGCAGATTATCGATGGCGCCGCATTGATAGACAACGACTTCCTGTGTGCTATTATTGGTGGCGCGTTGTGCGGCCTCGGCATGGGCCTTTGTTTCTCTATGGGTGGCAACACTGGCGGTACTGACATTATCGCACTGATAGTATGTAAGTTCTACAATATTTCTCCAGGCAAGGTCATCATGTTGCTCGACCTTGTCATCATTGGCTGCACGTTCTTTGTGTCGCATAGCCTCAATAAAGTCATTTTCGGCTATATCGTCATGGTAGCAACCACATATGTGCTCGACATGGTGATAGACGGCAACAAGCAGTCGTATCAGATTATGGTGTTTTCGACGCATAATGCCGAGATAGGCGAGGCTGTTACAAAAGAGGTGGGGCGTGGCGCCACGTTGCTTGACGCCGAGGGCCTTTACAGCAAGCAGCCGCAAAAGGTGCTGCTGATGATGGTGCATCGCACCGACAAGCCGCACGTCATGCGCATAATACACCGCATAGACCAGACTGCCTTCATTTCTGTGTCAAAGGCACAGGGCGTCTATGGCAAGAACTTTGACAAACTCAAACTATAATCCCGTTTGTTTTGCACGGACTTTATAGAAAGCGTTAAATCCCAATAGAATATAACTCGTTATGAAAATGGTTTCACCCTCGTTGCTCTCGGCCGATTTTGGCAATTTGCAACGCGACATAGAGATGCTTAACCAAAGTGAGGCCGATTGGCTTCATGTTGATGTGATGGATGGCATTTTCGTGCCGAATATCTCTTTCGGACAGCCTATTGTCAAGCATATCAAGAAACACGCGCAAAAACCTCTTGACGTGCATCTTATGATAATGGACCCGGGTCGTTATGTGGCCGATTTTCGCGAGGCTGGTGCCGATATTCTGACGGTCCATTATGAGGCCTGCACCCATCTGGACCGCACTCTCCACGCCATTCGTGACGCGGGAATGAAATGCGGAGTGGTGCTCAATCCTCACACCGCTGTGTCGCTTCTTGAAGATTCGGTGCAGATATGCGATATGGTGCTTCTTATGTCGGTCAATCCGGGCTTTGGCGGTCAGAAGTTTATAGAGAATACATACAGCAAGGTCCGTCAGTTGCGTGCTTTGTGCGACCGCAAGAACCCGCAATGCCTCATCGAGGTAGATGGCGGTGTCAATGTGCAGAACGCCCCGTTGCTCTACGAGGCGGGTGCCGATGTGCTTGTGGCTGGTAATGCGGTGTTCAAGTCGCCCGACCCGCAGGCAACTATCCGCGCCATAAAAGGAGTGTAGGATTGTCTGGCTCCAAGTACTTGATAAAATTGCAGTTCCGCTATCTAAAAACACTTTCAAGCCTATGTCGCGACCGAGACTGATAATAGCCGCAGGCAAGGAAAAAGCCTTGCAACGACGCCATCCGTGGATATTCTCTGGCGCCGTGAAACGCATAGAGGGTAGCCCTAAAAACGGCGACTTGGTCGATGTCTGCGCTACCGATGGCACATGGCTTGCCGCGGGCCACTATCAAGACGATACTATTATCTGCAAGGTTTTGAGTTTCAAGACTCCCAATATCGACGAGGGATTTTTCGCCCAGCGAATATCGCAGGCTGTTGACTATCGCCGTCGTATGGGCTTTTTCGACAACGAGCATTGCAACGTTTTCCGCCTTGTCAATGGTGAGGGCGATTTTCTCCCTGGGCTCATCTGCGATTTCTATGCCGGAGTGCTTGTAATGCAGGCGCATAGCGAGGGTATGCACAGACTGTTGCCTATGTTTGCCACCATCTTTGCCAAATGTTTTGGCGAGCGGCTGCTTTCGGTGTTCGACAAATCGTCGGCCACGCTGTCGTCTGGCGAACAAACCGACGGCTATATATATGGCATAGAACCCGATGAATGGGAAATAGTGGAGGACGACAATCGTCTGTATATAAACTTTTTCGAGGGGCAGAAGACTGGCTTTTTTGTTGACCAGCGCGAAAACCGGCATCTGGTGGGTACGCTGTCCAGAGGCCGCAATGTGCTCAACTGCTTTGGCTATACGGGCGGTTTCTCGCTTGGCGCGTTGCGTGGTGGCGCGTCATATGTCGAGACGGTTGACATAAGCCGCAAAGCCATAGACCTTTGCAATCGCAATGTGTCGCTCAATTTTGGCAACGATGCACCCCACAAGGGTGTTGTTGCCGATGTGTTGCAATATCTCGACAGCATCGACGACAGTTTTGACATCATTATTCTCGACCCGCCTGCCTTTGCCAAGAACCATCGCAATTTGCAGCAAGGCTTGAAGGGCTACCGCAATATCAACACCAAGGCCATGCAGAAAATCAAGAGTGGCGGACTGCTGTTCACGTTCAGTTGCTCGCAGGCGGTGAGTCGTGACGATTTCCAGACGATGGCTTTCTCTTCGGCAGCAATGGCGCATCGCGATGTGCGCATTGTCCGCAACCTTCCACACGCGGTCGACCATCCTGTGAGCATATATCACCCAGAGGGCGAATATCTGAAAGGTCTCTTGCTGCAGGTGGTATAGGCACTAATTAGACAAGAAACGATATAACTATCATGGATACAATGGAAAAAGGTTATCTTAAAGTTGACCAGTACGACGATGAATGTGTTGCTAAACTTGCGGCGCACTACAAGGAGATAATACGCTTGCTGGGCGAAAACCCGCTTCGAGAGGGGCTGCTCAAATCGCCCGAGCGTGTGGCTAAGGCCATGCTCTACTGCACCAACGGCTACGACCTCAACCCCGAGGAAATTTTGCGCTCGGCGCTGTTCCACGAGGACTATAAACAGATGGTCGTGGTCAAGGATATAGAAATCTATTCGCTCTGCGAGCATCACATGCTGCCCTTTGTCGGCAAAGCCCATGTGGCATATATTCCCAATGGCACAATTGTGGGTCTCAGCAAGATAGCCCGTGTGGTTGACGCCTATGCGCGCCGTCTGCAGGTCCAGGAGAGGCTCACCAAGCAGATAAAGGACTGCATACAGCACACACTCAATCCATTGGGCGTGGCCGTGGTTATCGAGGCGCAGCACATGTGCATGTCTATGCGTGGCGTGCAGAAGCAAAACTCCGTGACAACGACCTCTGACTTCACCGGTGCTTTTATGAAAGACGCGAAGACTCGCGAGGAATTTATGCGTCTTATAGGCGTGAGTCTGCATTAAAACCTGTCGGCACGGTACTAAAAAATACAAACGTATTGACTCTTATGAAAAAAATTCTTTTAGCCATAGCGGCATTGCTGTTTTTCATTCCTCTCCGTGCGCAGATAAGCCACACGCAGGCAGGCGATATTGACGAGGCAGCCTCGGCAATATTGAAAACGGCATCTAACAAACTGAACGGCAAGGCTGTGAGTTTCACGGTCACGATGATAAACAAGAACAGCGAGAAGAAAGAAACTGCGAGAATGTCAGCCAACGTGTTGTATTGCAAGGGAAAATACCGTGTCGAGCAGGAGCGTCAGGTGCTGTATGGCGATGGCCAGTCGGTGTGGCATTGGAACAAAGACGTCGGCGAGGTGACGGTAAGCAAAATCGTCGATGGCGACGACGACCTGATGAATCCTGCCAAACTGCTGTCCAACTACAAGAAGAACTACAAGGAGAAACTAATCCGCGTTGATGACGACGGTACGGCGGTGATAGACCTCACGCCCAAGAAGTCAAAGAGTTACCATAAAATCCGTATTCTCGTTGGCGAGAAAACCAGCATCATCAAAAGCATGGAACTCCACAACTACGACGGCTCTCGTGGCGAATACCGTGTTAGCAATTTCAAACAGGGTGTAAAGACAACCGACAAGGATTTCATGTTCGACCAGCAAGCCAATCCTGCCGTCGAGGTGATTGATATGCGATAGTGCTTGATTAACCATTAGTTATGATACTTTTGATAGAAACCGCCACGCAGGTCTGTTCCGTGGCCCTGTCGCAGGGTGGGGAAGTGCTTGGCGAACTGCATAGCGACGAACCCAATGCCCATTCCGCGCGGCTTTCCACGCTGGTGGGGCAGTTGTTGGAACAGCAGCATTTGTCTTTCAGTCAGTTGGACGCGGTGTGCGTTAGCAGCGGCCCTGGCAGTTACACGGGGCTGCGTATCGGCGTCTCGTCGGCCAAAGGCTATTGCTACGCCTTGCAACGTCCGTTGCTGTCGGTCCCCACGCTTCAGTCGATGGCTGCGGTGTGTTTCGGCCAGTTGCCGCATTTCAACGGCTTGGTCTGCCCTATGATAGACGCCCGCCGCATGGAATGTTACACGGCCTTTTATCGTCGCACGGATAGCGGCGCCATAGAGGAGGTGCGTGCCGTGCAGGCCGACATAATCGAGCCGCAAATCTACGATGAGTTTCTTGACAGCCAAGAGGTGCTTTTTATTGGCGATGGCGCCGAGAAAACAAAGGAAATCCTATCGGTGCATCCTAATGCTGTTTACGAAAGTTCGTTGCCATCTTCTTCGGCAATTCGTTTCCAGACCTCGGCGGCAGGCATGGCCCTCATTGCAGAGCAAAAACTGAAAGCGGGCCAAACGGAGGACGTGGCCTATTTCGAGCCCTTCTATCTCAAAGACTTCGTGGCAAAGAAATCGGTGGTGCGAGGTTTAAGATAACCGCATCGGCATACTTTCTTTCTAATTATTTCAAAACCTTTATGTTGGCGTGATATGGCACTGTCAGCGTGAGGCTGTTTCTTATTCGTTTTGTTTGTTTGCGGATAATTTGCTATCTTTGCCGTTTATTAAAATGCTAAATTATACACTAAAACGGCTGCTTTACGGACTCCTTGTCATTCTTGGAGTTGTTACGCTTGTGTTCTTCCTTTTCAACATTCTGCCAGGCGACCCGGCCCGCATGATGCTTGGCCAGCGTGCTGATGCCGAGAGTATTGAGATTATAAATCGCGACCTTGGCCGCGACAAGCCGCTCGGCACGCAGTTTGCCGCCTATCTCAATGACCTCTCTCCGCTGTCGCTCCACAACGGCGTTGATGCCGACAGTTATTTCTATCTCGACCCCGACAAATATGCGCCGTATGCTCGCATTGCGACCATTGGGACAACCACTCTTGTTGCCAAAGCGCCCTATCTGCGCCGCTCGTATCAAACCAAGCGCAAGGTGAGCGAGGTCATAGCCACAGCCTTCCCGCAGACTGCGCTTCTTGCCATTGTCGCAATGACGTTTGCCTTGGTCGTCGGCGTGCTGCTCGGAGTCCTTTCGGCCGTGTACAAGGACACATGGATAGACCGCCTGGCGATATTCCTATCAACGCTTGGCATGTCGCTGCCATCTTTTTTTGCCGCCATACTCATTGCGTGGCTTTTTGCCTATGTGCTTGCCGACTGGACGCATCTTTCCATGTTTGGCAACCTTTACAGCATTGACGACTACGGCGAAGGCCAGTATGTAAATCTTCGCAACCTCATACTGCCAGCCTTGACGCTCGGCATCCGTCCGTTGGCAACGCTTACGCAACTCACCAAGAACTCCATGCTCGACGCGCTGTCGCAAGACTATGTCCGCACGGCGCGAGCCAAGGGTATGAGCCGTATGCGTGTTCTTTTCCGTCATGCGCTGCGCAATGCAATGAATCCCATCATAACCTCGGCCACGGGCTGGCTGGCAGGCTTGTTGGCAGGCGCGGTGTTTGTCGAGTATGTGTTCGACTGGAAGGGAATGGGTGTCGTGGTGGTTGACGCATTGGACAAATACGATTTCCCAGTGGTGATGGGTGTGATACTTTTTGTCTGCATACTGCTGGTGCTAATCAACATAATTACCGACATTCTCTATGGCGTGCTCGACCCTCGTGTGCGAGTGAGATAGAATCAAAACGACGATTGAACAATGAATAAGACAGGACCGCGGGCGTCCACGCCCGCAAAAACAAAAACGGGCGAAGACGCCTGCGCTCCAAATGAAAACGCCTGCGCTCCAGAGAACCACAGCAGGGGCTATCTTCCGCACATAGAGAACAAGACCTATCAGGCCATCACGTTCAGGCTCAACGACTCTGTGCCGCGAGCCGTCATAGACCAGTGGAAAACCGAACTTCATGAAGAAGGTAATGATAAAACGCACGAAAAAGATATTCAATCAGGCGACAGTGAGGCCGTACGACTGCGCAAACTTATCGACGAGTATGAGGATATGGGGTATGGCGAATGTCTTTTGACAGAAGAGAAGATTGCCCAGATAGTGAAGGATGCCCTGTTTTACCATGATGGCAAACGATATCGGTTGTTGAGTTGGTGCATCATGCCCAATCACGTACATGTCGTCATCGAAGTCTTAGGTGGTTTCACCCTATCCACCATTCTGCAAGGCTGGAAGTCCTACACGGCACATGTGATATGCAAGGTGCTGGGGCGAAAAGGCAGGATATGGATGCCAGAGTATTTCGACAGATACATCCGTTCGGACCAGCATTTAAAGAGTGCCATAGACTATGTAGAGAACAATCCGGTAAATGCAGGTCTTGTAGCAACCCCGTCGGAATGGCGCTTTGGAAGCGCGGGCCATAACTGGACCGCGGGCGTCCCCGCCCGCAAAACAGCCAGGACCGCGGGCGGGGACGCCCGCATTGTTGCAGGCGAAGACGCCTGCGCTCCATCAGTCAACAACGTAACAAACACAACATACATATATGAGTAAAAGCATTTACAATCGATTCAGACAGCATTTGCAGGTTGTTACCGACTATTATATGCTGCTTGTCGAAGAAACCAAGAGCAAGCGTCAGGTTGGCAGCACCAACGAGTGGGTGCTTGACAACTATTATATGCTCAGCGAGCAGGAGAAGGTGCTGCGTGTCGATTTGCGCAGCCGCCTGTTCCGTCGCATGCAGCCCCGCCGTCTCAAAAAGATTGAGCGCATGCTGCTCGATTTTCTCGACAAGAGTTACTGCCAGGTCGATAAGCATGTGCTGTTCGATTATATTGTGCAGATGCAGAAGCAGTATAACGACTATCTCACCTACGACGAGATTTCGCTGCTGCTGCCTCTTATGAAGGAGTTGATGATTGAGCGCCTCTCCACGCTTTGCGCCCACCTGCGCGATGCCGGCACCTATAAGGCCGACCCTGCCGATGCCAGCCTCGATGCCGAGCACCTCGACCAGGCCGCCAAGGACAACCTGCTGATGATGAACCTCTTCAACTCGCTCAAAAGGCTCACCAAGTTGCAGATGTCCGAGGTCTACGACCGCATCAGTTTTTCCGAGAAGGCTCTCTGCAAGGAGGCCGCCGGCATGTACGACCAGATGACCGACGTCACCAAGAGCGACTACCGTGCCCAGATTGTGCGCCAGGCCAAGAAAGCCAAGATGGCGGAGCACGACTATGTGAAGATGATTGTCGAGGAGGCCGACAGGCGCGAGGAGCATGTGGGCTGGCAGTTGTTCCCGCCCAAGGCCTGGAACCGCCGCGCCCACACCTATGTGTGGATTGTGGTCCTTGCCACCGTGGGACTCTCTGCCCTGTTCGCCGTGCTTGCCATGGGTGTTATGCGCGACGGCTTCGACGGCCCTACTTCGTGGGGCTGGTGGGTGGCAATGGTGGTGTGCTGCCTGCTGATGATTATCCCTATGAGCCAGATTGTCATCGACCTTTTCAACTATGTGCTCTATCGCATCCACAAGCCTCGCAGCACCTTCAAACTGAAATTCAAAGACGAGGTCATCCCCGATGAGTATGCCACCATGGTCATCATGCCCACCATTCTCAAGAATGGTGAGAAGACACGCCAGATGCTCGAGCAGTTGGAGGTATATTATCTCTCCAACGGTGCTGTGCCCAATCTCTATTTCACCCTCATTGGCGACGCCTCGGCACAGCAGCAGAAGGACATGCCTTTCGACCAGGAGATTGTCGATGCCGGTTTGGAGAAGGTGCGCGAACTCAACGAGAAATACGGCCGCCATATATTCAACTTTGTCTATCGCAACCGTTTCTATAGCGAGGGTGAACGCTGCTGGCTGGGCTTCGAGCGCAAGCGTGGCGCCATTCTCCATTTCAACGACCTTCTGCTGGGCCATCTCTCCGAGAGTCAGAAAAAAGATTTCTTCCGCTGCCAAACCATCGATTCGTGGCGTGCCCACACCGTCTCCGAGAAGGGCAGCCCCGTGGTGGTCGCCGACCATCGCAACCCCGTAACCTTCGTCATCACGCTCGACACCGACACCGAACTCGTGCTCTATTCCGCACAGAAACTCATCGGCTCTATGGCACACCCGCTCAACCGTGCCATCCTCTCGCCCGACGGCAAGCGTGTCGATAAGGGCTACGGCATCATGCAACCCCGTGTCAATGTTGATGTCGAGGTAACCAACAAGTCGCGCTATGCGCAACTCTTCTCGGGCCTTGGCGGCCTCGATGTCTATACCACTGCCTCTTTCGAACTCTATCAAGACATCTTCGACGAGGGCAGTTTCTGCGGCAAGGGCATCTACGACCTCGCCGTGTTCCAAAAGGTGCTGAAAGGCACTTTCCCGCAGAACCTCATTCTCAGCCACGACCTTATAGAGGGCTGCCACATCCGTTGCGGCCTTATCAACGATGTGGAACTCTTTGACGACAGCCCGTCAAACTATCTTGACGATGCCAAACGCCACCACCGCTGGGCACGTGGCGACTGGCAGATTATCTCGTGGCTGGGCAACAAGGTGCGCAACGAGGCTGGCGAGAAGGTCAAAAACCAAGTGAACACCATAGGCCGCTGGAAGATTTTTGACAATCTCCGCCGCAGCGTGCTGAGCCTCTCGCTGTTGTTGGCACTGCTTTTCGGCTTTGCCTTCGGCGACATCAATCCCGTGTGGTTCCTGCTCTTGGTGCTGGTGGCGCTCACCACGCCTATCGTGTTCTTCATTGTGAGTCAGATAACCCACATGCCGCGTTTCAACCGTCGCTATCGCTACTATATGACGCTGATGCGTGGTATTGCCGTGGTATTCCATAAGGCATTTGTCTCTTTCGCCTTGCTGCCCAAAGAGGCCTATATGTACACCGATGCCATTCTGCGTTCCTGCTACCGCATGGCTTTCAGCCACAAGAACCTGCTCAACTGGGTGCCGTCCGACGAGGCCGCCAAGAGCACCAAGGGAACGCTGGCCGACTACTGCCAGAAATTCTGGTTCAACTATGTTGTCGCCATTCTGCTGACTGTCATCTGCATCTATCATCTTGTCAATAATACCTGGACGGGAAGCACTGTCGGCAACGGACTGTTGATAGGCGCCGCCCTGTTCACCATCGTTTCGTGGATTATGGCCCCTGTGCTAATGTTCGTGCTGGGCAAGCGCTTCCCGCAGGACGCCAAGCATCTCTCTGCCACCGAGCAGGAGGAGGTGCGCAAGTGGGCCAAGGACACATGGCATTTCTTCGAAAGCATGGTTTCTGAAGAGACCAACTACCTGATTCCCGACAACTACCAACTGACGCGTGAGAACAAGAGCGACTACAAGACCTCGCCCACCAATATCGGCTATTCTCTCACAGCCCTCATCGCCGCCAACGAACTCGGCTTCTCCACCACCCGCGAGACCGTGCGCCGCCTTGGCCGTGTCATCGAGACCGTAACCCAGTTGCCCAAATGGAACGGCCATCTCTACAACTGGTATCACATCCAGACCCTCAAGGCCCTGCCCAATTTCTTCATCTCCACTGCCGACAGCGGCAACTTCGTGGCGTGCCTCTATGTGGTGAAAGGCTATTTGGAGCATCTGCTCAAACAGGATTTGGACAACCGCGACCGTGCCGACGTCAGCGACGTGCTCAGCAAGGTGGTCCGCCTCATCGACTATACCGATTTCTCACGCCTCTACAACCACGAACTCAACGTCTTCAGCATCGGCTACGACACCCAGAGCAACACCCTGCTGCCCTACCACTACAACAATTTCGCCTCCGAGGCCCGACTCACCAGTTACCTCACCATTGCCCGTGGCGATGCCCCGTTCAAGCACTGGTTCTGCCTCGACAAGACCCTCGTGCAGTTCCGTCGCTACAAAGGCGTGGCGTCGTGGTATGGCACCATGTTCGAGTATTTCATGCCGCTCATATTCCTGCCCACCTACAAGCACACCCTCATGGACGAGACCTATAGTTTCGCCATCCTTGCCCAGCGCCAGTTCATCCGCAACGTGTCGCACGACGAGTTGCTGCCGTGGGGCATCAGCGAGACGGCCTACCACGAACTCGACGACGCTCAGAACTATAAGTATCACGCCTTTGGTGTGCCCTATCTCAAATTCCAGAACACCACGCCCGACCGCATCGTCATCTCCCCCTACAGTTCGCTGCTCGCCATATCTGTCGACGACCGTGCTGTTTACGACAATATGCAGATTTTTAAGCGTCTGGGTATGTACGACGAGTACGGCTTCTACGAATCCTACGACGAGGAGGACCACCAGTGTGTCCGTGCCCACTATGCCCACCATCAGGGCATGATTCTCGCCTCCCTGGCCAACTATCTCTCCGACCACTGCCTGCAACGCTATTTCGAGGCCGAGCCGCAGATGCGTGCCAAGGAAACCCTCCTCAAAGAGAAAGTGCAGGTACGCCCCTACATCGACCTGCAGGTAACGAAATACAAACGTTATCAGTACGATAAGACCCAAGTTGAGAGCGACGCCCGCGAATACACCTCTGTCAGCAATGTGCCGGAGGCTGGCGCTTTGAGCAATGGCTCCTACACCGTGGTGCTCGACGACCGTGGTGGTGGCTTCAGCCGCTACAAAGACGTGCAAATCAACCGCTACCGCAAAGTGGGCTCGGGCTACTACGGGCAGTTCCTCTATATCCGCAATCTGCAGACCGACCAATTGTGGTGCAACACCTATGCGCCGTTGGCTGTGCAGCCCGACAAATACCGTGTCACCTTTGCTTCCGACCGTATCACCTATATGCGCGAGGACAACGGCATCGAGACCCTCACCGAGGTTACGGTGGTCAAGGACCGCAATGCCGAAATACGCCGCTACACCTTCGAAAACCACACAGGTCATGACGTTGACCTCGAACTAACCACCTATGGCGAGGTTATCCTTTGTCCGCGTCGAGCCGACGAGGCGCACCGTGTCTTTAACGGCATGACGGTGCACAGCGAGTTCGACCGTGAGAACGAGGCACTTATCTTCACCAAGCCTGCACGCGAGCATGTCGATGCCACCTATTTTATGGTGCATAAGTTCTTTGTCGATGATGCCAACGAGACAAGTCAGTTGCAGGCCGGCTTCGAGGTCCAGTACGAGACCTCGCGTCTGCGCTTCCTTGGCCGTGGCAACAGCACTCAGCATGCCGAGGTCATGGTAACCCACCAGAACCTCAGTCGCACCGTGGGCACCACCCTCGACCCCATCATGAGTATGCGCCGCCGCGTGCATGTCAAGGCAGGCCGCAAGGCTCGCGCCTATCTCATCGTGGGCTTCGGCAAGAGCCGCGAGCAACTCATCCGCATGGTGCAACTCTATCGCGACGCTTTCTCCATCAGCAACGCCTTCGAGATGGCTACGGTCTATAGCAATATGCGCACCGCCATGTCTCTACTTAAAGGCTCGCAGATGTCGCTCTACAACACCATTTTTAAGTATCTGCTCCACAACGCCGTAATCGGCAACGAGCGTCAGCACATGATGGCTCATAACACGCTTTCGCAGTCGGGACTCTGGCGCTTTGGCGTTTCGGGCGACCTGGCCATCCTACTCCTCGAAATCAACAACCTCGACAAGGCCTCCTATGCCAAGGAGATTCTCCAGGCCTACGAGTATTTCAAGATGCGCGGCATGCACCTCGACGTGGTCATCATCAACGACGAGGAGGGCGAGCGCCGAGATATGCTCACGCGCTATATCATGGACCTTGCCACCTTCGAGCACATCAGCAGCGAGAAAAACCCCGTGGGACGCACCTATGTCATCAATGGTAGCGACCTCAGCGAGGCCGAGCGCATCCTCTTCCACACCGTGGCGCGCGTCAGCCTCACGGCAAACACCGACCTCTCGCTCGAAGAGCAGATGGCTCAGAAAGAGGCCGAGAACCAGTGCTATCAGGACAAAGAGCAGTTCGAACACCTCCAGCCGCTCCACGCCTCCACCTTCAACCTCCAGAGCCTCAATTTCTACAACCAGTATGGTGGCTTCACCGCCGACGGCCGCGAGTATGTGGTAACCAACCCCAACACCCCCATGCCGTGGGTCAATGTGCTGTCCAACCCCCGTTTTGGTAGCGTCATCAGTTCCACCATGAGCGGCTTCACCTTTGTCCACAACGCACAGCAGTTCAAACTCACCTCGTGGAGCAACGACATCGTGCGCGACCCCGCCTCCGAAATGCTTCTCATCGACCGCCGCCAGTTCGTGCCCACCCTTGCACGCCACGGCCAGGGCTATTCCGTCTTCGAGGCCGAATATGCGGGCTACAGGGTCTCCGTGCGTGTCTTCGTGGCCTCCGAGGCCATGGCCAAATACTACCAGGTCTCCATCACCAACAAACTCTCCGCACCCCAGACGCTCCATGTCAATATGGCCTACAAACTCGTTATGGGCACCTCCGAGGAGAGCACCGCGCGCTATCTCCATTCCGAGTGGCACGACGACCTCAACACCCTCTATGTGCGCAACGTCTATCACGAGACCTATCGCAACACCCATCTCTGCCTCTCTGCCACCGAGCCCATCACCGATGTCAGCATCTTCTACCCCAACCGCAAGATTATAGGCTTCGATGTCCAACTGCCTGCCTCCGGCAGCAAGGAACTGGCCTTCGTCGTGGCTGCCGCCGATATGCTGCCCGTAGGCCTGCAGGAGGGCCTGCGTCCCCAGCCTGTCGATGTGCCGCTCACCCTTCCTGCCATCAACGAAGAGTTCGACCGCGTGGTCCGTTTCTGGAACGACCATCTCGATATCATCCAGGTGCATACGCCCGACAAGAGTTTCGACTTCATGGTCAACCGCTGGTACCTCTATCAGGTCTATTCCGCACGCCTCTATGCCCGCGCTGGCTTCTATCAGGTGGGCGGTGCTACGGGCTTCCGCGACCAGTTGCAGGACGTCATGGGACTCCTCTACAGCGACCCCGCCTATGCCCGCCGTCAGATTCTCGACCATGCCGCCCACCAGTTCCCCGAGGGCGACGTGCTACACTGGTGGCACGAGAGCCTGCGCCTCGGCGCCCGCACCACCTTCAGCGACGACTACCTCTGGCTCGTCTTCGTAACCTATAAATATGTCTCCATCACCGGCGATCGCTCCATCCTTGGCGAGATGGTGCCGTTCTGCCAGGCCGAGCAACTCAACCCCGGCGAGGCCGAGCGCGGCATGCGCTACACATCCTATGCCCTCACTGGCGACCCCCAGCACGACGGCCCCATCCCCAAGGCCACACTTTTCGAGCATCTGCGCCTCTGCATGAGCCGCGCCATGAGCCGCCGTGGCGACCACCGCCTGCCCCTCATGGGCTGTGGCGACTGGAACGACGGCATGAGCCGCGTCGGTGTCGGCGGCAAGGGCGAGAGCGTCTGGGTGGCATTCTTCATCATCAATCTCGTGCCCAAGTTCATCGAACTCACACGCATGATGCCATCGCCCGACGAGGCCTTTATCGAGACCCTCCAGCAGCAGGCCGACGACCTCCGCAACGCACTCCAGGAGAACGCCTGGGACGGCGCATGGTTCCTCCGTGCCTATTTCGACAATGGCGACCCCATGGGCTCGCGCAACAACCTCGAATGCCAGATTGACCTCATCTCGCAGGCCTGGGCCATACTCACCGATGTGGCCACCCCCGAGCAGAAGCAGTCCATCATCCGCGAGTGCGAGACGCGCCTCGTCAACCGCGAGCACGAAATCATCCAACTCCTCACTCCCGCCTTCAAGCACTCCAAAAACCACCCAGGCTATATTATGGACTACCCACGTGGCGTGCGCGAAAACGGTGGCCAATATACCCATGGCGCCATGTGGTACATACAGGCCCTCCTCAAAGAGGGGCGCTACGACCAGGCCTACTACGACTATTCCATCATCAACCCCATCCATCGCACCTCCACCCTCGCCGACGTGCTGAAATACAAGGTCGAGCCCTACTGCATCGCTGCCGACATCTACAGCAATCCGCAGCATCCGGGACGTGGCGGCTGGACGTGGTACACCGGCTCTGCCTCATGGGCCTACAAGACCGCCGTCGAGAACATCCTCGGCATGCGCAAGCATGGCGACATCGTCTCCGTCAATCCCCGCATCCCGCTCACATGGAACGAGTTCACCATCCGCTACCGCTACGGCTCCTCCACCTACATTATCCATGCCTCGCGCACCGGCAGCGCCCCCATCCCCGCAGCCGACACTGCCGCCACATTCAGCAACCTCGCTCCCGCCGACCATCAGATGCTCCCCAACTCCTTCCGCCTCGAAGACGACGGCCAGGAACACACCATAGAAATCCAAATTTAGGAAATTGAGAATTAAAAAGACGGGAAATTGAAAATTAAAAATTGAAAATTGAAAGGAATCCGAGAGCGACAACATGCTCCCGAAGGGAGCAACTCTCAGTAACCCCATACGATAGTGTGGGGTTGGAAAATAACCCGTACAAAGGCTCTCGGAGAGAGCCACTCTCAAAAAGATTAGCAAACCAAAAAAGAGTAAAAAAGTAATTTAAAACGTAGAAAAACCATGAGCGCCAGCAACTCCCCCTCTTAGAAAAGAGGGGGTGCCTGCAAGGTGGGGGCGATTGAAAAAAAAACAAAAAATATTTTCTTAAAATTTTGAAACCAATTTTTTCTATAATTTTGAGCGTAGCGACCAAGAAAAAGATTTGCAAGATTTGTACAGATTTGCAAGATTTCTCGCCGATAGGCGACCCCTGAAAAACACGAATTATTATGCACAATAGTGGTGTGTCTCCGACACACTATGTCTGTACATCACGCATAACCCCACACTGCACTGCGTTTAGTGTGGGGTTAATCACACCTACGGTGTGGTGCGGTCTCTCCGAGACCTTGCGCCTCCGAAAAACACGTAGTATCAGGGACTCCCCCTCTTGGCCAAGAGGGGGTGCCTGCAAGGCGGGGGCGATTGAAAGCGAAGCAGTGAACAAAACAAGGCAGGGGCGATTGAAAAAAACAAAAATATTTTCTTAAAATTTTGCTCCAAATTTTTCTATAATTTTGAGCGCAGCGACCCAAGAAAAAGATTTGCAAGATTTGTACAGATTTGTAAGATTTCTCGCCGATAGGCGACCCTGCCACCCCTCCAACTGTCAACAAAATGTTTTAAAAAAAAATTTGTCAATACTTATCAAAAAGGCGTATATGACCCACATATACACCTTTTTTTTTGACCATTTTTTCTCAAAAAGCCAAATCGCCCACACTCCCTAATCCGTTTATTTCTAATATAGTGTACGAATTTAAAAAAAAACGTACCTTTGAAATCGTGAATTTTTGTCATAAACCATGACAATGTGGTGTAACTTACTGAATATCACCCCCCCCCACCCAGCCTGCCTGGGTTGTTAGGGCATTCCGTGCTCAAACTGCAATTTTCCCGTTATTTCATCTTGCCTGCGCATGGCTCCTCCCTCGGGAGTGTGCTTTCCTCGTGCCGCACTGAAAAACCTATCAGCATCCAGTTATCGGCCTATCATCCCCTTTTCTTTAATATATAAGGAATACAAATATAATAATAATTAATAACAACAAAACATTATGCGAAAAAAACTATTCAAGACATTTGTGGCCTTGCTGCTCCTTACGGTAGCGGCCACAGGGCCCGCAAGGGCAGACTGGACTGGCGGCACCTACACTGCTACCTCCAACGAATACCTCGATGACGGGACGATTTACGTCGAATCCGACGCCACGCTCACCATCAATCAAGGCGTAACGGTAACCGTTGAACGCGGCATCATTATGCGCAACAACGCCACGCTCACCATTACCGGCGGCGGCAAACTCATAGTAACTGTTGATTCCCGTGGCTTTTCCGCAATTGAAGGCAATGTCATCGTCATGGGCGGCACCACAGTGGAAGCTACTGGTGGCGAAGGTGAGTTTGGCTCGTTCGGTGAGGACGGTGATAATTGCTCAGATGGTGAAAATGGCGGCGCCGGCAGCGACGGTCTTTCCGCCTTCTCGGGCAATGTAACCATATATAGCGGCTCTATTACTGCCAATGGCGGCCAAGGCGGCCAAGGCGGTGGTGGTGGCAACGGTGGCGACTGCGACCAACCGGGCCAGAAAGGTGGCAAAGGCGGCAACGGCGGCGACGCCGGCGACGGCGGTCCTGCTTTCTCCGGCACGCTTACCATCTATGGTGGTAGTGTAATAGCCACTGGCGGCTCTGGTGGCGACCAAATAATCTATGGCGATGGCGGCATGGGTGATCCAGCCCTGGATGATCCTCAGGGCGACCACGGCAGCATGGGCCCCGAGGGCAACCCATCCAATGCCTTTACCAGCAACATTATAACCTTCCCAGTTGACCCCAGCAATATTTATGGCGGCCTTGACGAGGACGATTATAGTGCAATCGGTCAAAATGAAATCACAGATTATCACTATATTCAGATTGCATCTCCTGCCAACGACCCCGTCGTCGACCCCGTAACCTATGTTACCAGACAAATTCTTGTAGAAGATGTGGACGGCTGGGATGGCGACTACGACCCATTGACGGCTGATGTCCTGTCTAACTTGTATGACGGGCATTTCAATAGCATTACCTTCCAGGAGGCTTGCTCCTGGGAAGCACCACAGGGCGATTCATGGCTTATTTATAGCGTCTCCAATGGCGTATTTTCCTATGTCACATTTTACAATGGAGCACCCACCAGCGGTAGTACTACTTTCACTGGCAAGTTGAGAGATTTGTACAACGAAATGGGCAATAACAACGTTAAGATTTACTACCCTTACGAACTCTCTACCTACTCCCTCACCATCGGTGTCAACGACGAGCAGCGCGGCTCGGTCGAGATGCTTGTCGGCACTATCTGGGACAGCACTATTTGGAAGGAGTGGGGACGTGAGCGTAATTTCTCCCACTCTTCCAACAACATCACCATCTCTGTCAGCGACACCGCTTCCAGTCTCAGTAATTATAGTTATACCGGAAAGAACAACAGGGGCTATTTCGACCTTAATCTCTATGAACGATACAGCGAGTCGCTTACCTTCGCTTCCGGTTCTGATAAGAATTTCGAGCACATCCAACTACTCTCCACTAAACCTTACTTTGAGGAATACGAAGCGGAAGTAAGTGGGCATAATATGACAATCTATTCCAACTTCTATGTCACTCCTTCCACGGGTTGGAGTTACACAGAGGGAGAAAAAAATATCGACTGGCATGGCGACCTGCGCGAACTCGTGCTTACCAAGTGCACCGCCTATGTTGACCAGATTGTCTTCACCCGCGTGGGCGACAGCCTCCGTGTGGTAGCAACTGCTCCCAACGTGTATAGCATCTACATGAACGACCAAGTCAATGTTCGTGCCACTGCCAACACCGGCTACCACCTCACCGGCTGGAGCAACGACTTCCCCATCAACGCCACCAACACCGTGCGCGCCACCATCACCCGCGATAGCACCATCATAGCCAATTTCGACACCAACGAGTACGTCCTCACCGTGGCTGTTGCCGACGGTCAGGATGCCATGGGCAGCGTCGATGGCAGCAACCCCGCAGTCAAGCACTTCCTCAACTACCAGATTAGCGCCACACCCAACCAAGGTTATATCTTCAAAGAATGGAACGACGGCAACACCGACAATCCCCGCACCGTAACCCTCACCGAGAACACCACCTACACCGCCTCCTTTGCTCCCGACACCTTCACCGTTGTCGTCAACACCAACAATGAGCAGTACGGCACCGTTACCGTCGGCGGCTCCATCGACCCTGTCATTGGCGAGAACTCCTATTCGGGCTCTGGCGCACCCTACGAATCGGGAGTTGAATACTCCTATGTGCAGCAAATCTATACTGGCAGCGAGGTGCAATATTCCGGCACCATCAACGCCATCAGTTTCTACCTTACCTATAGTATTAACAGCAGCGCCACCAACGACTTCACCCTGTTTATGAAGAACGTTGAGCGTGAGACCTTTGCCAACAACAGCGATTTCGAACCCGTAACCGAGTCCGATATCGTCTTCGAAGGCGACTGGACCATCCCTGCCGACTACACTGGCTGGGTAACCATCAATCTCGACACCCCCTTCGAGTACGACAACACGAAGAACCTCTTGATTGCTATGGACGAGAACACCGACGGCTATCAAAACCTCCTTTTCGCCAATCACCCGAAAAGTGCTTCCGTTGTGTCTGCTTACAGTTCTACCAACCCCGACCCCTCCACCATTGGCGAATTCTCAGGTTCTAAACTGGTTCGGTCCAACCGCGCCCAAGTCAAACTCGACATGGTCTGCGGTGGCATCCTTGTCAACGACAGCACCTTCCGCTTTGCCTACAACAGCGAACTCCAGACAACCGCTACCCCTACCGCAGGCAATCACCTCAGCGCCTGGAGCAACGGCGTGGCTGTTGCCAACCCTGCTGGCGCCACCCAGACCATCACCCTCGTGAGCGACACCGTGGTCCGTGCCATCTTCGAGCCCAATCCCTTTGTTACCATCTCCGTCAACAACGACAATATGGGTACCATCGAGATTATTGAGAACGAGAATGCAACCCTCCTCGACAATCTCACCGTGGCCTCTGCCATCGGCACCAACGTCAAGGCCCAGACCTCTGGTGGCTACACCCCTGCCGGCAACGAATGGGTTAGCGCAGATCCCGCCTATGTGCAGGTCCTCCCTGTCGATAATCAGAATGCTCCCGACATCCACCACGCCGTTGCCTACAACGCTGGTGGCGACAGTGTCGTTTTCAACCATAGCGATTTCTCCAACTCTATAACTATCCGCCTCAAAAACGGTAAGGCTTATGCCGAAAACGATATAATGTTCAGCACCCCGCTCATGGAGGGCGGCATCACCCATATCAATGTCTATAGCGTTGATGCCTCCATGCCCGAAGGTCTGACGCAGGTCTCCGAGGGCGTCTATCAGGTCCCCGAAGGCACCATGGTCTCCATCCGTGCCACGAGGGCTCTGGGCCATTACCTCAGCGCCTGGAGCAACGGCGTTGAGGTTGCCGACCGTGCCTCCGACGTGCAGCGCATCGTCGTTATTGCCGACACCGCCATCAGCGCCACCTTTGCCCAGAACCCCTATCTCTATGTTGCTGCCAGCCCCGCTGATGCCGGCACCGTGACGATAGCCAACAACGCTGGCGTAACCCCCTACGGCAACGATACCTACGGCGTCGTCCCTGGCACCAAGTTCATTGCCACTGCCACTCCTGCCGCAGCCTACCATCTCACCGGATGGAGCACCGGTAGTCCCAACATCGAGTATCGCAAAGACACCGTCGTCATGGGCTCCGAGGAACTTACCCTCACCGCCCTCTTCGACACCAACACCTATGTGCTCACCGTGGCAGTTGCCGACGGCCAGGATGCCATGGGTACCGTCGATGGCGACAACGATGCCGCCAAGCATTTCCGCGACTACGAGATTAGCGCCACCGGCAACCACGGCTACCGCTTCTCGCAGTGGAGCGACGGCAACACCGACAATCCCCGCAGCGTCTCCCTCACCAAAGATTCCACCTTCACGGCCTCCTTCGTGCTCGACACCTTCACCCTCGCCATCGCCGTCAGCCACGAGCAGATGGGCGGTGCCTCCCTGCTCGCCACCAATGATGTCGAGTGGGACGAGGCTTTGCTGCATACTGCCGATTTCAGCAGCAATGCCAACAATCCTTTCGTCAGCCAGCAAATCTCCCTCACTGCCAACGAGGCCATGTTCTCCTCCGATGACTGGGCCACGTTCAACGGTGCAGTCCTCAGCGCAGGCGAAATGAGCAGTCTCAAATTCACTGCCCCTGCTGGTCAGAACATCTCCAAAATCGAGATTGCCGCCGCCAACTTCAACGAGTTCGAGGCCGGCAACGGCTGGACCCGCAGCGGCGACTTCGCCATCTGGAACGGCGCACCCGTCCACGATGTGCTTCTCAATACCACCCTTTACGGTGTAACCCAGATTACATTCACCCTCGACACCATCCTTCCCGCCGGCGTTGTCGCTGACGGCAATGGTGCCTACCGTATGCCCTATATGACCTCCGGCGTGCTGAGGGCCATCCCCCTCCGCGGACACCACTTTGTCGAGTGGAAAGAGGCCGACACCACCTATAGCACTGATGCCCAGGTCGCTGTCCAGGCCCTTGGCAACCGCACCCTCACCGCCATCTTTGCCGCCAACCCCGTGCTGACCCTCACCTCCTCGGCCCACGGCGTCGTGGCTGTCGAGAACACCGTCAGCAGCACCATAGCCAATGTCCGCTACACCGAACTGCGCGGCGGCGAGATGCTCCGCGTTGGCGACACCATCTATGTCCCCGAGGGAACATGGCAGATTGGTCCCTTCTATCTCACCAACGACGGCAGCCCCTTCATTGTGATGAGAGGCAACGTCAACAATGGTAACTTCAGCCCTGCCGCCAACGGCTCCAACTATGTTGTCCGCTGCATGGGCTATGGCAACACCTACTACACCACCGCTGACAACCTTCTGCCCGCCACCATCACCTCGCAGGGCCTCTTCGTCTCCAAGACTGGCGATTCGAGATATACGCTCTACGTCTCCGAGCCCAGCACCACTCCCGAGGCCATCATCGACCTTGACAGTGGTCGTTACAGCGTCCGCCCGGGTGTCGAGGTAACAGCCACCGCCACCCCCGACGAGTACTGCTTTGTCGAGCGCTGGACCAACAACCACGACGACATCGTGAGCCAGAACCTCTCCTACACCTTCACCGTCAATAGCGACGCCGCCTTCAACGTGCTCTTCGGCCGCACCATGCGCACCCTGCACCACGTTCCCGCAGGCTGGACCATCACCGCCGACGGCGAGGCCATCGTAGTCAATGCCGACAGCACCGCCATCATTCCTGCCGGCGCCGCGATTGTGGCAACGCCTACTGACCACGACAAACCTCGTGTCAAATCGCTCGCCATCACCCATCTTGTGCGCGACATCAGCACTATGTCGCTGCCCGCAGTAATCCGCTGCACCAATGGCGATACCATCACCGGCACCATCGGTATCGGCCGCAATGCCGACATTCAGATTATCATCCCCGACGGTGTCGAGGTGGTCTTCCGCGACCTTGATGTTACCAACGTCGCCGACCATCCCACCGTCACCTGCCTTGGCAGCGCTACCTTCGTCAAAGAGGGTCAGAACATCATCACCGCCACTGCCGCAGGTCAGCCTGCCCTCGTCTCTGGCGGTGTCGGCACCACCCTCTCCACCAGTGGCGACGGCACCATCGAGTTCCACGGTGGCGAAGGCGCTCAGGGTTTCGACCGCAACGGCGCAGCCCTCACGCGTCCCACACTTACTGTGGAACCCTCGCGTGTTGCCAACATGACCTACAACGGCAATGCCCGCAACCTCATCATCGCTGGCGAGGTTGAGCATGGCACACTCTACTACTCTGCCGATGGCACCAACTGGTCCACCACCGTGCCCACCGCCACCAACGCTGGCACTTATAGCACGCTCTACTACAAGGTGGAACCCGACGTCCTCTACGACAGTATAGGCCGCACCAGCCTTGGCAGCGTGGTCATCAACAAGGCCAACCCCAGCATGTCTCTCTCTTCATATAGTATTAACTGGTGGCATGTGAGTTCGAAAAGCACTTCTGTAACTGTCTATGGTTCCGTTGGCACCATTACCGCTTCCAGCAACAACGGTAATGTATCAACAGGTGTTTCCGGCACCACGGTTAATATTAACAAGAGTTTTGGTAACCTTGGCAGTAACGTTACAGTAACCATCCGTTGCGCTGGCAATGCCAACTATAATGCTGCAAGTGTTAATTTCACAATAACTACTGATTGATGATTGATTCATAAGGGGAGAGGCGAAAAATCTCCAACGACGATTCTCTCTCCCCCTGTGAAAAAAGCAAGATATAGTTAAAGAGATAAAAAAGGAGTGCGGCCGAGGCAGCAGAAAGCCAAGCGGCAAAAATCTCGCCCAAGCCAACTCCCTTACCCGACCAAGATAAAAAAAACACAAAATAATATGAATAGAATAAAACACACATTGCTTTTAGCACTCGCCCTGCTTATGTCCGTCGGGGCGTGGGCTCTGCCGTCGTATCATATTGTTGGCAGCGGCCAAGGCAACTGGATGCATGGCATCGGGTGGGTAACCGACGCACCCGAAAACGAGATGGCCTACGAAAACGGGATTTTCACCATCACGTTTGAGAACGTGCAACCCGGAACCCACGAGTTTCTGTTTCACAATGGCGAAATGCTTATCGGTAAAAACAATAATACCGAAAACCCCATCCAATTCAATACATCCCTCGGTGTATATGAAGGGGGAAGTTCTTATACGTTTGAACTTACCGCCGCAGCGGACGTAACCGTTACGCTCGATGTTTCAAATCAAGATTGGACCTGTATGGTCGTTGTCGAGCAAGGCATCTCGCAGGACCAGGCACTCAACTGGCTCTTCACCATGCCCGACCACGATGCCGACATGCGCCTCGTGTGGAAGGCCCCTGCCGATTTGGCATGGAACGATGTCCCCGATGGCGGCGTGAGCGGCTATCGCGGCTTCCACAACCTCGTAACCTTCCCCACACTCGCCAACCCACACAGCCTCCCTGTGCGCTATGGCGTTACCGACACCACCATTGCCTCCATCGACAATGAGGGCAACATCGTCTTCCTCGCTGCCGGCCAGACAGTGGTCTATGCTATCCACGACTTCGATGCCGACTACGACTACGACTCCGTAACCTACAACCTCACCGTCCTCACTCCCGCCACCTTCACCCTCGCCAACAACGAGGGCGGCATCTTCGAGGTTGCTGCTGGCTCCGGCTCCAACATCTCTACATGGACCAGCGAGACATGGCAAGGCTGGAACAACGAGAACAAGACCCACACCGTCGATGGCATCACCGTTACCTCCACCGGCTCTTTAAGCGAATATACATACCAGGTTGAACCTCCATACTACTTGTACATGTATGTGGCAGGGAACAACGCCTCGAAGACCCTCACTTTCAGCAGTAACTCTGGCAACTTCACCCGCATCGAGATGACTCGAGATACATACTATCCCACCGCAGATATCGCCCCCACCACAGGGTGGAGCGAGAGCGCTCAGCAAAATATCTGGGAAGGCGATGCCGCCGAGGTTACCCTGACGAGTTGCACCACCCGTGTCTCGCAGATAGTGTTCTACCGTGCTGGCGGCCTCTCCGACAGCGTGATTGCCACCGCACAGCCAAACGTCTTTGAGGCCATCCCAGGTGCCACCATCACCGTCCAGGCCACGCCCGACTCGGCTCACTACTTCCTCCGCTTCGACGAGGATGAGGCCCTCAACAGCAACACCGCCGTCGAGAAGACCTACATCGTTGCTGCCGACATGACCGCCACGGCCAACTTCTCCTCCAAGCCCACGCTGACACTCGTCAACAACGAGGGCGGCAGCATGACCATCACTGCCGCCGCGCCTGCCGAGCCACTGCCTCTGCTCCTCTCCACTGTAACCGCCACTGGCGAAATCTCCTACGACCAGACGGCACAAGACCTCGTATCGCTCAATATCAGCGGTGTTTACTACAACTCCTACTATGGATGGGTTGAAGAAGGCTCCGTTACCGTCGATGTTTCCGAGGGTTACACCATCACCCGCTGCGTGTTTGTCCAGGAGGATGGCGAAAGACTTGAAGACGACATAGCCCCATTCAGCATCGCTTTGAACCACGCAGGCTCTGTTGTAGAAACCACCGCAGGCGAAGCCTACAATACATCGATGAACAGCGTTAAGACTATCGAGGTTTACGGTTATACCACTCCCGAGGTTCCCGCCTCCGCCATCGTTGGCGTGATGGCTACCGACACGGCCAACGTCTTTGTCATCGATTACGGCACCGACGTAACCATCCAGGCCACGCCCGACTCGGCACACTACCTTGCACGCTTCGACAGCGATGCCGACACCAACAGCAATGCACCCGTCGAGAAAAACTACCTGCGCATCACCTCCAACACCACCTCTACCGCTACCTTCACCCACAAGCCTCTCTTCACCCTCAACCCCACCGAGGGCGGCCGCATCGAGGCTATCGTGCCACAGGGCGGAATGACTGCCACGCAACTCACCTCCGACATGGTGCCCGATTGGGAGGGCAATTACGGTGAATCATTCACTGAAGCCGCCTTGCAGGCAATGGGCTTCGTGTCCGTCGACTCGGCCGTGGCCGCAGCCTGGACGGGCGCTCCCGAAAATGGCTCAGCCAAACTGATTTATAAGTTTGATGGTAACAATTGCTACTTCCTTAATTTCATCGACGGAGTTAATTACGGTGCGTCACATGATGATTACGCAAAAGGTGTGATGTATGCTTGGACTACGGGTCCTACGCCACTCTGCTTCACCACCGGCACCAGCAACGCCAACGTCATGCCTGCCACCGAGGAGAACACCTATATTGTTGACTACGGCAGCGACGTTACCGTCATTGCCACGCCCGACTCGGCTCACTACATTGTCCGTTTCGACAGCGACAGCGACACCAACAGCAACGCCCCCGTCGAGAAGACCTACACCGGCATCACCTCCAACACCACCTCTACTGCCTTCTTTACCCACAAGCCAGTACTCACCCTCGCACAAAACGATGGCGGTACTGTTACAATTGCAGGCCTCGGCAACCAGCAAGATGCTGAAGTTACTGAGATTCCCGAGAGCACCATTCAATCATGGGCTAATGATAATACCCCGGTAACTGAGGAAGACCTGCCTGGTTTCGCAGCCATAAGCAGCAATGCTGCCCTTGAATGGGGCTTAACAGCAAATATAGAGGAAGGTTACCGCCTGATGTATGCCTTCGATGGCAGCCAAATCAGATTCATGGAATTCTGGGATGGTCAATTCAGTACCGAAGGCTCTTATGTAATTGAACGTAGTAGTATTGCTGGGTCGTTTAAGATATCTGGCACCAGATTTTTCTACGCCACTGGTTCTGACGCTCCCGAAGGCATCTTGGCTACTACCGACTCTAATACCTATATTGTCAACTACGGCACCGATGTCACCGTTCAGGCCACTCCTGCCAAGCATTACCACCTCGTCCAGTGGAGCAACAACGTAACTCCCGGCGCCGACAGCACCGCTGCCCTCAACATGACCGAGGACCAGACCGTTTCGGCTACATTCGAGAAGAACGCTCCCGAACTGGCATGGACCTATCGTGGCGCCGAGATGCCCGCCCAGGGCGTTACCGCCTACCACGGCTTCGAGACCGACACCATCATGCTCATCAGCAGCACCGCCAACGACGAGTTCTACATGGCTCGCCGTCAGGATGGCGCCGAAATCCACTTCGGCTCCACCGACACCAGTGTGGCCTCTTTCACCGACGCCACCAACCCGCTGAGCATCACCATCAACGGCGCTGGCACCACCACCATCTACATGGTCCACAACGGCAGCCTGATGGCCTACGACAGTGCCTACTTCACCGTTAACCTCCTCGCCCCCGACACTCTCACCCTCGTCCACAACGACGGCGGCAATATGACTGTCGAGATGGGCGCCAGCAACGGCGGACTGCTCACCACACTCTATGCCAACGGCTCCGCCTTAGGCACTACCACCACCAACGACACCGTCTCCCTCGCCATCGAAGGACAGGTGATGTACAGTGCCTCAAAGGGCTGGCTTGCAGAGTATGGTGCAGGCAATGAAGGCTCTATAACCGTAACGGCCGAGAATGGCTTCAGCATCGACAGTTGCGTGTACTACTTCAGTTCTGGCAACAGATCTTACACCATTAGCCAAGCCCCGTTCGCAGTCTATCCTGCCTGCCCGAGTAGTTCGATAGCAGTTTACGACCATCCTGGTGCCGGCGTTATGGACAACACTATCGGATATGAAGGCGTTGTCCGCATCGAGGTCTATGGCCATGCCGCTGCCGACAGCATCCGCGCTATCAGCGAGAATGCCTATGCTGCAGTGCCCGGTGCCATCGCCACCGTCAAGGCTACGCCCGACTCGGTCCACTATATCGTGAACTTCGACAACGACGCTGCTATCAACAGCAATATCGCTGCCACGAAGTCCTACACCGTCAACGGCAACACCACCTCCAACGTTACCTTCACCGCCAAGCCCATCCTCACCCTCAACCAGACCGAGGGCGGCGAGTTAGAGGTCGTAATGCCAGAGGGCGGAGTTGCTGCCACGCATATCACCAACGACCAGATTCCCACATGGCAGGGAAGTTACGACCCAGTCATGGAGGCCGACCTGCAGCCGTTTGGTTTCGTGCCAGTTGACTCGGCTACGGCCCGCACATGGACGGGTGCTCCCGCCGTCGGCGATGCCTACCTGATTTATGACTTTACGGGCGAATATTACAAAGCCCATTTATTCCGTGATGGACAATTGGCCGATTGGGCAAATGATTATTTTTACAAAGGGAACTTCTACCAGTTTGCAAATTTAGCCTATTTCACCACTGGCGCCGACATGGGCACTGGCAACATCACCGCTGCCGCCGAGGCTAATAAATACTATGTTGACTACGGCACCGACGTTACCGTCCAGGCTACTCCCGACAAGCACTACCACCTCGCAGCATGGAGCCGTAACGTAACTCCCGGTGCCGACAGCACCGCTGCCCTCAACATGACCGAGGACCAGACCGTTTCGGCCACATTCGAGAAGAACGCTCCCGAACTGGCATGGCGCTATCGTCGCGACACGATGCCCGCCGAGGGTGTAACTGCCTACCTGGGCTTCACCACCGACACCATCATGCTTATCGGAACCACCGCCAACGACGAATTCCTCATGGCTTATGCCGAGGAGGATGCCGACCTGCACTTCGGTTCCACCAACACCAACGTTGTCAGTTTCGCCGACGCCAACGACCCGATGTCTATCACCGTCAACGGCGTGGGTACCACCACTATCTACATGGTCCACAACGGTAGCCTCATGGCCTACGACAGCGTTACCTTCCCCGTAACCATCCTCCAGCCCGCCACCCTCACCATTGCCGCCAATGGCAACGGTACCCTGGTGGTCGATACGGTGAGCGACAGCATCATTACTACCGCCACCGAGGGCAGATACCATGTGGTTCATGGCGCCAATATCAACCTCACCTCCACACCTGCCGACAAACACTACATGCAGACTTGGAACGACGTCGATACCGCCATCAACAGTAACGTGGTTGTCAACCGTACCATCACCGTGACGAGCGACACTACTATCTCCGCCACCTTCGCCCACAAGCCCATCATCACCCTCGCCTCCAGTGACACCGCTTGGGGCAGCGTGAAGGTACAACTCACCAACTACGAGCAACTGCCCGAAGGCGTGGTTGTAATGGAAGGCTTCGAGAACCGTTACATCATCGACTACGGTCTGAGAGTTACCCTCGTGGCCACCGCCACCGAGATGCACCATGTCTCTCACTGGGTTGACCAGAACGTGGACAGCCTCTTCGCCGCTATCTACAGAGAGTACTTCGTAACCGACCCCGTCGACCTCTATCCCGCCACCTCGCGCCTCTCGTTCATCGTTACCGTCGATACCACTGCCAAGGCTATATTTGGTGTCAACTGCTTCGATGTCGATGCCTCTGTGGCTCCTCACAGTTTCAGCGGTACCGCCGAGATTACCTATATCGACGTGGTTGACTCCACTCTCTCCACCGGTGCCAACGCCGTGGTCCACGCCGTTGCCAAGGGCTCTACCACTGCTACCATCACCGCCACTCCCGCCACGGGCTACCACTTCGTGGGCTGGATGGACAACATGAACGAAGAACCGGAAGCCGACACGCTGATTACTGAGAATCCTGTCTCGGTCAACGTGATGACCAACTACACCGCTGTGTTCGACACCAACGTGTACGACATCACTGTCAATATCGACAGCATTGAGGGTAGCGTCGAAGGTCCCGCCACGGTGAAACACTTCCTCCGCGGCACCTACACCGCCACCGCCACTCCGTGCTACCACTTCGTCAACTGGACCAACGAGGCCGGCGACACCATCAGCACCAATCCTACGCTGACCATCGCCGCTATCAGCGACAGCGCTGTAACCGCCAACTTCGAACTGAACATCTACACCGGCGACACCACCGCCGTCGAGTGCGACCAGTTTGTATGGCATGGCATCACCTACACCGCTACTCCCGAGGAAGAGCCTACCTTTGTCTATAAGAACCACAACAACTGCGACAGCACCGTAACTCTCCACCTCACCATCAACTACCACCACGACACCACCATCTATCGTCAGGCTTCGGGCGGCTTCACCTTCCTCGACAACTACTACACCGAGAACACCACCGACACCCTCACCATCGAGACCGTGCTGCACTGCGACAGCAACATCACCCTGGTGCTGGCCGTGCTGCCTCACACCACCCCGCTGCCTGTCATCTACAACCTGATGGATGTGGCTCTTACAATTGACCACTTCGAGGGCGACACCGGCCATATCGACTACATCTTCTACCGCTGGTATAAGGACGGCGCCATCGTTAGCGAAGGCATCGACATGGATTCCTACTCCGAGGAAGGCACCATCCTCAACGGCTGCTACCACCTCGAAATCTCTACCGACGAAGAGCACCAGTATTGGGCTACGAGTAACGAGATTTGCGTGGGTACTACTGGCATCGACGACGTGGAGGCTATCACCCTCACCGTGGCACCCAACCCCGTAATGCACGGCAACAAGGCGAACATCACCGTCAACGGTGCTGCCAACCTGCAAGGCGCTACCGCCACAGTCTTTGACGCTCAAGGACGCAAGGTGCTTGAATTTGGAGTTCAGAATTCAACATTCGAAATCCAGACTTCAACATTGCCCTCCGGCATCTACACCGTGCGTATAGTCCTGTCCGATGGCAGAATGGCAACACGTAAACTCGTGGTAAGATAAAAGAAACGAGAGTCTATGGAAGCCTGTCGCTCACTGACAGGCTTCCACGGACCTCTATTAAAGAACTCTAAAATTTGAGAGACAATGAACAAAAAGCAAATCATATTAACTTCGTTGGTCGTTGCGCTTATGGGTGTGGGTTCGCTGAAGGCTCAGAATACGGCAAATACCATGGCTCCGACAGAGAAGCCCTATCAGGATGTGACAGTCTCGCTCTACGGACCCGGAATGGCCGCTATGACCTATGCGGGCGGCGATGCCGAATGGAACAATAAAATAGGTTACGCCATAGGTCTCGGTGCCGACTACACCTACTGGTTTAGCGAGAAGGTGGGTGTTACCGCCGGTCTGAAGATGACCTACATGAATTCCGTCCACGAATGTACGAACTACGCCACCAGTTTCAGCGGCCCGCTGTCGCTGACGAACAGCGGCAGCGCCCTCGGCTCGCCCGCCAACACCCTCGTCGAGATGCTTGGCAAGGCAAACGAGGTAAGCGAGACGCGTACTATGTCGTATGTCGAAATCCCCGTGCGCCTCGCACTGGATATCGACAACATCTATTTAAACCTCGGCGTGTCGGCGATCGTGGCTATGACCAACTACGCCTCGTTCTACTACGAGGGAACCTCCTACGAGATTACGGGCCTCCCCACGATGGGCATCTCGCTGCCTAACGTGCCGGTAAGCCTGCAAGACACGAGGTCGAGCACCACGTTCCAGAGCACCGATGCCGCATGGCCGTTCTATGTGCTGCTGGCTGCCGAAGCAGGCTATAAGTTCAGGCTGGACGAGCGCAACGCCATCTCACTTGGGGTCTATGGCCGCTACGCCGTTGTGGACAGCAAGCCCAATGGCGAGTTGAACGCCTTCAACCTCAACAGCAACCGCCGCGTGTGGACCTCGCAGCCCTCCTCCACCAGCATGGTAGAGAAGATTGGCTACTACGAGTTCGGCCTACGCATAGCCTACCACTACGGCATAGGCAAGAACAAGACGTACTTCTAACAGGTAACGCGGGCGAGGACGCCCGCGGTCCTACACCCAAGGCAGCCATTCGGCTGCCTTGGGTGTTTTTTGCTCCTAAATTGGCGGGCGTTTTCTTTGGAGCGCGGGCGTCTTCGCCCGCATGCAGGCGAGGACGCCTGCGCTCCCTATTGCGGGCGTCCCGCCCGCGCTCCGGTCCTAAAGCCGGCGGCCTAATTCGTCTAACATCGCGGCTTTCCACTGCGGGAAAGTGCCGTCGATAATCCTTGCGCGGGCGGTAGATACCAGCCACAGATAGAAAGCAAGATTATGGATAGAGCAGATTTGTAGCCCCAGCAACTCCTCGGCACGGATTAGGTGGTGCAGATAGGCCAGGGAATAGACGCGGTCGGCCTCGGGGACATGAGGGTTGTCGATGCCGTCCCATGCGAGGTCGGCAATAGGGGAGAAGCAGTCCTCCCATTTCTTGTTCTTGATGTTGATAGTGCCGTGGGCAGTGAAGAGCAGCCCGTTGCGCCCGTTGCGGGTAGGCATTACGCAGTCGAACATATCGACGCCGCGCTCTATGGCCTCGAGCAGGTTCTGTGGCGTGCCAACGCCCATGAGGTAGCGAGGACGGTCGGCGGGCAGTATCTCGTTCACCACCTCTATCATGCGGTACATCACCTCGGTGGGTTCGCCCACGGCCAGGCCGCCAATGGCGCAGCCCTCGGCGTTTTTCGATGCGATATATTCGGCCGATATGCGGCGCAGGTCCTCGTATTGGCAACCTTGCACTATAGGGAACAGCATCTGGTGGTGGCCGTAGAGGGGAGCGGTCTCGTCGAAGCGTTTCACGCAGCGGTCGAGCCAGCGATGGGTCAGTTCCATCGACTGACGGGCATAGCGGTAGTCGGCGTCGCCGGGGCAGCACTCGTCGAACGCCATCATGATGTCGGCACCGATAATGCGCTGAATGTCCATCACGTTTTCGGGCGTGAAGAGATGTTTAGAGCCGTCGATATGGCTGCGGAATGTGCAGCCTTCCTCCTTTATCTTGCGGCTGTCGGCAAGCGAAAACACCTGAAATCCGCCACTGTCGGTGAGCAACGGACGCTCCCAGCCGTTGAATTTGTGCAGTCCGCCGGCGGCACGCAGAATGTCCATGCCGGGACGCAGATAGAGATGGTAGGTGTTTCCGAGGATGATTTTGGCGTCAATCTCCTCGCGCAGTTCGCGCTGGTGTACCGCTTTCACGCTGCCAGCGGTGCCTACGGGCATAAAGATAGGGGTTGGTATGTCGCCGTGGTCGGTGTGGAGCATGGCGGCGCGGGCGTTGCCACAAGTGCTTTGCAGTTGAAAACGGTTTTTGTCGTTAGTCATTTCAAAAATAGGAGTTTACCCGATGTCTATGGTCTTTTGTCGTGATGCAAAAGTACATATTATTTCGTTCTCTGCTCTCTTTTATTGCCGACAGGCACGGCATCAGCATCTTAATTGCTCAAATTTACATCCGTCACACCCTCGCGCAATGCTATTCACAGGGCGTTGTGGCGATTGTTAATAAAAACATTTATCAACATATTTATATATCGGGGCAAAATGCTATTTTTGCAATTCCATACAATTGTCTTGAAAGAAATGGATTTTGCACATCTATTGACTGATTATTATGCGCTTGCCGTATTGATTGTTGCTACGCTGGCTTTCCTCTATCTTATGTTGAGTTATGGCCTTACCTTCATGAAAATGGGGGTTATGCGTACTGGCAAAAAGTCTAAAAAAGGAGAGGATAATGCTGCGGCTCCGTATGCCGACAATCCTAATTTGCCCGTGACGGTGGTCATTGTGGCCCACAATGGTGCCGAGAAACTGCGTCAGCACCTTGCCTGCATTATGTCGCAGAACTATCCCAACTACGAAATTGTCGTGGTTGACTATAAGTCGCAGGACGACACGGGCTTTGTCCTGCAGTTGTGCGAACCCGCGTTCCCCGGCTTGCGCCGTGTGCCTATCAAGAACGATGTCAATTTCTTTCAGGGCAAGAAGTTCCCGCTTGCCATTGGCATCCAGTCGGCAAAAAACGACGTGCTCGTTCTTACCGATGTTGACTGCGAGCCGCTCGGATTCCAATGGCTCAACGCCATCGTGTCGGCTTATAAGAATGACTCCACCAAGATGGTCATAGCCCCCACGGTGCTCGACACCAAGCCGGGTCTGCTTGGAGCCTTGCAGCAGTATGAGAATCTTGTGCGCAATGCCCAGATGCTTGCTGTTGCCGCATCGGGCAAGGCTTATACGGGCATGGGAAGCAACCTCTCCTATCGTCGCTCGTTCTTTTTCGAGAACGATGGCTTCAGCCGCCACTATACCGAGCCAGAGGGTAGCGACGACATTTTCGTCAATCGCAACAGCCACAAGGGTAACACCGCCGTCGTGCTGAACGACGATGCGCTTGTCAAGAAAGAGGCCGCAACCACGTTCGGCTCGTGGCACTATCACCGCCGCCAGCGCATCTCCACTCGTTGCTACTATTCCTTCTTCCAGCGTCTCCGCATAGCCATGCGCCCGCTCATGCTGGTGCTATTCTATGCCGCTTGCATCTATATGTTCTTTCTGCCTTCGGTGCCGTGGCTGATACCCTCGCTGCTGCTGCTCGTCAAACTGGTGTGGCAGATTGTCTGCGTGATGCTTGCCCAGAAGCGTTTTTCGCTGCGCAACTATCACTGGTTTTCGCCTTTGCTTGAACTTTATTTCTTGGTTGCAGATACTATTTTGGCTATTATTACGTTACATCCTAAAAGGTGTAACCCTTAATAAGGCATTGCCATCAAGCAGTCCATGTCCGAGAACAACCTCAAAACCGATAAAGCCAAGCGCGACTACAAACTGGTATGCGCTGCTCGCGACCATGGTGACGAAAAAGCCTATGCCACTCTGATGTCCTTCTATAAGGACGCTCTCTATCAGATGTTTTTCCAGGCCTTTAAGGATTCGGCAGAAGCCGACGACCTTACCATGGAGACCTTCGGCAAGGCTTTCTTCCAACTGCAACTCTATTCTCCAACCAATGCTTTCAGCACATGGCTTTTTGCCATTGGCACCAACAACCTCCGCGACCGTATGCGCCTCCGCAAACGTCGCGTAGAGACGGAGTCGCTGTCGGCGGTATCGCCGACCAATAACGATGAGACTTTCGAACTGCCGGTGCCTTCGTCCAACCGCACTCCCGAAGAGGAACTTATTGCCGCGCAGCGTATTGGCCGTCTGCGCGACGTGGTCTCGCAACTCAAGCCCAGTTATCGCCGCGTGATAGAGATGCGCTATTTCGACGAACTCTCTTACGAGGAGATTGCCGACCAGTTGCAACTGCCTATGGGCACCGTCAAGGTCCACCTTTTGCGTGCACGGCAGATTTTGGAGTCTATCATACGCAGTCAGTCAGAATCCTTATAACCCTACAAAAATATGAGCCATCGCCATTCATTGACATATCCTGCCGAAACCTCCTTTATGGAGGAGGGGAGCGGTTTGTCGAAGGATGACCCTCCGAGTCGTTGCGGCATAGTCCGCATATCGATGCCTTCCGTTCTGCGCGGAGGCCTGTTCTTTCTTTTTGTCTTTTTCCTGCTGTCGGCTTCGGCCTCAAAGGTGCCCACTCGCTACGGACTTAGCGGTCTGTCGGCTTTTGTCGATGGCGGACTGCTTATTCCCAACGCCAAACAGGCTAATTTCTACGATGGCCGCGACGGCCGTCCCAATACCATCAGTCGCGTGCTTCACAGCCAGGCCTATGGCGAGCAGATTTGGGGCAGTCTTAAGAATCAAGGCTATCTGCAAGGCGTGGACAACTACAGCCAGATAACCCTTGCCGACTATCCCGATATGTACTATAAACTGACATATCAGATAGGCATGGGCTTTCGCTACGACTACGACAACGGCCTCGGCTGGCTGTTGCGCTTCGACTATAGTACGCTTACAGCCTCCGGCGTGTTTCATATCAACAACACCGCCAGCGCCACGGTGCTCACCAATCAGGGCCAGTATATCAATTGCAACATGGTTGGCCGCGAAAACCGTATATATATCGACTTCGCAGTCCTCAAGCGTTTCGCCCTTGGCGGTGGATTGGAATTGGAACTCTCGGCGGGTTTCAATTTCAACAACACCAAGGTCAAGGAGCATTTTATGCAGATTGGTGGCCATGATTATAGCATCCTCGATATCTGGGGCACCGACAACCTCTATGCTGGGGTGGGTACCTACGAATACATCAACCAGGGCGGCATAGGCTATGGCGCGCTTGGTGGCGTGGCATTAAGTTACGCCATCTCGGGCGTTGGCAGTGCCGACATAGGCTACACCTGCTATTACACCAAGACTGTATATAAACAATATAACGAGAGCGACGCTTTTGCAATGCAGCATGTGGTGTCGCTACGTGTCAATCTTAACAATTTCTCTTTCTTCGACTAACACAGCATCGCATTAACCGACAATAAAACACAAAGATAATAGATGATTACCTTTACACCTATCGCTGACAGCGACCATCCTCATTTTGCCAAGGAACTCTTCGAGTCGGCATTTCCAGAGGAAGAACGACCTCCTTTTGGGAGGTTAAAGAAAAGAGACAGCAAGTATTTTCATTTTCTCGTGGCCACAACCGAGGGCGACGATGAGCCAATAGGAATCCTTTCCTACTGGGAGTTTCCAGAGTTTACATATATCGAGCATTTCGCTATTGCCGAAGAACTGCGCAACCAGGGTCTCGGCAAAGCGGTGTTCCTCAACTTTATGTCGCAGCAGACCAATCAAGTGGTGCTTGAGGTCGAGCCATCGCACGACGAGATGTCCGACCATCGCATAGAGTTTTATGCCAGCATGGGCTTCGTGCAGAATCCGCAGCCCTACAGCCAGCCGTCATATTATGGCGATGACACTCGTATCCCTATGATAATAATGTCAAAGTTGCTACTCGACGATGACGAGTTCAACGAGGTCCGCCAGCAAATCTATTCTTCGGTGTATAACGTAAAAGAATGAAATCCGCTATCTGTAATCAGTAGTCAGAATACAGGTCTCAGATTCCAGTTCACAAATTCCCTAAAATGAAAAATATAGCAATCATACTTTCTGGATGTGGCAACCGCGATGGTAGCGAGTTGCAGGAAACTCTCTCTCTAATGTTGGCAATAGACCGTAAGGGCTGGCAGTATCAGTGCTTTGCTCCCGAAGGACTTTTTGAAGTGGTGAGCCATGTTGACGACCGTCCGACTGAGGATGACGATGCTGAGGAAGGCTCATTAGTCGATATCGAGCAGCGCGACATCTACGAGGAGTCGGCACGCATAGCGCGAGGTAATATAAAACCCCTCGACCAGTATCGTGCCGCCGACTACGATGCCCTTGCTCTGCCCGGTGGTATGGGGGCCGCCCGCAACCTGAGTACCTATGCTTTCGATGGTCCGCACATGACAATCATAGATGGTGTTATAGATGCCATTCTCGAAACCTATCGAGCCCACAAACCTGTTTGCGCCGAGTGCATAGCCCCTATCGTGGTGGCGAAGGTTTTGGGACGCTATGGCGTGCATCTAACCCTTGGACATGAGTGCCAGGCCAGCCGCATAGCCGCGGGTTTTGGCGCAGTCCACGAGGTTTGCGAGCCTGGCGAGGTTTGTGTCGATAGCGAGAACAAGGTCATCACCACTCCGGCCTATATGGTAGCCACCCGAATAAGCGAGATTTTCCAAGGCTCCGACAATTTAGTGGATGAGTTGGAAAAGATGTTGGAAAGAGGTAACAACTAAACACACGCAAACATGTACGACAAAGAACACGGATTGTATATAGCCCATTGTGCTGATGGCGCATTATCCATCGAAGGCAAAATGGCCAACCGTCATGGCCTTATAGCAGGTGCCACGGGTACAGGCAAGACCGTAACCTTGCAGGTCATGGCCGAGACTTTCTGCCAGGCTGGTGTGCCTTGCTTCATGGCCGACATGAAAGGCGACCTTTCGGGCATAAGTCAGACGGGTAAGATTAGCGGCTTTATTGAGAAGCGTATGGCGGAATTCGGCATCAGCGACCCGCAGTTTCAGCCGTGCCCCGTGCGTTTTTATGATGTCTATGGCGAGCAGGGACACCCCATTCGTGCCACCGTGTCGCAGATGGGACCGCAACTGCTGTCGCGCCTCATGGGGCTCAACGACACGCAGGATGGCGTGCTTAATATCGTGTTCCGCATTGCCGACGAGCGTGGACTCTTGCTGCTCGATGTCAAAGACCTCCGCTCTATGCTTGACTATGTGTCGCAGCACGCCAAGGAATATACCACGCAGTATGGCAACATCTCTACTGCCACCATCGGCGCCATACAGCGCTCACTTTTGCAACTCGAGACACAGGGCGCCGACAAGTTCTTCGGCGAGCCCTCTTTCGACATCTACGACCTCCTGCAGACCGAGCAGGGCAAGGGTGTGATGAGTGTGCTGGCTGCCGACAAGTTGATGATGCAGCCCAAACTGTACAGCACCTTCCTGCTGTGGCTCCTCTCCGAACTCTATTCCACTCTGCCAGAGGTTGGCGATATGGACTTGCCGAAACTTGTGTTCTTTTTCGACGAGGCACACATGCTTTTCGACGACACCTCTAAAGCGTTGGTCGATAAGATTGAACAGGTTATACGTCTAATCCGCAGCAAAGGCGTCGGCATCTATTTCGTCACCCAGAATCCAACCGACATTCCCGACAGCATCCTCGGTCAGTTGGGCAACCGTGTTCAGCATGCTCTGCGAGCCTACACGCCCAAGGACCAGAAAGCCGTGCGTGCAGCCGCCGAGACATTCCGTGCCAATCCGGCATTCAAGACCGACGAGGCCATCATGAATCTCGAGACAGGCGAGGCACTTGTCAGTTTTCTCGATGACAAGGGAGCCCCTTGCGTGGTGCAGCGTGCCAAGGTCGTGTTCCCCTTGTCGCAAATAGGTGCTATAAGCGAGGGCCAGCGTGTCGATGCCATAAAGCAGAGCCGCATCTATGGCAAATACGACACACCCATTGACCGTGAGAGTGCCTTCGAGGTGCTGCTAAAGGAAAGCGAGGAACGGGCAGTCGCCATGGCGGAGCAGAAAGCCCTTGCCGAGCAGGAAAAAGAGGCTGCCAAGCAGAAGGCAAAGCCCGGCCTGCTGTCCAAAATTCTCAAAGCCACATTGACGGCAGTAACGGCCACGGCTGCCACTGCCGCAGGTAGCGCATTGAGCGATGCCATGGTAGGCAAGAAAACCAAGTCGCGCACTTCCGTGGGGCAGAAAATGGTGAGAAACACTACCTCTGCCGCCACACGCACCGTGACGCGTGAATTGGCAAGAGGCATCCTCGGCAACCTTCTGAAATAAAAGACAAAACAACAACAAAACAGGCGGCGCATAGAAACCCATACGCCGCCTATTATTTTACCACCAATCAAGTAAACAGGTTACAGAACTCTGGTCACAGATTACAGTTCACTAAAAATACAAATCCCTCTGCCCTTGTCCTATCTTTTCAAGAGTGTCGGCAACCTTTTCCCGTGTGGCCTCTTTCTCAAAACTCGAGGTCAGTTCTTTCAGCAGGCGCAAGCCTTTCTCCTTGGTGGCGGGCGATGCGTAGTCTTCCAAATACTCACGGAAGGTGAACATGGCGTTAGGCTTGCAGAACTCTTTGATAAGACCTGGCTTTGCGAGGTCCATAAAGTCGGCACCCACGCGCCCTTTGCGGTAGCAACCTGTGCAGAATGAAGGGATGTAGCCTTTGTCTATCATTATGCTTATCACCTCGTCCAGCGAGCGGTGGTCGCCGAGGGTGAACTGTGCGCCGGTGCTGCGGTCCTCATAGCCGCCGGGGTTGGTCTCGCTGGCGGCACTTATCTGGCTCACTCCGTATTCTATCAGTTTGTCGCGCATGGCAGGGCTTTCGCGTGTCGAAATGATGATGCCGGTATATGGCATTGCGATACGGATTATGGCGATGATTTTCATAAAATCCTTGTCGCTCACAGGGTGGGGGATATTCTCTGGCAGGCTGAAAGGTGTCCCTTCGGCAGGCTCGATGCGCGGGAACGACACTGTGTGCGGTCCGCAGCCGTAGTCCTCTTCCAGATGGCGTGCGTGCTCCATCAGTGCGAGAATCTCAAAGCGGTAGTCCACCAGTCCGAACAGTACGCCAAGCCCCACGTCGTTGATGCCGCCTTCCTGCGCGCGGTCCATCACCGTAAGTCGGTACAGGTAGTCGGCTTTGGGTGTGCCTGTGGGGTGGAATTCCTTGTAGGCCACGGGGTCGTAGGTCTCTTGGAAACAGACGTAGGTGCCAATCTGCTCGGCTTTGAGGCGTGCGAAATCCTCAACCTCCATAGGCGCCAGTTCCACGTTTATACGGCGTATGCGGCTGCCTTTCTCGTCGCGAGCGGCATAGGTGCGACGTATCGCCTCGGTCATATAGGTGGTGTCGTTGCGACGGCTCTCGCCGCAGATGAGCAGGGCGCGTTTGTGTCCCATGCGAAGCAGTTGTATGGTCTCTTGCTCTATCTCGTCCATAGTCAGCACCTTGCGCTTCAACTGCAGGTTGTCCTTGCGGAAGCCGCAATACACGCAGTTGTTCACACAGGCGTTTCCTGTATATATAGGTGCGAAGAAAACGAGCCTTTTGCCGTAAATCTCTTCCTTGCAGTAGTGGGCGGTGTCGAGAATCTTGCCGATGCCTGCCTCGTCTTCCACGCAGAGCAGGTGGGCCACGTCGTTCAGGTCAAGGCCTTTCAGTCGGCGTGCCTTGTTTAAAATGTCGTTTAGCAGGCTTTCAGAGGGAGCGTTGTTGTCCAAAAGTCCGTAAAGTTTGTCACGATCTATGAAGTTATGGTGGCGCATTGTGATGGTTTGGTTTTGTTTGCAATATGGCTTTTCGCCCCAATGGTGAAAAGCATTGCAAAGGTACGCAAAATGTTTCTTTTTTTGTTTATTTGAAAAAAAAGATATACCTTTGCCTTTCGTAAAAAGAAACAACTAATCTAAAAAAGTATGAAAAAAGCATTATTACTTCTTGCAGCAGTGCTGACCACCATGGCAGCCAGCGCACAATTTGAAATCGGCCTCGGCGGCAGTTTCGGCATCCCTGGACATACTACTAAGGTAGGTGGAACAAAAGTGGATGACAATGCGATTACCTATAAGTCATCGTTCAACATTATGCCGACCGTTGGTTTCCGTTTGAATGACGCTATGAGCGTTGGCGCGTTTTTTGAATATGCAAGTCAAAAGGAACATACTTTGGCAACCTACGCACTTGCAACCACTGGTGAGGAACACCATACCGACGACCGTACTACTACCGCAACCTATGGCGGTGGTTTGTACTTCCGCTATAATGTTGTGAGTTATGGCGATATCAGAATCTTCTTCGAATTCCAAGGCAATTTTGCCGTTGGTAGCGAAAAGAATGGTATCGACGATAATGGCGAGTGGATTGATATGGAGAAATATGACCTTATGGCAATGCGTTTTGGTATTGTGCCCGGTGCGTCCTATCAGATTACCGACAACATTTCGT